>NZ_JBEPCJ010000014.1:0-150117 GCF_040299565.1 Spirillospora sp. NPDC000708
CCGCCGGAGCCGCCGTGCTGATCCTCGGCGCCACCTCCTGTGCGGTCATGTCTCCGCACGTACGCCGATTCCGCGCCCACGGCCAAGATGACCAGGGGGCGGTTGAGGCCGTCGAAGCCTGACCCGCCTTCACGGGTCATGACCGCAACACCCCGGAACGGGATCATCAAGCAGGTCAGCGCGCCGGGAGGCTCCCGGGGTAAACGCCCTTCTCCCGGAGCCTCGCGGTTGCTCGTGCGCCCTTGCCGGGCGGGTGCGTAGTCGGTGTGCAGGAGCGCATCGCCGGCCAATGATCGGATTGAGTGGGCCTCACCGGTCGGTGCGGGTTTCGAAGGCGTCCGGGCCGCGCTGGCAGCCTTCGAGTTCGCCGGACTGCTGGTATCCGGCGATGCTGTTGTGGCCGCAGCTCCAGCCGTTCACGGTGGCAAAACCGCCAGAGCCCTGCCGGTTGCGGGAGGCGCGGTAGTCGTTGAGGACCTTCCGTGCCTGGGCGCAGGTCGCGGTCCCGGACTTGATAATCAGTTGAAGCCTTCCGCTGGTCGGGCCGGTGCCGGCGTCGCCGCACCGTGCGCCCGCTCCTGCGCCCGCGCCGGCCGTGGGTGTGCCCGACGCGCTGGGCGTCGCGGAGGTGGCCGGGCTCTGGCTCGCACTGGGGTCGGTGGCCGTGATGGGGTCGGTGGCCGTGATGGGGTTCTTCTTCGCGCTGGGTCGCGGTGCCGGGCCGCCCGGCATCGACCACAACTGGACGGTGGAGCCGACCGGCACTGCGAGCAACCGCCCGTCCGGGGCGAACTGCTGGCCTCCGCTGTACGTAGGGGTGCCGTCGGCGTTCTGGCCCAGTTGCAGTGTCGTCACCGCTTGGCGCCGCGTGGTGTCCCAGACCTCGACCACATCGCCGTCCGCGGTGCCGAAGGTGAGCAACCGTCCGTCTGGACTGTAGGTCACGGTGCCGCCGCCATCCGCCGTGACGGTGGTGACCAGCCGGCCACTGGACGGGTCCCATAGACGCACGCCGTTCATTGCCTGACCGTCCCAGGTCGACACAGCGAGCGTCCGTCCGTCGAAGCTGAACGCCACGGACTGCACGGCGGCGTTGAGGTTCACGGTCTTGTCAGAAAAGCTGGTGACCAGTGTCCTGGACGCCGTCGCCTCCGCAGTCCTCACCAGTTCGACCTGGGCGCTGCCGGATGCGGAGGTCAGGTACTGCCCGCCCACGGCGACAACGGAACCATCCGGGCTGTAGGCGATGGCATGTGCCTCGGCGGCCCGGTTCTGCCCGCCCCCTGCGAACGCGTACGTGCGAGCGGTCGCCAGGGTCCGTGTGTTCCAGAAGTGCAGTTCGGTACGTGCGGCCGTACCGGTCTGGGCGTCAACGGACTGGGCGTGGGCCAAGGTCGAGCCGTCTGGGCTGAAGGCGACCGGCCCGCGGCCGTCGATGTCGCTTCCCGGAGAGAGATCGCCTGCCGGGCGGCCCGTTCCGGGGTCCCACAGCCGGGCACCGGCCATGCCGTCGGTCACCAGGCGGCGACCGTCCGGGCTATAGGCCAGAAACCGAGCCTCCGCGTCGGGAATGCGAGAATTGGTATGCCAGGACGAGGTGTCCAGTATTTGGATCGTCGTCAATTGGCCGGTCCCGGCCATGACGGCCAAATGGGAACCGTCGGGGCTGAAGGCCACCGACTCGACCTCGTGAGGAAACTGCAGAGTACGGACCCGCTGGAAGCGACCTGCCGCTGACGAGACCGGGCTCCGAGCGGCGGCCGTCTTCTTGTCGGGCGAGGGCATCAGCCGGGGAACAACAAGGGCCGCGACCAGCCCGACCGCCACGCCGGCAATGACGAATCCGACGAGCGGTAGCATGCTGCGCCACCTGCCGCCCCTCGATGCTGGTGCCGGTTTAAGTGGATCTTGTTTCGAGCGGGATCCGCTCATGTCGTTTCCCCCTTGAATCTCCCGGCGGCAAATATAACCGGCACTTCTCAGGTAAGGTCAAAAATCGGCTGGAGATCTTTACGCTGCGGAGGGCAGGGGGCGGGGCCATGGCCGAGGAGCGGTTCGGTGAGACGGAACGCCGACAATCTCAGAACTCGGAATCGGCCGCGCCGCCACAAAGATCCACTCAGGACGCATCGCGGGAGGCCGATCAGGCCGGACGGAAACCCCCGTGGTGGAAGCGGCCGATCGGCTGGACCGTCTCGCTGGTCGCCGCAGCCGTCACCGCGGCGGCGGTGCCGATCATCCAGAACCTGCTCACCACGCAGATCCATAAGGCGAGCGGCGCCGCCGGCCTGACCGCCAAGCCGGTTCCGATCGCCTGGACCGTGACGATGTCCCAGGGCGACCTCAACCACTGTCACCAATGGACGTTTCCCAAGCCGTTGTCGGCCCTTCCGTACCATGACGTCAGCGTCGCCGACATGGCCGGCGGCGACCTGTGGGCACTCCGCCACGGCGGCGTGGAAAAGGACACGGTCGCCTACACCGTCACCGTCCAGGCACGCGGCGCGAGCCAGGTGGTCCTCCGGGACCTGAGGCTCACGGTATTGAACAAGGCCCCGGCCGTTCACGGCCTGACCGTGACGAACGGAATCGGCTGCGGCAACGGGGTGTCACCTCGTTACTACCGGGCCGACCTCGGCCAGCCGGTCCCACAGTTGAAGTTGCTCACTCCCGGTAAATCCCGCGGCGTGCCCGTCGACCAGGCGTACACGGTCTCGGGATCCGATACCGAGACCTTTGTGATCAACGTGGTCGACACCTCGCCGAAGCAGTTCCTGTTCACCTACAAGCTCCAGTTCGACTGGAGCCAGGGAAGCTCGACCGGAACCGCCGATATCCTCTCACCCGTCGGCAAACCCTTCCAGCTCAATGCCACGGCCCATTCCTACACCGACCCTGCCTACTACGCCTCCGACGGCACCTGGCAGAGAGCCGAGTGAACAAGGTCTGATGCTGACGCTACGAACAAGGACTTCGGCTTACCGTGTGTCAGACCTGTCCAGCATCACCGCAGGCGTGGGGTTGGGCCGTGTTGTCGGTTGGACGGGGGCCGGAGGCGGGGATTGTGGAGCGTGTGGTGCGGACGGCCAGGTATGCGTTCGGGACGTTACCGGCGGCGTTGGCGGCGGTCGCCGCGGCCGTCGCCGGCAAGCAGATCCTCAACAACGACAAGTGGATGCTGGCGTGGGTGTTGCCGGCGCTGGCGTTCACGGTGCTGGGGCTGGTACTGGCCAACGCCCCGTAGCGGGCCGGGCCGCCGCCTGGCCGGGTGTCGCGCCGTGGCTACCGGAGGCGGGTGCGCTCTTCGGGCCAGCATATGGAGACGGTCGGAGTGGTCACCCAGGCCGAGTACATGCTGCAGACCCGGCGCACGCGTGCGCCGAACTGATCAGCTGGTACCTCGCCGGCATCGGCGCGCCAGCCTCGGGCCAAGACGGAAGCCGTTCATCGGCATCACTCACTGGTCTTCACGACTTCCTCGCCGCTGAACTGGACGACATGCCCGACCTCAACTCACCTGCGGACGACCCCCAAGCCGTACTCAACCGTCTACTCAACGGCGAGCACGAAACGCCAGCCCGCTCCCGAGACGCGTCGTCATGCTGCTGCAGGGGGTCTGGCACCTGGCCGGCCCACCGACGAGCCGAGACCGTCCGGTCACCCCCACCCAACTGGTCTACGCCTGCGTCTGCGTACTGGCGGCGATCGCGCGGCTCGAACAGCAGGGATCGGCGGACTCAGAACCGGTCAGAGCACTGACCAGGGTTCTGGCCACCCTCACCACACGGGCTTCGACCGTGGCCGGCCCCTCACCGAGCAACATCGGCATGGTGCTAGCACATGGATGACTCCGCCCAGTGCCAGACGGCGTTCCCGATCGACAGCCCTTCGTTGGGTGCGCGGCGCCATGCCTGGCAAGGGGCAGCCGGCCGAGCCCCCATACAGACAAAGCCCGTGCAGCACCGAAATGAGGTGCCCCGGGTTCGGTGAAGTCCTTCAAGCCAGTCATGGTCCTGGCTGGCGGGGAGGAGAATGACTGTCGATGGCAGCACCACGCAAATACCCGCTAGAACTTCGGGACCGGGCCGTGCGGCTGGCGCTGGAGTCCGACCGACCGATCGCTCAGATCGCGGCGACGTGCCACCTGCCGAGTACGAGGCCCACCACTGCCGTTAACCAACACACCAACGCCAACCGCCGTCACCGAACCCCGTACGGCTCACCACGGTGCCATGGCAGTAGTCGCGGTGGACACCAGTTCGGCGTCGGTGTCGACGAGCGGAACGTTCTGTGCTCGCAGCAGCGTCGCCCACCTGGCGTCCAGCCCTGCGGAGCCGCCCGCGAATGTCGTCACACCGTCATGACAGCATGCCTCTATCTCTCAAACCGGCGATGCCGGCCGTGTTGCGGGCGGTGGGCTTTGGCGTGGATTTCAGAATCGGGTGGTGGGGTCGGTCAGGGCGCTCTGGCGGATCTGGTCCGGTGTCATGCCCAGCACGTGGGTCAGGTCGGCGCTGCGTATGTCGGCGCCTTTCAGTTGTGCGCCGGTCAGGTCCGCACCGTGAAGTCGCGCGCCGTGCAAGTGGGCGTTGCGCAGGACGGCGTGACGCAGGTCGCTGCTGCCCAGGTCGGCGGCTCCCAGGGCGGCACCGCTCAGATCCGCGTTCTCCAGGATCGCGCCGCGCAGGTCCGCCACGTACCAGCCCGCGTGCCGCAGCTGGGTGACCGTGAGATAGGGGCCGTGGAAGTAGGTGTCTCTTCGGGCACTGTTGGATGCGGAACTGGCGAGGTCGGCATCCGGTATCCGGACCGCGTGCAGGTCGAGTGGATGGGGCTGGCGGGTCCGGTCATTGCCGACCAGGACGGTCAGGGCGGCCTGGACGTCGGCGGTGGGCTCGCGGGGTGTCGGGGTCCTGGGTGCGGGGGCGTGGACGCGCACGTAGGCGGCCAGGACGTCCATGATCGTGTTGTGGTCGCGGCTGGAATCGGAGGCGAGCCGGTCAAGCGCGTAGATGGCGCCGAGCCGGACCTCCTGCTGAGGGGAGCCGAGTTGTTCGACGGCCTTGGTGTACCGGTCGGTGATCTGGCCCTGCCGGCTGCTGACCATGGTCTGCCGGGTGAAGTACAGGCCGAGCGCGGTGAGCACGACCGTCAGCAGGATGCCGCTGGTGTTGAACCACTGATGCCGCCCCGCTCGCCGCTTGTCCATCAGTTCCAGCCGTTCTCCGGCCGATAACGCGTCGAGTTGCTCCTGCGTCGGCGGGACGACCCGGACACGGCGCCGGCGGGACGACCCGGACACGGCGCCGGCGGCAGGCCGGGGCACTGGCCGGCGGCTGCGCCGGCTGGTTGGTTCCGCCGGCTCCCGGATCCGGGGCCGGTTCACTGGGCTCGCTCACACCCCTCAGACGCGCGCCGCCCGCCGGTTCGACTTCCCGCAAACACATTTCCGCGCGCCGAGCTGTGGAAGGCGCTGGAGCGCGCCCGGGCGCGGCGACACCCTGGTGGTGCCGTCGCTGGACCGCCAGAGCCGCTCGCTGAAGAACCTCATCGCGATCGTCGCCGGGCTGCGCACGCACGGGATCAGGTTCCGGTCGCTGCATGAGGCGATCGACACCACCACGCCCGGCAGCCAGATGCTCTTTCATGTGTTCGCGGCCCTGGTGGAGTTCGTCCGTGAGCTGATCGTGGAGGGCACCCGCGAGGGCTTGGAGGCCGCGCGGGCCCGCGGGCGGCGCCTCAGTCGGCGCCCGGCGCTCACCCCCGATCAGGTCTGCCAGGCCCGCGCTCAGCGGTTGCGACAATGGATTAGCGATACGAGGCCGGGATCCTCGGTCCGCTGGCAGTTCACCGCGGTGAACAACTGGTGACCCGGACATTGCCGTGCTGCCGCGCCTTGCACCGCCTCAGGCTCTCTGAACTTCACCTGTTCGCTGCTCGAAGGCGACCAGCGCTGCAAGCAGGGCGGTAACCAGAGCGAGTGCGGCCATCGCGGGCAGAAGTCGAGCCAGGGGGATCAGCGCGAGGAGCACTGCGGCGACGATCAGTGGTGCGGGCTGGCCGGAGTGGGTGGTGAGGCTGACGAACGCCGCTCGTCCTAGGAGGAAGACGGCGGCCCCTGCATACAGGGCGGTCAAAGCGCCCCATTCCAGAGGCCGGCCTGTATCGGGGGAGTCGCCGGACAGCCCCGAAAGGACCTCGTGGACGCCCAGCGCGATGTAGACGGCTCCCGCGATGAGGGGGAAGTGCAGCAGCGTGTAGGCGTCGCGGGCGATCTTTGCGCGGCGCGCACCGGACGCGCGTTCGAGGGCTGCCTCGGCGGCGTCCGCCACCCTGGAGAAGTAGAGCAGCCACAGGCAGACGACGGCGACGAACCCGACCAGCGCGGCGAGGAGCGCCGCGGTCCCGGTCAGGTCTCCGCCGGCGCCGGCGGAGACCAGGGACTCGCCGAGCGCGATGATCAGCACCATGCGGTGCCGTTCGGCGAAGTGAGCGGCGCTGCGGATCGTCCAGCCGCCCAGGCCGGAGGCGATCCTGCCGCCGCCGAAGTCGATGGCGAACGCGGTGGCCCACAGTGCGGTCTGCCAGGTTCCGCCGAGCACGGCTCCGGTGAGGAGGATGGCCAAGGCGATGGTCTGAGGGATGGCGTCGAGGAGGAGTTGGGCGCGCAACCTCCGATCATCTCCCGCCGAGGACAGGTGCAGTCCGAGGTAGATCGCCCGTACGACGCTGAAGGCCACCGCTAGGACGAGCGGCGCGTCGACGGTGGCGGCGTGGTGGCTGAAGGCGTCCGGCATGACGAGTGCGGCGACGAACAATGCCGCCATCGCGATCAGCATCCCGGTTCGGATGACGCCGCGGTCGGCGTGCACTCGGTTGCCGAGCCAGGCGTAGGCGGCCCAGGACCACCAGAGCAACAGGAGCAGGATAAGCCCGCGGGCCAGTGCCGGTGCGGACGGCGAGTGTGCCATGAACGAGACGACGCGGGTGATCGCGAAGACGAAGACCAGGTCGAAGAAGATCTCGAAGGAGGTCGCCTGGTGGGTTTCAGGAGTGATCGTCGGGTGTCGCCAGGAAAGACTTGCCACCGCCGCAGCGTATTCGTCACCGCGGGTCAGCGGCACCGGCGCGCACGGCAGCGTGTCGCCCAGCCGTCACTGTTACGACGTGCCTGCAGGCGTCTTGCCGGACCCCATCGTGTCGCAGAGAGCTGACGGCGACCGCTTAGACCGCGCCGGGTGGCCCGTTGTCGGCCCGCGCGCCGGCAACGCGAGTCGCTGACCCGTGGGGGCGGATGACCTGTTCGGCTGACGGAGGCGCTCATACGCCGTGGCCGCGCCGAGCGGCCTGGGCCGATCGGTCTTCTCGAGCGATCACACGGGGGATGGTCAGGTGGTACAGCCTGCGGCGGTGAGACGCCGGTCGAGCTCGCCGCGCAACCGGGCGTACTTCTCGCGTTCCAAGGCGCGGTTGGGGATGGTCTGCACGGGATGTCCGCCGCTGTCGACGCCCACATCGGTGGTGTAGACCTCAGGGGTGACGGTGGTCAGGTCGGCGTAGTCGACGCGGATCCGGTCTTCGCCCTAGCCGCAACGAGCAAGTTCCCGGGCCCGGCCGCCGACACCACCAGGCAGACAGGCCCGAGGGCCACCCAGTTCGCCAGCAACGTCGACGGTCTTCGGCTCGGAGGGCGGCACCGCTGTGTTGGAGTACGCCGTGCTGCGGGAGGCGCTGGCGGCGGTGTTGCTGGCGGCTGGGCAGGTGCAGCGGGTTGGGGTGAATCTCAATCAGGCGGTTGCGGCGTTGAACTCTGGTGAGTTGGTCGAGCAGCTTCGCTGGTATGCCCAGGCGGCGGCGCGCGCTATTGAGTGGCTCGATGGGCTGGCTCAGGAGTTGCGGCATCGGCTGCTGCGGATGTTCCGGTGTCCGGACAGCGCCATGAGCATGGGGTCGGACCAGCCGTCTTCGGCGAGATGTGGCCACGTCGTACAGTCACGCCCTGGTCGAGTGCGGCCGCCGTTTGACCGACAGGCGAGTGGCGGCTTAACGGTGGTCAGGCCCCCCGCATCTTCTCCCGGCCCTCGCTTGGCGTCCCCGTGCTGATCGGGGTGCGGTTCTGGTTGACGGGCTGGCTGCTGGGCCTCGGCGGCGCCGATTCGGGCGGTGCGCGGCACGCGGATGACCTTGAGTACCCCATCCCGCGAGCATTACCAGAATCGACGTTGCGACGGTAAAAATCGACACCGTGTAGACTTTTCGTGGAGGGAGCGTTACGGCTCCTCGCGATACCTCTCTGGAGGAACAGTGCAAGAGAAGAACTGGCTCATCACGGGCGTCAGCACGGGCCTCGGACGTGCCTTCGCAGAGGCCGCCCTGGCCGCAGGGCACACCGTCGTCGGCACAGTCCGCTCCGAGGAGGACCTGCGGGCCTTCGAAGCACTCAGGCCCGGTAACGCTCACGGTCGCCTGCTGGACGTGACG
Organism: Spirillospora sp. NPDC000708; assembly: GCF_040299565.1. Classification (NCBI taxonomy): domain Bacteria; kingdom Bacillati; phylum Actinomycetota; class Actinomycetes; order Streptosporangiales; family Thermomonosporaceae; genus Spirillospora; species Spirillospora sp. NPDC000708. Next base: position 8,482 of record NZ_JBEPCJ010000014.1, read on the forward strand.
GACGATGACGTCGTGCCCGGTGTGGTCGCGGAGGTGGAGCAGAGCGTCGGCCCTTTGGATGTCGTCGTCGCCAACGCCGGCTACGGCCTGGAGGGCACCTTCGAGGAGACCTCGCTGGCCGAGGTGCGGCGGCAGTTCGAGGTCAATGTGTTCGGGGCGGTGGCCACCCTGCAGGCGGCGCTGCCCCACATGCGCCGACGTCGCCGCGGACACCTGATGGCCGTTACCTCCATGGGCGGGCTGATGGCCGTGCCCGGCATGTCCGCCTACTGCGGCAGCAAGTTCGCCCTGGAGGGCATCCTTGAGGCGCTGGGCAAGGAGGTCGCGCAGTTCGGAATCCATGTGACGGCGATCGAGCCCGGCTCCTTCCGCACCGACTGGGCCGGACGGTCCATGACACGTGCCGCGCGGACCATCGACGACTACGACGAGTTGTTCACCCCCATCCGCGAAGCGCGGCAGAAGGCCAGCGGGAACCAGTTGGGCGATCCGGCCAAGGCGGGCGAAGCGGTCGTGCACATCACCTCGGTCGAGCAGCCGCCGGCGCACCTCGTCCTGGGCTCGGACGCGCTGCGGCTGGTCACCGCCGCGCGCACGGCCGTGGACGAGGACATCCGCGCGTGGGAGGCGCTCTCCCGTACGACCGACTTCGCCGAGGGCGCTCAGCTCTGATGCCCGGCCACCACCCAGCGCGCGGCCGTCGCGCCACCGAACGCAAGGGCGATGTCCGGGAGCGGGCCATCCTCGACACCTGTGAGGCCTTGCTTGCGGACAAGGGCTACGACGCCATGACCGTCGGCGACGTAGCCCAGGGCGCCGGTATCACACGTGGTGCCCTGTACTTCTACTTCGGCTCCAAACAAGAAGTGGTCACGGCGCTCGTGGCCCGGACCGTCGAGCACCTGTGGGAACGGTCCCGGGCCACCGCGCAGACGGAGGAACCGCGTCAGGCCATCGCGGCGGCCATGCAGCGCACGGTCGAGTTGTGGAACGAGCACGGCCTGGTCATGCGCACGGCGATCGACCTGTCGTTGACCGTGCCGGAGATCGGCGAGCTGTGGAACCACACGGCCGACCTGTTCATCGCAGCCATCACCGCTGTCCTGGAACGCGCCGGCATCCAGGCCGGCACTGAACCGGACCAGGCCTCGGCGATGGCACGCGCCCTGTGCTGGATGATCGAGCGGACCTTCTACCACGCCTCACAGGAATCCCGCGAGAAGCTCCAAGAGGCGTCGGCGACATGCGAACACATCTGGCTGACCAGCGCCGGCCTGATCACCTGAGGCATCCGCCATGGAGGGGCGGAGGCGCGGAACCATGAAGGTCCGGTCGGGCCTTGCCCGTGAAGTGGACACCTGTTCGTGATCGTTATGCGGCGAGGGTGCTGGTGGCCAGATGGTGTTGGTAGACGATCCGAGTCCCAGCTCCTCATCCCGAGGCCGCCGCTGGCGACGCGGTCGGAGATCTCGGCCGCCTCCCGCCCGGCTCGCCCGGCAGCGGTGCGCGCTCGCCATGCCGCCTGGCGGCAGGACGTCCCGGGGATCCCTCAGGACGTCCTGGCTGGCGAGGAAGACGTCCCCGGGACGTCCTACGTGGACGCCCTGCAGGATCTGGGCTGCCGCGGCACGTCGCCGCGGCTGGCGGCGGCCGCAGGGCGAGCTGGTGGCTGCGGCCGCCGCCGTGGTGCGGGCCCTGCCGCCCTACCTGCTCGCCCGCGTCGAGACGGCGATGGGACCGCCTCGCCGCCGTCGTGCCGTCATGACGGCACACCGGCACCACCCGCGAAGGGGGCCCTGACCAGCCCGCCGCTGTGCCGACACAGCTGTGGCCACCCTCTCGCAACGGGCTCCGACTGGTGACCTGCTGCTCTTTGTCACTGAACTGTCCGACCTGCTGACCATTCATCGCGGCCGGGCTGGATGTCCCCGAAGCGCGCGGAGGGGCGACTGTCGATTGGCCCAGCCGCGCCTACATGCGTCGCTAAGGCTGGTGGCGGACGAACCTGCTACTCGCGGCGGGGCGTTGGTTCGTCGCGACGGCGCTGCGGCCCGGGTCGTCCGACCTGGGTGGTCGACGGTGCTCGGATCGGATGATGATCACGAGGCCGGTGGTCCGGGACGTGTGGACATCCGGTGGGGTGGATCGGGCCGGGGCCGGTTCTTCTGGTCCTGTGTGAACCGGGTGAGTGCCGCCAGGGGCGGCTGGGTTCACTAACGAACGGCTAACAAACGATCAAGAGGTCGGTCCTCCGGTTGGAGGAAACGGCCTCTGAGCTGGTACTTCTCTGTCGGGACGGCGGGATTTGAACCCACGACCCCTTGACCCCCAGGCACAGCAGATCAGTCGATCAAGGTCGATGGAAGTCGATCGGGGAGCTTCTCACCTGCAGAAGCGCCCTGGGGGAGTCGCGGCGGGTCCGGGGGAGTCCACCAACGGTGGCTCCCCAATCGGCTCCCCCTGCTGCTGCCCGCAAGGTTGAAGGTGCTCAACGACGAACAAGATCATATTCGGCGGCAGTGGAGGCCGCTGCAGCGGTACAACCAGCATCGCCCGCATCAGGGCATCTCCAACGCCCGCCCGTTGAAGCCGCTGCCTCCTCCGATCAACGAAGCAGACCGGATCGCCGACCTGAACCATCCGAAGAAGGCAACGTTCGGGCGGAATCGTCAACGAGTACGAACATGCCGCTTGACCTGCGCGTACGAGGCACTGCGGTCGGGTTAGCTCGGGGTGGTTCTGTTCACCTCTTGGGTGAAGGCCATGAGGTGGGCGGCGAAGGCGGCGGGGGCGCGGAGGTGCGGCTGCCCCGGCAAGTCCGGCAGGACGACGAGGCGGGCGTCGCGCGCCAGTTCGAGGACGGCGGCGTCCTTGGCGGCGAGCCTGTCCCCTTCGGCGTTCAGCAGGAGGATTCGCGCGTCCACCGCGGCGAGCGCCTCGGACGGGTCGTACCGGAAAGCCGCTTGGTAGCCCCAGTCGTACCGGTCCGCGACGCGCATCAGCTCGACGACGGCCAGGTGGAGGAGCTCGCCGGGGAGGTCGGGCCCCCAGGTGCGACGGTAGCGTTCGACGGCCCAGGCGAACTGGGAGCCTCGGTCGTCCAGCGGCGCCTTGGGGGTCCAGCCGGCGATGAAGCGCGCCCGTTCTTCGGGGGTGAACAGCGGGACGCCGCTCAGTACCAGGCCGGCCGGAGGAAGGTGGGCGGCGGCCGCGAGCGCGAGGGACGCGCCGCTGTGCACGCCGCCGAGGACGGGTCTCTCCATTCCGATCCGGGCAGCCGCCTCCGCGAGCACGCGACCGTAGTCGGGGATCTCGAATCGGGGTCCGGGCGGCGGGGCGGACGCGCCGTAGCCGGGGGTGTCGAAGGCGACGGCGCGGGCGTGCCGGCCCAGCAGGGGGAGCACCCGCTCGTAGACGCGGCAGGACAGGGGAGATTCGTGGAACATGCCTATCCAGGGCCCCGACTCGCCGCTGATCCGGTAGTGGACCTGGCCCCACCCGGTGTCGACGTAACCGCCTCTGGTCATGGCCGGCTCAGTGGTCGCGGAGCAGGGAGCCGGCGCCGGACACCCTGTCGTCGATCCCGTTGTCGCGGAGCGCCATCCACCAGGTGGCGGCGTTGATGGCGATGACGGGCAGGTCCAGCCACCGTTCGGCCTCGTCCGCCGTCGTGACCATCGACAGGTTGGTGCCGCACTGGACCAGGGCGTCGACCTCGCCCTCGGCGAGGGTGCGCAACGCGGCGCGCAGTTCGGCCTCGGTGACGTGCGCGATCGACACGGCGGTCGGGCACTTCAGGCCGATGATCCGGTCGACCTCGAAACCGATCTCGGTGAAGAACCGCCGGACGTTGGCGTCGCCGACCGGCTGGTAGGGGGTGACGACGCCGATGCGCCGCGCCCCGTGCAGCTTCAGCGCGCGCTCGCACGCCTCGGCGCCGGTCGCGACCCGCAGCCCGGTGATGTCGTGGATCTGCTTGACGAACTGCTTGTTGCCCTCGACGCCGCCCCAGAACGTCTCGGCGGACATGCCCATCACCATGTAGTCGGGCTCGCAGGTCAGGACCCGCTCGCAGGCCGCGCCGATCTCGTCGCGGATCTGCTCCAGCAGCCGTTCCATGCCCGCGTCCCCGGCCATGTTCTGGTCGCGGATGTGGATGCGGGAGAAGTGGGACGTCACGCCGGGGACGCCCATCCGGTGGAAGTCGGGTTCGACGATGGTGTTGGTGGACGGTGCGATCACGCCGAACTTGCGCCGCCAGCCGAGTGCGTCCGTCATGCGGCGACTCCCTCCTTGCTCCGGGCCGTCGTGGTGAGCCGCCAGGCGGCGAACGCGAAGGCCGCCTGGGCGAGCGTGTTGCAGGATTGCTCCACCCATTGCAGGGCGATGGACTGCTCGGCCCGCGCCGCCATCGGGCCGAGCAGGTACTGCCCCGCCAGCCAGAGGCCGAACAGGGTCGCCGCGAGCCGGTCGCCCGCGCGCGCGGCGGAGCGCAGGAGCAGGACAGCGGCGACGGTCACGGCGATGATCGTCCAGACCATCGCGGGCCAGGTGTCGCGCAAGGCCGCCGAGGCCGCGAGCGCCGCCGCGAGCGGGACGGCGAACGCGGCGGGGTGCGGCGGGCGGGCCGCTTCCCGCGACAGCGCGAACGCCAGCGCGGTGAAGCCGGTCGCCAGCAGCGGGAACAGGGCGCCGTGCAGCCCGGGCAGGTCGGGGCCGTCCACGGCGACGATCAGTTTCCAGGCGGCCTTGGCGAAGCCGCCCGCCACGATCAGCGCGGCCGCGGCGGGCAGCAGCGGATGCCGGCGGCGGAGCAGTGCCACGCCGAGCGCGGTGAGGGCCACCGGCACGAAGTCCTCGGCGGCGAGCACGGGCGGGTAGTCGCTCATGAGGCACCGAACAGGTCGCGCTTGCGCACGGCGGCCAGCAGGAACCGGCCCATGATCTTGGGTGTGGTGAGCCGGGCGACGGTCCCGCCGTTCTTCGTCCCGGCCAGCACCCGGTCGGCCAGCCAGGGCGTCACGGTCTCCACCCGGTCGGCGAGGACGTTGAAGACCTTCTTGGCCTTCTCCAGCTCTTCGGGGGAGTAGCCGACGGTCAGCAGGTCGGTGACGACCATGCCGGGCGACAGGTGCGCGACCTTGACCGGGCCGCCCTTGAGCTCCTTGGCGAGGCCGGTGGTGAGGTAGTCGGTGCCGCGCTTGGTCGACCCGTAGGCGATCAGGCCGGGGACGGTGCGGCCGTCGCTGCCGAGCCCGGCCATGTTCCACACGGTGCCACCGCCCTGGGCGGTCATCCCGCGCACCGCGACGGCGCTGCCGTGCATCACGCCGAGCAGGTTGGCCGCCACCAGGGTGTCGAGCTGCGCGGGCGGGAGGTCGGCGAGCGGACGGCGCGTCGTGGAGACACCGGCGTTGTTGATCCAGTGGTCGACGCGCCCGAACGCCCCGGCCGCCGTGTCCCAGAGCGACTGCACCTGGTCACGGTCCGCCACGTCGCAGACGGCGCCGACCGCGCCGTCGCCGAGTCCGGCGAGCGCCTTGTCGACCGACTCCCGCGACCGGCCGCAGACGGCGACGCGGGCGCCGCGCGCCAGGAACTCCCGGGCGAGGCCGAGGCCGATGCCGCGGGTGCCGCCGGTGACGACCACCGCCGGCCCGGTCACGCGCCGGCCTCCCAGGTCAGCACGCCGTGCAGGACGCCGTGCAGGACGTTGCCCTTGAACAGCTCGTACACGACGGTGAGGGTCTCGCCGGCGCTCATCCCCGGCGACGTGTCGATCATGAACTCGCGGCCCTTGGCCTTCCACACGTCGGTGAAGTGCAGGACGGGGTAGTTGGCCCGGCCGAACGCCTGCGCGTTGCCCCAGGCGTCCGGCCCCTCGTAGAAGGAGCGGAACCCGTCGCGCCGGGCCACCACGGAGTAGCTCCGCTCGGCGGCACCGGTCCAGGTGACGTGCTGGCGGGTGCGCAGCAGGTCGATCGGCTGCAGCTCGATCGAGACGGTGACCTCGCCGGCCGGTTTCTGGTCGGCGCCCCACAGCTCGCACGTGCCGCTGTACGCGCCGCGCTGCTTGGTCGGGAGGATGTACGGGATGGGGCCGCTGCGGGTCTCGTCCGCGAGGAACCGGTCGATGGCGCCCCTGGTCCCGGCGTTGGTGTCGTAGTCGGTGCTGCGCTTGTAGACGCCGTTGAAGCAGCCGATCACCGTCCAGCCCTGGTACAGCGTGGACGAGTACACCTGCGTCTCACCGTCGGGCAGGACGTGGTTCCAGGTATTGAGGTCGGCCTGCCAGCCCGGCCCGTAGTAGTGCGCGTCGACGAACCCGCCGTAAGGCTGCCCAGTGCCGTGGAAGTCCGGACCGGTGTAGACGCGGTCGCTGTCGGAGTCGGTGACGCCGAACGCGAACGGCGCGCCGAGGCGGAACCGCCCGGCGAGCGGGCCGCCGCCCTCCAGGCCGCCGTCCATGTAGTACGTGGTGACGCCGTCCTCGAAGACCGACGACCGGCGGATGTCCTCGTATCCGCGCCAGGTGCCGGTGGCGTCGAACAGCGACGGGCGGCCGTGCCATTCGCCCTCGATCCGGCTCTGCCACTCGCTGGGCTCAGGCACCGGCGCGCTCCCCTTCCGGCAGGTCGTTGGTCAGCAGTTCGGCGCGCAGTTCCTCGGCCTGCTCGTCGCCGAGCAGCCGGGCGACGTTCCCCCACACCGGGTCGACCTCCGGGCTGAACAGGGCGGCGCGGTTGCGGGCGTCGCGCGCGGCGAGGTCGGTGCCGGCGAGCGTGGCGCGGACGTCGTCCGGGACGCCCTTCACCAGCAGGTCGCGCCAGTGCTCGAAGTAGCGGTCGAGATAGGTGCCCATGGTGGCGAAGTGCTCCTCGTCGGCCCTGTTGACGAGCATCCAGGGGGACATCATGGCGTGCTGGCGCGGGCCGATCGCGGCGGTGGACGGCCCGAACCGCTCCTGGACCTCCTCGTACACCGGCGTGAGCGGCTGGTACACCGCGTTGACGTACTCCAGATGCGAGCCCAGGTCGGCGCGCGGGACGAGGTCGATGTGGTACGCGAGGTAGCCGCCGGCCTGCACCGAGTCGAGCGTGAAGTGCGGGACGGCCGAGTCGGCGCCGGTGAACGCGAAGATCATGTGGCTGTCCATGCCGATCTGCGCGACGGTCAGCCCGATGCGGACGACCTTGGCGATCCGCTCGCCGCGCAGCACCGTCAGCGCGCCGACCGGCTCCGGGGACATCGGGCCGGTGAGGTCCTTCTCAAGGACCGTCGTCAGCTTCTCGACGCCGGCCAGCGCCGCCAGCGTCCGGTCGCTCAGTGCCTTGGGCGGAGACACGCTCACTCGTTCTCTCCTTCGGTGGCGGTGGCCTCCCCGGCGGGCACCGGCTCGGCCGCGGGCGCCGGGGTGTCGACGGACGCCGGGGTGTCGACGGACGCCGCGTCGCCCGCGGGCATCGGGTCGCCGCCGCGGGCGCGGTGCTGCCAGGCGCGGGCCAGCTCCGGGTTCTCCCGCCGGGCGGGGGAGGGGATCACGGTCGCGCTGCCGCGCGCGCCGTTGACCGGTAGCTGCGCCTCGTCGCCGACCCACCAGCCGGCGGCCATCAGCTGCCGGCGCCGCCGCCGGTAGGCGACCTGCAGCGAGTCGCTGCGCAGGTGCAGCTCGTCGGCCAGGTCGTAGGGCAGCAGCTCCGGCCGCTGGCTCTCCACGACCGGTTTGTCCTGCAGCAGGATGCTGAGGATCCGTTTGCGCGCGTCGCGGTCCGCCCACCGGCCGGTGAAGAAGTTCCGGTACCCGACGATCTTGACGAGGGTGCGGTTCCGGTCGAGGGGGACGTTGTGGTCGTAGAGGATCATGTCCCCGAACGGCAGCCGGACGTGCAGCTTCACGATGTTGGGCAGGTACCAGCCGTTGGTGACCAGCACCTCCTCCGGCCTCTCCTTGTACAGCCGCTTCCACAGGCCCTTCGCGGGCGGCGGGCTGAGGGCGATGTCGGCGACCGCCGACCAGTCGTCCTGGACGATCTCGTAGTCGGGGATCTCCGGCTTGTCCGGGTTACCGAACCGGGTGCCGTGCACGAACGGCGTGTGCGAGGCATCCACGACGTTCTCGAACGTCCGCTCGTAGTTGGCCTCGATGACCATCTCGACGTACACGGTGGCGAAGGACGGGTCGTCGTGCTCGGGGAAGTGCGGGATGGGCGGGCGCTCGTCCTCCGGTAGGTCGCCGAGGAACGCCCAGATCAGCCCGTACTCCTCGCGGACGGGATAGGAGTCGACGCGGGCCTTCTTCGGGATGCCGCGCCCCGGCGGGTTCGCGGGGATCCTGCTGCACGCGCCGTCCGGCTCGTACTGCCATCCGTGGTACGGGCAGGCGATCCCGTCGCCGGTCAGCTTTCCCGCCGACAGCGCCGCGCCCCGGTGCACGCACAGGTCCGACAGGCACACCACCTCGCCGTCGCGCTTGCGGTACAGGACGAAGTCCTGGCCCAGGCAGGTCACCCGCCTCGGCGCCCGGGCGACCGCGTGCGCGAACTCGACCGCGTACCAAAAGTTCTTGAGCATGGTGGCTCCTATCGGTGCCGCAGGTCGATGTGCGCGGGGTCGGCGGACGGGGTCACCTCGTCCCCGCGCACATGGGCGCGCAGGAAGCCGACGGCCAGGTCCGTGAAGGCGCGGCGGGCCTCTGCGGGGTCGGTCTCGGGCTCCAGGTCGAGGAAGGCGCGGGCCGCGGTCGGGTCGACCGGGTCCGCGACGGCGAAGTGGTTGGCGCCGCGCACGACGGCGAGCAGGTCGCGCGGGTCGTGCAATGCCTCGGTGAAGGTGCGGCTGACGGGATCGGACGGTGCGTCCTGGCCGTAGCGGTCGGAGCTGCCCATGATGACGCCGTCTCGCGTTCCGACGCCCAGCAGCACGGGGCAGTTGACCTGCGCGGGCAGGACGGTGCCGGCTGGCCAGCCCAGCATCGTGGCGACCATGGTGTGCGTCCCGTAGGCGAAGCAGGCCCGGACGCCGGGGACGAACCGCGCCGACTGGAGCACCACGGTGCCGCCCGCCGAATGCCCGCCGAGCGCGACCCGGTCCAGGTCGAGGGCCCCCTTGAGCAGGTCGATGCCGGTGAGCGCGTCGAGGACGGCGGGGATGGCGGGGCAGGTCGGCCGGGTGCCGTAGGCGTCGGGCCGCGCGGCGTCCAGGTCGACGCCGGGGGTGAGGCCGTACCGGCCGCCGAACAGTTCCGCGACCCGGTCGAACGTCACGACGACGAAGCCGGCGGCGGCGATGGCGGACGCCAGCGGCCGGTAGACCGCCTGCTCGACGTTCACGCCGGAGCAGAACACGACGGCCGGGTACGGGGCGCCCGCCGGGTCGGGCGGGAACTCGCCGGACAGCCGCTCGGCGTCGGTGCCCTCCGCGCGGGCCGGGTAGTACACCTTCAGGTGCGCGGTGCCGAACGGCGCCTTCTCCGGCCCGCCGCCGGTGTCCGCCGACCACCACAGCGACCGGACGCCGGTGCCGCCGGACGCGCTCACGGGCGCGGCAGCTCTCGGTCGCCGCCCCACAGGGCGCGGACGAGGCGGTCGGTGGTCTCCTGCCCGAAGTAGCGGACGCCCATCACGTTCGCGGGGTCGCGTTCGGCGATGTTGCGGCGGGTCGCGAGGTCGGCGGCGGCGAGCGCGGGCCGGTCGGCCTCCGGCACGGGCCCGGCCGCGTCGACCCAGCCGAGCCAGCGGTCCACGTGCTCGGTCAGCAGCCGCTCGACCAGGTCGATGTTCTTGTCCGACCGGGGGAACGAATAGCAGTGCGCGGTGGGGGACAGGCTCGCTCTGATGAACCCCGCCCGGCTGGTGAACCACTCCAGTTCCGGGTTGTCCTCGCGCACGGCCAGCCAGCCGCTGTTGAGCGGTTCGTAGTACGCGTCGTAGTAGGCGCCGTCGGCCAGGAGGTTGGTGCGCGGCACCGAGTCGACGTAGAACCAGCCCTCGGGCCAGACCAGCAGCGCGATGCCGAGGTGCGGCACCCGGACGTGCGGGCCGAGCCAGACCGTCAGGTGCAGGTTGGCGAACCCGGCCGCCGGGTCGCCGAGCCAGGAGTGGACCATCCAGTCGACCTCGGGCCCGCTGTACGCGGCCAGGCTCCCGCCGGGGCTCTCGGGCGGGTTCCCGTAGGACTCCAGGGCCTCGGTGGACGGGTCGCGTGCCAGGTCGAACCGCGCGTCGATCCTCGCCTTGAGCCCGGCGAGGATCGCCTTGTAACGGTGGAAGGTCTCGGTCACGTCGATGGCGGGGGACTCGTCCACCATCTGCTCGACGTGCCGCAGGCTCTCCTTCGGTTCGGGGGTTTCCTTCAACGGAGCGCTCCGCTCGGTGCGTCGTCGGCCAGCGCGGCGACCGCGTGCGCGGGACGCCCGCCGACCAGGTCGGTGTTCTTGGAGACGAGCCGGTTGACGGCCTGCGCGGGGTGGATCGCCGCGACGGTGACCGGTCCGGTGGCGCGGGTGACGAGGGGGTGGCTGATGCGGCCCTCGAACGGGCCCTCCCAGGGCGTCCAGAGGGTGAAGTCGGCGGGGAGCGCCAGGATCAGGCCCTCCTCCGGTCCGGAGGCGATGACGTTCAGCCGGTTCTCGGCGGCGCGTTCGGGCAGGCCGAGGGCGGTCTCCCAGTCCTGCGCGGGCGTGCACGGGACCGCGACGGCGTCGGCGCCGGCGATGGCGGCGAGCCGGAAGACCTCGGGGTAGAGGGCGTCGTCGCCGGTGACGAGCGCGAGCCGTCCCCAGGGGAGCGTGAAGACGTCGAGCCGCTCGCCGTACTCGGTCGCCCAGTCGGCATGCCGGGCGCTGGCGTGCAGTTGCGGTTGGCTTCCTGCCAGGCCGTCCGCGTTCACCAGGTAGGCGGCGTGCACGGCGCCTGCCCGCACACTGGTCACCGCATGGGCGGTGGTGCCGCGAAGCGCGGCGGCGAGTTCCTCGACGACGGCGCCGGCATCGGCGCCGGGACCGAACGCCAGCTCCGGCAGGACGATCAGCTCGGCTCCCGCCTGCGCCGCCCGCCGCACCAGGTCGGGGGAGCGGACGACCGCCGCGTCCGCCTTCTCGTCGCCCGGTGGTGCGGTGCGGGGGCGGGGCGTCTCGGTGATCGGGGCGTACAGCCGGGGTCTGCGGGCCGCGAACGTGTCGGTGCCGTCCGGGCGGGTCTTGCGGTCGGCGAGCGACGGGTCGATGTCGGCGACGACGACGGCCTCGCCGGTGCGCGGTCCCTTCGCGACGACCGTCCCGTCGGGGGCGACGATCTGGCTCTCGCCCGCGCCGTCCAGCAGGTCCGGCGGCACGCCGAGACGCTCGGCGATCGCGGGCAGGAGCGCGGCGGGCAGCAGCGGGCCGACCTTGTTGGCCGCGACCACCCATACGTGGTTCTCGGCGGCGCGGACGGGCACGTGCAGGTCCGCCTCGTCGGTGGCGAACGAGTTGAGGCTGTTCAGCAGCACCTGCGCGCCGCGTACCGCCAGGTCGCGGGGGACGTCGCTGGTGACGCCCTCCATGCAGGCGTACATGCCGAGCCGGCCGTACGGGGTGGCGATGACGGGGCCGGCTGCGGTGCCGGGATCGAGGTGGTCGCCCTCCGCGCCCATCAGCGTGAGCTTGTCGGAGCGGCCGAGCAGCGCACCGTCCGGGCCGTACAGCAGGCTGCTCACGGTCACCCGGCCGCCGCCTCCGGCCAGCGTCACGTTGGCCTTGACGTGGACGCCGTGCGCGGCGGCGCGGGCGGCGACGGCGGCGAGGAACGGGCCGCCGGGGGTGCAGGCGTGCCGGCGGGCGTCGTCGCGGTCGGTGTACCAGGACAGGCGGTTGCAGAACTCCGGCAGGACGACGAGGCCCGCGCCTTCGGCCGCCGCGCGGTCCACCATGCGCAGGCAGGTGGCGAGGTTGGCGGGGACGTCGAGGCCCACCGCGAACTGGACGGCGGCCACCCGGACCGGACCCATCGGGCCTCCCGGTTCCTCTAGCGAAACGCTGTTTCCAAAACCCTACAATCGGGGCGCGCCCTCCGCCAGATCCCGCGGGCGGAAACTTCCGGCCGCGGGACCCGGCGGCCCGCCGGAGGCGGACGGGTCAGGAGGCGCCGGCCAGGGTCTGGATCAGGCCGGAGCCGAGCCTGCTCTGGTAGTACGACCCGCCGGGCAGGTAGGCGGCGGTCTGCGTGCCGTTGAAGGCGTCCTTCGCCCAGGCGACCGCGAACGTCTGCAGTGCCTCGACGTTCTTCGCCTGCGGCGTGCCGCAGGCGAGGGTCCCGACGGAGTCGGTGCTGGCGCCCTCGGCGTCGGTGTGCTCGCCGTCGGTCAGCCGGACGCCGACGAACGGGGCGTGCACGTCGGCCTGGACGGCGTCGGTCCCGCTGCCGCTGTTGTTGCAGGTGCCGTCGGGCCCGGAGATCGTGCGGACCATGCGGCCGGTGCCGTCGACCGCCTTCAGCCCGGTGTCGAGGTTGTTGCCGATGAACGACTTCACCGGGTCGAGCAGGACCAGGCCGCGCAGCCGCGCCCACGCCGCCAGGCCGTCGGTGCGGAGCCGTCCGGCCACGTAGCTCACGGCCTCGCCGCCGGCCGAGTGCCCGGAGAAGACCAGCGAGCCCGGCAGCGCGAGGTCGGACCGTCCCGCTGCGGCCTTCGCCTTGGCGAAGCTGCGGCCGAGCTTGTCGGACGGGTCGGACATCTTGGCGAACAGATCGGCGACGTTGCTCAGGAAGTCGGTGTTGTTGCCGAGGTTCTGCAGGGTGCAGCCGTACAGGTTCGCCGTCGGAAGGGTGGGGGTGAAGACGAGGTAGCCGGCCGCGGCGTACTTGGACGCCAGGTCCGCGACGTTGTCGTTGGAGCGGGCGAAGCCGTGCTGGAGCCACACCAGGCCCTGCGGGTCGCCGGCGGGGAAGTACCAGTCCGCGCTCTGGTTCAGGACCGTGAACGCGCAGCGGATCTCGACGGTGGTCTGGACGCGGGTGACGGCGGCGTGGGCGGGGGAGAGGGGGCCGAGGGCGGTCAGGGTGAGGGTGGCGGTGCTGGCCGCGGCGAGGGTCCGGACGGCGTGGACGGCGCGCATGCTGCCTCCGAGGGCAACCACTCTGTTTCTGCTAGAGAAACGGAGTTTCCAATGTGGCCCCCCTATTAAGCACGCCGAGAGACACGAAGGCAATGGGGCGGCGCCGCGATCGGGTAACGGTGCGCGAGGCGGCGCCGTGGCCGGCCGTCACGCGGGATAGGCGCCCGCGCCCGTCCCGGCGCCGCCCGCGCGGAACGCGGCGGGCGCGTGGACCGCGCAGGTCTGCACGTACTCCAGCAGGCCCTCGAAGCCGTACTCGCGGCCGTGCCCGCTGCGCTTCACCCCGCCGAACGGCGCGCGCAGCGCCATCCCGGTGCGGTTGTGGGTGTTGACGAACGTGAAGCCGGCGTCGAACCGGCGGGCGAACGCGAACGCGCGGTCCTCGTCGGCCGACCACACCGAGGCACCGAGACCGAGGTCCCCGGCGTTGGCGCGCGCCGCCGCCTCGTCCTCGTCGTCGTAGGCCAGCAGCGGTAGGACGGGGCCGAACTGCTCCCCGGCGACCACCGGCGCGTCGTCGCCTACGTCCGTGACCAGGGTGGGCCGGACGAAGTGCCCGCGCTCCACGTCGATCCGCACGGCGCCCAGCTCCGTGACGGTGCCGCCCCGCCGCGCCGAATCGGCGATCAGCTCCCGGACACGGCCGGCGGCGCCGGCCGAGATGACCGGGCCGACCGTGGTCCCCTGGTGCAGGGGGTCGCCGAGCACCAGGGTCCGTTCCGCCGCCGCGAGATAGGCGTCGCGGACCTCGTCGAGCCGCGACCTCGGCGCGTAGAGGCGCTTGGCGGCCATGCAGACCTGACCGGCCGTCGCGAACGACGCCATGACGAGGCGGTCCATCGCCGCGTCGGTGAGGTCCGCGTCGTCCAGCAGCACGACCGGATCGTTGCCGCCGAGTTCCATCAGCACCGGCGTGATCGCCTTGGCGGCGGCCGCCCCGATGGCGCGGCCCGCCTCGGCTCCGCCGGTGAACGCCACCCTGTGCACGCGGGGATGCCCGGCCAGCGCCCGCGCCGTCGCGGCGCCGCCGTGCACGACCCGGACGAGCCCCGGCGGGAACGCCTCCAGCACGCGGCCGACCGCGAGGGGCGCGAGCGGCGACGGCTTGACCACGACCGTGTTGCCCGCCGCGAGCGCGGGGCCCACCTTGAGCAGCGTGAGGATGACGGGAGCGTTCCACGGGGTGATGGCCGCGACCACGCCGTACGGGCGGTGCCGCAGGACGAGCCGTCCGGCGGCGTCGTCGGTCTCCCGGTCGGCGTACGCCGCCGGGGCGTGCTCGGCGGCCCAGCGCAGGTAGGCGGCGGCGAACCGGATCTCCCCGGCGCAGTCGGCGACCGGTTTGCCGGACTCGCGGGCCAGCAGTTCGGGGACGCCAGGCATCGCGTCGACGGCGTCGGCGGCCCGCAGCAGTGCCGCGGCACGGTCCTCGACCGGCACGCGGCACCAGTCGCGCTGCCGCGCCTCGGCGTCCCGGACGGCCCGGTCGACGTCCGCCGCGCCCGCCGCGGGGACCCGGCCGACGATCTCCGTGCGCCGGGCCGGGTTCTCCCGCACGATCTCGCCCACGGGCATCAGGCGGCGTCCCGCAGCGAGGCGATCATCGACGTGCGCAGCAGATGCCGCCGCGCCTCGGCCGGATCGGCGGCCAGCCTCCGCAGCTCGTCGTGGTACCCGGCCGGATCGCGCATCCGTTCCCAGTTGCCGTGGGTCATCCGCTGCACGAACGACCGCGCCGTGTCGCGGCGCGCCGCCGCGACGGCGTCGAGCGCCGCCTCCGGGCCGCCGTCCAGGACGTCCGCGAGGGCGCCGCCCAGCAGGACGGCGTCGTGGATGCCGCTGTTCATCCCCATCCCGCCGAGCGGGTTGTTGACGTGCGCCGCGTCCCCGGCGAGCAGCACCCGCCCGGCGCGGAACGTCCCGGCGACGCGCTGGTGGACGCGGTACAGGCTGGCGTGCGCGACGTCCCACGGAGCGTCGGCGACCCCGCGCAGCCGTTCCGGAAGCCGCGTCAGCTCGCGGGCGTCGGGCGTGCCCTCCGGGGTCGGGAACAGGACGCGCCAGTGGTCGGGGGTGCGCAGCAGCACCAGCCATTCGTCGGGGTCGAAGACGTAGTTCACCGCGGCGATGCCGGGCAGCAGGTCCTCGACGGCGGTCGTGGTCGAGGCGACCAGGAACCGTTCGGGATAGGTCATGCCCGCGAACTCCACGCCGACGGAGCGTCGCACCGCCGATCCGGCGCCGTCCGCGCCGACCAGCCAGGCGCCGCGGAACCGCTCGCCGCGCGCGGTCGTCACCTCCACGCCGCTCCCGTACGCCAGCACCGTCCGCACGGCCGAGCCGAACCGGACCTCGCCGCCCGCGTCCAGTACCTCGTCGCACAGGATCGGGGTGAGCTTGCTCTGCTCGCACTGGACGCGGAACGGGTACGGCGTGTCGCCGGAGAGCACCGACAGGTCCAGTTCGGCGATGACGCCGCCGCGCCGGTCCCGGTACTGGAATGCGCGGGAGACGAGGCCGCGCTCCAGCAACCGGTCCAGCACGCCGAGCCCGTCCAGCATCTCCAGCGACGGCGGATGGAACGTGGACGCGCGCGACTCGGCGGCGAGCTCCGGCTCCGCCTCCAGCACGGTGACGGGGACGCCGCGGCGGGCCAGCGTGAGCGCGGCGGTGAGCCCGACCGGCCCCGCCCCGGCCACCAGCACCGGCGCCATCACGGTTCCCGGGAGTGCAGCGCGAAACCGTCCTCGACGCCGACGACCTGCGGGTTGGTGAAGAAGCGCAGCGTCTCGGCCGTGCCCTCCTCGCCCAGCCCCGACGCGCCCCAGGCGGGGCGCGGCGCGAACACGTGCAGGCTCATCACGCTGGACCCGTTGACCTTCACCTCCCCGGCGCGGATGCGCCGTGCCACCGCGAGCGCCGCGTCCTCGTCGGTGCCGTTCACGTACCCTTCGAGCCCGTACGCGGTTCCGTTGGCCAGCGCCACGGCCTCGTCGAGCGTCCGGTAGGGGTGGACGGTCGCGACCGGACCGAAGATCTCCTCGGTGGCGTCACCGGGGTCCACGCCCGTGACGAGCGCGGGCGCCAGGTGGTTGCCCTCGTCCGGCACCTTGGTCGTGGAGAGGATCCGCCCGCCGAGCGCGTCGCGCTGCGCGGCGACGAGGGCGCGGTGCCGCGAGTGGACCAGCGGCCCGAGGTCGGTGGCCTCGTCCAGCGGCGGCCCCGCGCGCAGCGCCGCGAGCCGCTCGCCGATCGCGTCGAGGAGCGCGTCCTGGCGGCCCTCGGGCACGATGAGCCGGCCGAGCGCCCGGCACCATTGGCCGTTGAGCGTGGTGAGGAGGTCGACGGCGGCGCGCGCGGCGCGCCCGGTGTCGGCGTCCGGCATGACGACCAGGGGGTTGCTGCCGCCCAGCTCCAGCTGCACCGGCTTGATCCCGGCGGCGCAGGCCGCGGCGACGGACGCGCCGCCGACGGCCCCGCCGGTGAACGAGACCGCGCGGATCCGCGGGTCGGCGGCCAGCCGCGCACCGGTGCGGCCGTCGCCGTGGACGAGCTGGAAGACCCCGCCCGGCACGCCGCCGCCGGCCAGCACGTCCGCGACGACCTCGGCGAACCGCTGGCTCCCGTACGGAGCGTACTCGCTCGGCTTGAGGATCGCGGGGCAGCCCGCGGCGAGCGCGTTGGCCACCTTGTGCGCGGCCATCGGCGCGGGCGCGTTCCACGGGACGAGGCACAGGGCCGGGCCCCACGGCAGCCGCCGCACCTCGGCCGCGCGGCCGTCATCGTGGGTGAGCGTCGCGTTCAACCCGCCGCGCAGCCGCTCGGCGGCCAGCCGGAACGACCCCGGCACGATCATCCCGAGCGGCGTCGTCTGGCGTATCGGGACGCCGGTGGCCGACGCCTCCAGGGCCGCGATCTCGCCCGTCACCGGTTCGAGGGCGTCGGCGACCGCGTCCAGCAGGGCGGCGCGTTCGGCGGCGGGCCGCGCGGCCCAGCCGTCCGCCGCCTCCTCGGCGGCGGCCAGCGCCAGCTCCACCCGCTCACCGCCGGTGACCCCGGCGGGGCCGGCCGGCGCGCCGGTGGCCGGGTCCTCCAGGGCGGGGCCGTCTCCGGGCGACGCGGCCCAGGTCCCGGCGACGAGGTCGCGGTGCGGCGGGCTCATCTCGGGACGCTCGCGAACAACTCGTTCTCCTTGCTCTCGGTCACCATCTGCGCGGCCTCGAGCCTGCCCCGCTCCGCCGGGAACGTCATCACCAGGCCCATGGCGAGATCGCGCAGCGCCCGCCCGATGACGCCGTCCATCGTGGCCGCCGAGGTGCCGCACGCCTTGAACGCGCCGAGCACGACCTGGAAGCACGCCTCGGCGATGTCGCCCTTGGCGATCCGCCACTGCGCGTAGACCTCGGGCTTGGGACGCAGGGGCGGTTCGGAGGTCTCCAGCTCCAGTTGGCGGCGGATCCACAGGTAGGCCGTCTCCAGCCGCTCGGCCATGTCGCCGATGATCACCTGGTGCATCGGCGAGGACGCGATCGGCCGCCCGGAGTCGGCGAACGTCCGGCGGGTGAGCCGCTCGACGGCGAAGTCGTAGACGTTCTGCGCCGCGCCCAGGTAGCAGGCGGAGATCGCCAGCTGGTTGCCGACGAAGCTGCCCCGGCTCATCCGCAGCATCCGCACGAACGCGCCGGACACCGTCAGCGCCTCGTCCGCCGGGACGAACACGTCGGTGAGCGTCACGCCGTGGTTGTTGGACGCCCGCATCCCGAGGCCGTTCCACGGCTGGCGGGAGGCGACGCCCGGCGCCTCGCGCGGCACCAGGAACAGCGCCAGGCCGTCGGCGTCGGAGGTGCCGTCGAGCCGCGCGGTCACCAGGTAGGTGTCGGCGACGCCGGTCGCGCAGCCGAACGACTTCACGCCGTTGAGCCGCCAGCCGCCGTCGGACGGGGTCGCGGTGGTGGCGATCGCGATGTTCGCGCTCGACGACTTCACCTCCTCGCTGGCGAAGTTGGCCATCCACGTCCCGGCGGCCATCCGGTTCAGCACCTTCTCGGCGAACGCCCGCACGGGCTTGACCTCGCCGTCGCCGCTGAACAGGCCGGCCTCGACCGCCTCCAGCGGCAGCAGGCCGCGCGAGGCGCTGGTGTTGTGGAAGAAGTACGACAGCGCCGTGGACGGGCAGGCGGTGCCCATCGCGTAGGTGGCGGCGGCCAGGTCGCGCAGGCCGCCGCCGAGGCCGCCGTACTCGGCGGGCACCACCAGGCCGAGCAGCCCGGCCTCGCGCAGCAGCGCGACGTGCCCGGCGGGGAACGCGGCGCCCGCGTCGGCGGCCGCGGCGGTCTCGCGCAGCCGCGGCAGCACCGCCTCCACGCGCGCGGCGCGGTCCCGCTCGGCATCGGTCATCGACTCGACGAGCCGTTCACCGGTCAGCGTCGTCGGCTGGGTCATCTGCTGGATCCCTTCAGCTGGTCAGGACGCGGTCCGGTAGGTGCGGCCGGGCAGGGCCGAACCCCAGACGGCCTCCAGGTCCGTGGCGGCGGCCACCAGGGCGGCCCGGTCGATCGGGGTGGCGATGTCGAGCCGGGCGGCCAGGAACAGCACGTCCTCGGCGCACAGGCCGCCGTCGACGCCGCCGAGCGTCACGTCGAAGCTGCGCACGCCGCTCTTCATCGCGGTCAGCGCGTTCGCCAGGCCGAGGCCGCACGCCTCGCGCAGCCGCACTCGCACGGGCACCGGCCGGGCCAGCGCCACGGCCTCCTGGAGCACGTTGCGGACGACCAGCGGGGAGGCGGCCGCGGCGCCTTCGTCGAGCGCGATCTCGGTGCAGCCCGCGGCGAGCAGCCGGTCGACGGCGGCGAGCACCGCGGCCTGCCGGGCGGGGTCGAAGACGTCGCGCACCCGGCCCGCGACGGGCAGCCCGCGCGCCCGGGCGGCGGCGATCAGCCGGGGCGCGTCCGGCCCGTCGGCGATCTCGGCCGTCACCGGGGAACCGTGCGGGACCCGCGCCAGGGACGCGGCGTCCTCGACCAGCGCCGACCAGGGCGGCCCCGCAGGGCCGCCGGAGCCGGGGACGGGCGGGAGCGGCAGCCGGACCCGGACGCCCGCGGCGCGGACCGCGTCCAGCAGCCGCGCGGCGCCGTCCCCGGTGACACGGGCGGGCGCGGTGCCGGAGGCGGTGAGCCTGCGGTGCAGCGCGGCGGCGAGCCCGGTGTCGGCGATCGTCACCTCGTCGGGCAGCGGATCGGCGAGCTGGCCCCAGGCGCGGGAGTGGAACAGCAGCGGCGCGGTGCGGCGGGGCGCCTCGGCGGCGAGCACCTCGCCCACGAAGATGGTGTGGTCGCCGCCGGGGTAGGCGTGCGCGACCTGGCAGTCGAGCCAGGCGAGCGCCTCCGCCAGCACCGGCGCGCCGGTGGGTGCGGCGGTCCAGGTGCCGCGCGCGAAGCGGTCGCCCGGCTCGCGGCCGGCGAACCGGTGCCCGATGGCCGCGTGGTCCTTGCCGAGGAAGCTGACCGCGAACACGCCGCTGTGCTCGATCAGCCCGTGCGTGCGGATGTCGCGGGCGAGGCAGACCAGGACGAGCGGCGGGTCGAGGCTGACGCTGCAGAACGAGCCCGCGGTCATGCCGTGCCAGCCGTCCTCGGCGGTCGTGGTGACCACCGCGACGCCCGTCGGCCACTGGCCGAGCACCGCCCGGAAGGTCTGTGCGTCGACCGCCACGGCATCGCATCCTTCGTTTCGCTCCAGGAAACACTGTAACGCTCACGGTAACGATGGCCCGGAGCGGGTGTCAACGCCCCGAATCGGTGACGAGCGTTTCGGTAAGGGAAACGCGATGGCCTAGACTGCGGCTGAGCCCGGTCCGTCGGAAGGAACCGCCGTGTCGCGTCGTGCGACCTCCCAGAGCGTCCCCGCCCCGCCCGCCGAGGACGGCGAGGGGCAGAGCCGGTCGATCGCCGCCGTGGAGCGCGCGATGGACGTCCTGCTGCTGTTCGGCCGCAGCGGCCGGCCCGACCTCGGGGTCACCGAGATCGCCACCGAGCTGGGCCTGACCAAGGCCGCCGTGCACCGGATCCTGACCGCGCTGCGCAGCCGCGACCTGATCAGCGTCGACGCGGTCACCCGCCGGTACGCCCTCGGGCACGCCGCGATCGCGCTCGGCCGGGCCTACCTCGCCCGGATGGACCTGCGCGCGCTGGCCGCCCCGGAGCTGCGCCGCCTCGCCCAGCAGCTCGGCGAGACCGCGACGCTGTCGATCCGTCGCGGCGACACCCGGCTGTACGTCGATCAGGTCGTCCCGCCGCACGAGCTGAGGGTGGAGGTCAGCCTCGGCATCCCGTACCCGCTGCACGCCGGCAGCTCGTCGAAGGCGATCCTGGCCTTCCTCGACGAGGCCGAGGTCGACGGGCTGATCGGCCGGCACGGGCTGGAGGCGCTGACCGAGCGGACGATCGTGGACGAGGTGCGGCTGCGCAAGGAGCTGGCGGCGATCCGCAAGCGCGGCTACGCCACCTCGCAGGGCGAGCGGCAGGAGGGGACCGCCTCGATCGCCGCGCCGGTCTTCGACCACGACGGCCGGGTGATCGCGGCGCTGAGCGTGGCCGGTCCGCTGTCGCGGTTCAAGCCGCGGATGGCCGAGCTGGCGCCGCCGCTGGTGGAGGCCGCCGCGCGCCTGTCCGGCGCGCTCGGCCACAGCGGGTGACACGGCTCCGGGGGGCGGTGCGGCCGGAGCGGGCGGCACCGGGTCCACGGGTCACAGGTCGGCGCCGGGCTTGAGCACGCCCAGCGCCGCCGCGCCCAGGACGGCCGCCCAGATGCCGAAGACGTAGGGCAGGCAGCCGTCCACCGAGCGCCTGAGCACGTGTTCGATCTCCGGCGTGGAGCCGCCGTTCATCAACGCGCCGAACGCGGGCCCGAAGGGGCGCAGCGTCAGGCGGATGCCGAGCCCGCAGGCGATGGCGGCGGTGTAGAGCGCCACCTTGCCGCCCAGCCAGCGCGGCTCGGTGGTGACGCCGAACGGCCGGTCGGCGAGCAGGGTGTAGGCGGCCACGGTGGCGAGCGCGGCGATCAGGCCGAGCCGGACCGCCCAGTCGGCGCGCCGCACCCAGGGGAAGCGCCCGTGCGTGCGGTGGTCGGCGACGGTGGCCGCGAGCCAGGCCAGCGCGAACGCCCACACGAGCGCGACCCGCCACCAGCCGAAGGCGGGCGCGCCGAACAGCTCGGCGCCGTGCGGGTCCAGCGCCATGAGCGTCACCCCGCTCGGCAGGAACAGCACCAGGCAGATCTTCGGGCCGAGGTCGAGGCCGCTCATCACGCTGAGCGCGGTGGCGCGCGCGGCCGGGGTCAGGTCCGGCTTGAGGACGTATCGGCTGGAGTAGAAGACCCCGAGGTCGCCGCCCAGCCAGAAGACGAAGAGCACCAGGTGAAGCAGGATCCACCAGCCGTGCGTGTGCGGCCCCACGACCGCCTCCTCTGTTCGGAAGCCCGTTTTTGGAAACGCTGTTCCGGTGTGGGAGACGGTAGCACGGGGATCAGGCTCCGGCGGCGCGCGGCCGCCGTCCCGCCAGCTCGGCGAACACGACCAGCCGGTAGGCGGCGGAGAACTCGGGGTGGCAGGTGGTGAGCGTGAGCATCGCCTTGCGGGGGCGCGCCCCCGCGTGCTCCGGGACGGGCGCGGCGACGTCCGTGCGGCTCGGCCGCACCACGGTGCGGCTCGTCACCGTGTAGACGAACGTCGTCGTGGCGGTGTCGATGAGGATCTCGTCCCCGCGCGCCAGCTCGTCGTTGCGCCGGAACGGGGCGCCGTAGGTGGTGCGGTGACCGGCGATCGCCATGTTGCCGATCTCGCCGGGGCCCGCCGTGCCCGGGTAGTGCCCCGGCCCCTTGCGCAGGTCGGCCGTGCCGGTGCCCTGCACCACCGTGTACTCGTAGGACGGCCCGAACTTCGGGATGCGCAGCAGCGCGTACGCCTGCCCGTCGGTGGGCGCGGCGGTGGCGCCGCTCTTCTCCCGGCGCGGTTCGTCCGCCGCGAGCCTGTGCACCCGCGCCGCGTTCCAGCGCCGTTCCAGCTCGTCGTGCAGGTCGCCCTGCCGCCGATGGGTGTACTCGCCGGTTCCCCAGTACAGGTAGGCGACGAACAGGCCGAGGACGAGGCCGGCCGTCATCGCCAGCTCGGCCAGGCTTCGCAGCACCGTGCGCATGGTCGGGAACGGTAACCCTTCGGTAGGGAAACGGCGATCCCCAGAGTGAAACGATTCTGTTGCCACCCGCGCCCGCCCCTTGACAGTGCCGCTCCGATGCGGTTTCGCTATGTCCACGTTGCGAAACCCAGTTTCCCTATGGGAAACAACGGACCGGCGCAGCGGTCGGCGGAAGGAGCAGCGACGCACGATGAGACGCACACGCACGGCCCTGCGCGGAGCGGCCGCGGTCGTCACCGCGGCGGGCGCCGTCTCGGTGCAGGTGGCCGCGGCGGGCACCGCGCACGCCGCCGCGGGACGGGTCCCCTACCAGTGCACGATCTTCAGCACGGTGTTCGACTACGACGCGACCGTGAGCGTCACCGCACCGGCCTCGGCGAAGGCCGGTGACACGGTCACCGTCAAGGCCGACTTCTCCGACCTGCCCGGAGTCGCGCCGCTGCCGATCGACTCGTGGACCACCTCCGGGACGCTCGCCGTCTCCGGGGCGCAGTCGGGGACGGTGCCGGTCGAGGCGCCGAAGCGCACCGGGCCGGTGCCCGCGCACGGCGCGGTCCCGATCGGCGAGGTCACCGGGCAGCTCACCCTGACCGGCACCGGCGAAGTGGACCTCGCCCCCGGCGGCCTGACGATCGTCGCCGACGCCGGCGCGCAGGCCACCATCACCTGCACGCCCCAGCAGACCCCCGCGACCCTCGCGACGATCAGCGTCGGCGAGGGCGGGCCGGGAGCCTCCGTCAACCCGTCCACCGTCGTCCAGGGCGGAGCCGTCAGCATCACCGGCTCCGGCTGGCGGCCCGGCGCTGCGGGCATCGCCCTGTGCGACGCCAACGGCGCCGCCTGCAAGGCCGGCGACCTCACCGGCGCGACCGCCTCCGTGGACGCCGCCGGGAAGCTCACCGCGTCGGCGACCGTCGCCGAGTCCGCCGCCGCCGGCGCCCGCACCATCGTGGTCACCCAGGGCACCGTGCGCCGGGCCGTGCCGCTGACCGTCACCGCGAAGGCGGAGCCGCCCACCGGCCAGTGCTCCGGCAAGTCCGTGGACGAGTGCGGCGAGCAGAAGATCAACCTGACCGTCGACGGCGGCCCGCTGACCATGTCGCAGGAGCCGGGCGAGGTCGACCTCACCCCCGTCACCCTCAACGGATCCGACCAGACCGCCACCGGGTCGCTGAAGAAGGTGCAGGTCATCGACGCGCGCGGCGGCACCACGGGCTGGTCCCTCACCGGCACGCTCACCGACTTCGGCTCCGCGGCGGGCACGAAGATCCCGGCCGGGAACCTCACCTGGACACCGGCCTGCACCGCCGCGTCCGGCTCCGGCGCCGTGACCCCCGGCACCGCCGGGCCGCTCGACACCACCACCGCGGCGACGCTGTGCAGCGCGCCCGACGGGGCCGGGCAGATCGTCGGCGGCACGTTCGGCGCCGGGGCCGGCGTCAGCCTCAAGGTCCCCGCCGCGACCGGCGCCGGCCGCTACACCGCCGTCCTCACCCTGACGCTGTCCTGACCGTCCCGAACCCCGCGGCCGGGCGCCCGCCCACCGCCCGGCCCGACTCGAGGTGACCGATGAGCCCCCGACACCGGATCGCCGCCGCGGCCGCGGCGGTCGGCCTGGCCGCCGCGCTGACCGCGCCCGGCCCTGCCGCCGCCGCGCCCGGCCGGGCGACCGGGAACGGGGCGTGGTCGGTCGAGCCCGCGAACCGCAGCGGCGCCCCCGCCGCGCGCCCCTCGTTCGCCTTCGACGCGCCGCCCGGCGCGACCGTCCGCGACTCCGTGCGGATCAGCAACCTGACCGGTGCGCCCATCACCTTCCGGGTGTACGGGGCCGACGCCTACAACACCCCCCGCGACGCCGGGTTCGCGCTGCGCCCGCCCGAGGAGAAGCCGCGCGACGTCGGCGCCTGGATCTCCCTGACGTCCTCGTCCCCGAAGATCCCCGCGCACGGTGCGAAGGAGATCCCGTTCACGCTGAAGGTCCCCGCCAACGCGACCCCCGGCGAGCACATCGGCGGCGTCGTCGCGCTGAACACCGCCATCGAGAGCGTCCAGCGCGACGGGGGCGCCCGCGTGGGGATCCGGCGGGCCGTGGCCGCCCGCGTCTACCTGCGCGTCGCCGGACCGCTGACGCCCGGCCTGCGCGCCGACGGCCTCGGCGTCGCCCGCACCGAGCCGCTCGTCCCGTTCGCGCGGCACGAGCGGGGGACGATCCGCTACACCGTCGTCAACACCGGCAACCAGCGGATCTCGCCGACCGCCCGCGTCCGGGCGACGGGCGTGTTCGGCCACGAGATCAAGCGGTGGCCCGACCAGCGCCTCCCGGAGATCCTGCCGGGCGAGCGCACCGAGATCACGCTGCCCTGGGACGACCCGCCCGCGCTGGACGCGGTCACCGTGCGGGTGGAGCTCGTCGCCGCCGGCGGCATCGACGTCCGCGCGCAGACCTGCTTCACCGCGGTGCCCTGGCCGGCGCTGCTCACGCTCGCGGGGATCGTCTTCGTCCTGTGGTCCGTGCTGCCCCGGCTGATCCGCCGCTGGCGGGAGCGCGCGGGCCTGGGCGCACGCGAGACGGGGGTCTTCCTGTGAGGCTCCGGTCGGCCGCCGTGCTCCTCGCCGCCGCCGCTGCCCTGTGCGGCCACCCCGTCCCCGCCGTCGCCGCCGGGACGGCGCCGCCCGGTGTGAGCGTCCAGCCCGGCAAGGCCGCCGCGGGCACGACCGCATGGGTGCGGGGCAGCGCGTGGACGCCGGGCACGACCGTCCAGGTCCAGATCTGCGGCGCCGACGCGGTGCACGGCTCGGCGGACTGCGACACCGAGCACGCCGTCACCGCGATGGTCGCCCCCACCGGGACGTTCGAGGCGGGCCTCACCGTGGGGGAGCTGCCCTCCGCGTGCCCGTGCGTCGTCCGCGCCGGCACTCTGCCGGGGGCTGCCGGGGCGCCGGTCACCGCCACCGCGCCGTTCACCGTCGAGGGACACCCGACCGCGCGGATCGACCGAGGCGTCGCCCCGGTCCGCGCGGACGTGGTCGGCCTGGAGATCACCGGGAGCCCGGACCGCGGCGAACTCTTCGGCGGCCGGCCGCGGCGGACGCTGGTGCTGCGGATCCGCAACTCCGGCGCCGACCCCATCGAGAACGCCCCGCTGGTGGTCGGTTGGGGATCCGGCGGCACCCCGGACAGCCCGCTTGACGCGCCGAGGACCGGCACGCTGCGGCCCGGCCAGACCGCCACGTACCGGATCCCGGTTGTGCTGCCCCCGGCCGCCTTCGGCCACTTCGTGGTCGGCGGCCGGTACGCGGGGTCCGTCCCCTTCACGACCGGCTTCAACGCCTACCCGTGGGGGCTGCTCGGGGTGAACGCGCTCGCCGCGTTGCTGCTGCTCATCGGGATCCGGCTGACGCTCGGCCGCTGGGCCAGGGCACGGCGCCGCCGGCGCCGTGCGCTCGGGCTCCCGGCGCACGGCACCGCGGACGCGGCTCATCGGCAGGCGGCCCCGCGCACCGCTCCCGCGGTGGAGCTCGCCGACGTCATCGGCTACCTGGACTCGGTGGCGCCGTCGCCGTCCGGGGCGTACGTGGTCGACCGCGACGAGCTGATCGGCTACCTCGAACGCCGGAGCGGCGAGACCCTGCAACCCGTCGACGTCGAAGCGCTGGACCGGTTCCTCGCCCTGCCCGAGGGGGAGGCGCGATGACGGCTCCGACCCCGCGTGCGCCCCGCCGCACGGCCGCCGGTGCGGCGCCCCGGCTCGCGGTGGCCGCGGCCGGGCCGCTGGCGGGCGGCACCGTGCTGCTCCTTTCGGACGCCCTCGGCGGCGTCGTGCGGGTCCCCGGCGATGTCGTGACCTACATGGCGGTCACCGCGCTCGTCCTCGCCTGCGCGGCGCTGGTCCCGGCGCTGTGGCTGTCCGGACGGCTGCGTCCGTACCGGGTGGCGGCCGCCGGCGGTGCGCCGGCCGGGGCCGTCGTCGCGCTGGCCGGGCTGGTCCCCGCCGTCCCCGTCTTCGCCACCGCCCTGATGGCCGCGGGGATCCTCGCGGCTCCGCTGCTCGCCGCGCCGAGAGCGAGCGCGCTCCGCACGCCCGGCGGCCCGGCCCGCGACCAGGCCGCCGCGCTCGCCGGCCTGGCCGCGGCGGCCTGGATCGCGACGCTCTCGGCCGCCGATCCGGGGACGGCGCTGGTCATCGCGGGGGTTTCGGCGGCCGTGCTCGCCGTGGCCGCCACCGCCGTCCCCCACGCGCCGCCCGCCGCGTCCGGTCGTCGCGCCGCCAGGGTGCGGGACGTGCTCGCCGAGCGCGACGTCCGGGCGGCCCTGCCCGTCTACCTGCTCACCGGATGGGCCGCCGGCGCCCCGCTCATGGGCGGGCTGCACCTGCTGACCTTCCGGTGGAACCTGATCGGCGCCGAGCCCGTCCGGTATCTGGCCTGGGCGCTGCTTCCGGCGGTCGCGCTGGTGGTCGTCGGGCACCGGACGGCCCGCGCCGCGCAGACCGTCCCCTGGCTGCTGCTCGCCGCGGCGGCCGCGCCGATGCTGATGGCGAGCGCTCCCGGACCGGTCCCGCTCGCCGCCGGTTTCACCGTCGCCCTGGCCGCGGCCTGCCTGGCCGTCGCCGCCCTCGACACCACCGTTCTCCGGCCGCTGCCAGATCCGCGCCATCTGGCGGCGGCCGGTCTCACGTGCGTTACCGCCGCGACCGGCGGGCTGGCCGGATACGGCTGCGCCGCCGCGCTGCGCGGGACCTGCGCCGAGGGCACCGCGCTGACGCTGACGGCGCTGCCGCCGATCCTGGGCGCACTCCTGGCGCTGCGCGTGTGCGGCCCGCAGATCGTGAAGCCGCCGCCGTTCCTGCACGTCAGAGCGCTGTCGGTGCCGCGCGGCCCGGTCAGGCTGTACCGGGTCGGCCTCCGGGTGGACGCGGGCGAGACCATCCTGCTGTCGGGCACCGGCGCGAGCGTGCTGCTGGCCGCGCTGGCCGGGCACACGCCGTGCAAGGGCAGGGTCGCGCTCGGCGGCGCCGACCTGACCGCGCTCGACGCCGGGCAGCGGACGACCCTCGGACTCTGCCACCTCGCCGGCCCCGACCCGCGCGCCCCCGGCGGGCTGCCGGTCGCGGCCGGGCTGGCGGCGCACGCCCGCGCGCTCGGACACGCCGATCCCGGCGCCGCCGCGCACTCCGTCCTGGACGTCTTCCCCCCGCTGCGCGGGCTCGCCGCCGACCCCGCCGGAACGCTCACCGACGCGCAACGCGGCCTGCTCTCGCTGGCCGAGGCGCTGCTCACCCGGCCCCGGCTCCTGCTGGTGGACGGTCTCGCGGGAGGCCCGTGCGCGGCGGCCGTCCCCGCGGTGCTGCGCCGGCTCTGCGCCACCGGCACCGCCGTGGTGGTCGCCGGTCCGGCCGCACCGGAGACGCTCGCGCTGGCCTGCCGCGCCTACACCGTCGAGCCCGGCCGCGTCACCGAAGTCCCCGTCCCGGCGCCCGGCGGCCCGCTGCGGCCACCGGTGGCGCGCAGCACCGGAGGCGCCGCCCAGTGATCGCGATCGTGCTCGCCGCTCTGGCGGTGTCCCCGCTGTCCCCGCTCGCCCCGCCCGCCGGGGCGCCGGCCGCGGCGCGGCTCCAGGTCAGCCGCTCCACCGACCTCACCGAGGGTGAGACGATCACCGTCACCGGGAGCGGGTTCAGTCCCGGGCTGAGGTCCGTGGCGGTCGGGATGTGCCGGGAGGGCTACACCAACGGCCTCAAGGACTGCGACCTCGGCGGCGGCGCCACCTTCGTCAACATCGACGCCAAAGGCGACCTCCCCGAGGTCAGGCTGAAGGCCCGCCCGAAGTTCAACGGCCTCGACTGCACGACCCGCCAGTGCGTCATCGGCGCCGGTCCGCTGCCGGGTACCGTCCCGCCCTCCGTCGTCACCGCCAACAGCGCGATCGTCCGCGTCGGCTTCAAGGGCTCGCCGTTCAAGGGCGGCGCCGCCGTCCGCGCGTCGGCGGCTCCGGCGGCCGGCGCGGGACCCGGCACGGGCGGCCCGTCGACACCGCTCTGGGCCGCCACCGCCGGCCTGCTCGTGCTCGCCGGGGCCGCCGTCACCGTCGTCCAACGCCGCAGCAGATGACCGAAGGAGCAACGCCCGTGTCCCGAATGAGAAGGCGCGCCGGCGCCGTCGCCGCACTCGCCGGCGCCTGCGTGCTCGCGCTCGCACCGCCCGCGCTGGCCGCACCGAAGATCACCGCCAGCGAGACCAGCGGGGTGAAGGCCGGCGACACGATCACCGTCCAGGTGACCGGCCTGACCCCCAACGAGACCTTCGTGACCCTCGGCGAGTGCAAGCCCGGGCCGAAGCTGCCCACCGACTGCGCCGCGCAGAGCACCGGGGGAGCGATCGTCGGCGCCTCCGACGCCCAGGGCAACTTCGTGACCCAGGCCAAGTCCAAGGACGCGAAGATCAAGCTCGTGGCCAAGGCCGGCGGCGCCACCTGCACGGCGAAGGCGGGCGCCTGCGTCATCGCCGTCACCGCGCCGGGCAACCAGGGGCCGAACACCGCCGAGATCCCGCTCACCTTCACCGGCGGCGGGAGCCCGGGCGGCGGTTCCGGTGGTTCCGGCGGTGGCTCGGGCGGTGGCTCGGGCGGCGGTTCGGGCGGCGGATCCGGCAAGGGCAGCGGGGACCTGCCGTACACCGGCAGCCCCGACGGCCTGCCGACCTACGCGCTGGTCGCCTCGGCACTGGTCATGGCCGGTGGCGCGGCCCTGCTGATCCTCCCGCGCCGCCGCAAGGGCCGCTCGTGAGGGCGGCCGGTGCCACGATGGCCGTGGCCGCCGCGTTCGCGCTGGCCACGTCCGTCCTCCCGGCCGTCTCTGCCGCGGCAGACGAGGATGCGCCCATCGCCTTCGCGACCACCGTGAACGGCGACCCGGCGGACGTGTACGCGCCCGCCGCGTCCGACATCAGGGCCGACCTGCCGGTGGCGCTGCTGCTGCAGGGCGCGAACGTGAGCAGGTCCGCGTACTCCGCCTACGCCCGCGCGGTCGCCGGATACGGATTCGTGGTGGTCGTGCCCGACCACCGGCGTGTCATCTACGGGCAGAGCGGCCTGTTCCCCGAAGAGGCCCAGGCGTCATGGATCGTCGCATGGGCCCGCGACGAGGACGCGCGTGCCGCCTCACCGCTCAAGGGCAGGATCGACACCGGCTCCCTCGTCCTGCTCGGCCACTCCTTCGGCGGCGCGGCCGGACTCGCCCTCACCATGGGCGCGTGCGCTCCGCCGTTCTGCGCCACGCCCGCCGCCGCGCCCGCCGAACTGAAGGGTGCGGCGCTCTTCGGCACCAACAACAGCCCGCCCGGGGGCTCCGGCAACCCGCCCGTCGCCAATACCGTGCCGGTCGCCCTCGTGCAGGGGACCGTGGACGGCATCGCCGCGCCCGCCGCGGCGCAGGGCACCTACGAGGCGATCCAGACGCCGCCGAAAATGCTGGTGTCCGTCACCGGCGCCAACCACTACGGGATCACCGACATGCAGAACCCGGCGGGGGCCGCTCCCGATCCGTCCGCCCAGGCGGTGACCCAGGAGACGAGCGTCAAGGCGTCCGCGCGGTGGAGCGCCATGTTCCTGCGCACCGTCCTCGGCGACGCGTGGTCGGGTGTCTGGCTGTGGGGCGTCGGCGACGCCGTGGACCCGTCCGTGACGGTCCAGCACGTCCGCTGACCCCTCCCGTTGGCTTGTGGCGTGTCGCCCCCTATTACCGTTCTCATAAGGGCGACACGCCACAACTCGACGTGTCAGTGGGCGAAGGCAAAACCGGCTGCGCGCAGCTTGGCGGACGTCACCGGTACCTCCGGTGTCCGGATCTCGGCGCGGAAGGCCAGCTCCGGCAGGCCCTCGGCCTTGCAGATCTCCCCGAACGCCCCCGCGTTCGTCGGCGGGACCTCCGCGTCCGGGAAGGCGTTGTAGACGCCGGTCAGCCCCACGCTCACCACGTAGTCGAGGGCGGCGGCCGCGTCCCGGTAGTCGATCCGGTAGAGCAGCGCGTCGGCCGCGAACGGGACGCTCCCGCCGAGGTGCTCGTGGGCGAACCTCACGCGCGCCGGATAGTCGATGTCGCGGGGGTGGCCGTACACGTCGGGGATGCGCAGCACGGCGCCGCGCGGCGACGCCAGCACGGCCTGCTCCGCCGCTATGAAGGCGCGCGGCGAGGCGTCCTCGTCCGCAGTCGTCGGGGCGGTCTCGTCGATGACCGTCCCGCCGCCGGCCCCGTAGACCGACCCCGAACTGGTGAACACGACGCGGGGATGGACGGCGGCGGCGGTCCGCGCGGTGCCCGCGAGCGTGTCGGCGTACTCGGCGGCCCGCTGGGCGGCGTCGAAGGAGCGCGACGGGCGCGGGCTCACGGTCAGCACCACGGCCTCCGCGTCCCGCGCCGCCTCGGCCAGGGCGTCCTGGTCCGAGCCGCGCAGGACGGCGACGTCCGAGCAGACCCCTTCCAGCTCACGGGTGCGCCCGGCGGACGTGGTCGTCCCGGTGACCTCGTGCCCGCGCGCCGTCCACCGGCGTGCCAGCTCCATCCCGACGTTCCCGCAGCCGACGATCAGGTACCGCACGGCGAACCTCCCATGGAAACAGCGTTCCTTCAACGTGTCGCTCCGGGGCGACGGATCTTCGTGGCCCACCCGTCCAGCACCTGATCGGTGTCGTGGACGTCGGCGTACTTGGCGTGGAGGTCGAACAGCGCGGCCTCGTGCGGGCGCGGGTCGCGGTCGGCGACCGCGTCGGCGACGACGGTCGGCCGCAGCCCGTGGCACAGCGCGTCCACGGCGGTGGCCCGGACGCAGCCGCTGGTGCTGACGCCGGTGATCACGACGGAATCGACGCGCAGCGCGGTGAGGGTGCTCGCGAGCGGCGTTCCGAAGAAGGCGCTGGGGTACCGCTTGCGCACCGTCAGGTCGCCCGGCTCCGGGACGAGCTCGTCCGGCGGCAGCGCCCAGGGCGACCCCTCGTCGAACAGCCGCAGGGCGGGCACCTTACGGTAGAACAGGCCGCCGTCCACTCCGCCGGGCTTGAAGGACACGTAGGTGAACACCACCGGGTGGCCGTGCTCGCGGGCAGAGCACGCCAGCCGGGCGACACGGTCGACGATCGCCGGTGCGGGCGCGGCGTAGAGAGGGCTTTCGGGGGAGAGGTAGGCGCGCACCAGGTCGACGACGAGGAGCGCCGGCCTGTCGCCGGGGCCCAGCCGCCCGCCGAAGCCGGCCTCGCGGTAGTCGTCGGCGAGGTCCGCCGCGGCGTCCTCACCCATCGGACCGGAGCCCCGTGCCCCGTGCGGAACCGGCAGGGACGATGTGGCGGATCATGTCGGGGTACCTCCGGGCTCGATCGTCGGCCGCCACCGAGGCGGCCGCTGCACTACGGGAAGCTCATCCATCGGCCGCACCGCGCGGCGGACCCGGCCATCCCGGCACGTCGGCGCCAGGCGGCGGCCCAGGAGGCGGCCGAACGCGAGGGCCGGGGTGATGAGCATGCCGCCGCAGAAGCTGTTGCCGCAGGTGGCGGCGGCGCCGATCAGCTCGCCGATCGCGTGGACGCCGTCCATCACGGTGCCGTCGGCGCGCCGCACCCGCAGGTCCCCGTCCACGTCCACCCCCGCGAAGGTGATCAGCGTGATGCCGTGGTTCTCGATCGCGAAGAACGGGGGCTCCGCGATGGGGGCGGGCAGGTGGGTGCGGCCGAACTCGGCGTCGCGGCCCGCGGCGACGGCCGCGTTGTAGCGATCGACGGTGGCCCACAGGCCGCCCGGGTCGATGCCGGCGAGCGCGGCGAGCCCGGCCAGGTCGCCCGCGGTGTGGACGCCGGTCCGCGTCCCGGCCTTCGCCAGCACGTCCTCCGGACTCCAGCCCACGACCATGGGGACCGAGCGCAGCCGCGCCCTGTCGTCGAAGACGGTCCAGAAGGATCCGTCGGTGGACGCGGCGAGGGCGCGCTCCTTGCGGTCGATGCTGCGCTCGTCCTCGGCGACGAACCGGTGCCCGGCGCGGTCGACGTAGATCTCCCACGGGAGCCGCTCGGCGGCGGTCAGCAGCGGACGGTCGCCGGGGTACGCCCGGCCCGGCGCGGTGGGGTGCGGGAGCCCGCCGAAGGTCGGCAGGTACCGGCCGCGCCCGCCGACGCCCGCGCCCGCCTCGCGCGCGATGACCAGCCCGTCGCCGGTGGACGTGCGGTACGCCGCGCTGACGAGGGTCACCCCCTCGATCTCCTCGAACAGCGCCTTGTCGGACGCGAACCCCCCGGTGGCGAGCACGACCGCGGGGGCGGCCACCACGACCTCGTCGGCGCCGTCGCGCAGGACCGTGACGTCCGGCATGCGGCCGGGACGCTCGCCGAGGCCGATCGCCGGGCTGCCGAGCCACAGCTCGACCCGTCCGGCGGCGATCTGCTCGTCCAGGAGGCGCCGGAGGACGGCCAGGATGGACAGCCCGGCGTCCCTGCCGTAGTAGGTGCGGGGGACGCCGTACGGTTCGTGGCCGTAGACGAGCCGGGGCGACTCGGGCGCGAAGTCGAACCCGTGGTCGTCGAGCCAGTCGACGGTCCCGGGCGCGTGGCGCGCGGCGAGCTCGGCCAGGTCCGGGCGGGCGGTGCCGCCGCTGATCCGGTCGATGTCGGCCAGGTGCGCCGCGACGGAGTCCTCGATGCCGCGCTCGCGCTGCCGGCGGGTGCCGCCCGCGGACATGTGCCCGCCGCTGATGTGCAGGGTGCCGCCGATCCGGGAGTCCTTCTCCACCAGCAGGACCCGGGCGCCGCGCGCCGCGGCCTCGACGGCGCAGGGGATGCCGCCGGTGCCGGCTCCGACGACGACGAGGTCGTACCGCCGGTCCGCGGGCACGCTCGCTCCCTCCTCCCGGGCGGTCACATGCCGTCGCCGTTCCAGCGGCCGGCGGTGCGGCTGCGGACGGGGCGGCTGGACAGGATCGGGGCGGGGATCGGGTCGCCCTTCTTCCAGGCGCGCCCGGCGCCCGGGACGTGGGCGAGGGCGTCGGTGCGCTCGTCGGGGTGTTCGAGGGAGCGCGGGTCGGCGCCCCAGTCGGCGTGCACCGGGCCGTGCTCGTGGTCATGGCCGTCGTGGTCGCCGTGCCCGCCCTGGAGGCGGGCGGCGTCCAGCGCCTTGGCGATCGCGACGAGGCTCTTGTCCGTGCCGGTGCCGTGCTGCACGTACTCCTCATCGATCTCGCCTCGTTCACGCTGGTACTCGACGGAGGCGCGCAGGTCGGCGAGGTCGCGTTCGCTGCGGCCGGGCGACCCGGCGCCGAGGTCGTGGGAGGACGCCGACCACCGCATGCGGGTCTCTCCCGGGCCCCAGTTGATGGCCTCGCCGCCCCAGCGGACCCACTCGCTCTGGGTGTACCAGTTGAACAGCTCGCCGTCGGAGCGCAGCAGCCAGGTCGCGCCCCCTTCCAGGCTGGTGAAGTGGCCGTGCTTCACGCGGGCCGGACGGAAGAAGTAGGTGCCGAGGTCCAGCGTGCCGAAGTTGTACTCCATGTGGCCCTGGACGGTGTACGCCTCCTCGTAGCACGGGTGGTGCGCGAGGCGGTGGTCGGTCCATCCCTCCTGGGCGTGGACGAGCCGGGTGTAGAAGCCGGTCACCGGGTCGACGTGCAGGTACTTGATGAACATGCCGGGCATCGGGCCGGGGTTGGGGACGGCGTCCCACGCCATGGCCTCGCTGTCGATGACGATGACGTCCTCGCGGGCGTCCTTCCAGCGCGGCGCCCTGGTGCTCTCGACCGGGTCGAAGCCGGCGTCGCCGTACTCGCGGTAGTGCAGGATCCGGGTGCCCTCGCCGAACGTGATGGCCCCGGTCGGGACGCCCTTGGGCGCGTAGACGTAGCCGCCCGTGCCGATCTCCTTGCCGTTGTAGGTCATCGATCCTTCGAGCACGTGGTACTCGGTGTCGGCGTGGTGGATGCCGGGGCCGCGGCCCCAGTCGGTGTGGAAGTCGACGCGCAGCGAGCACGAGCCGTCCTCCTCGTCCACCGACAGGCGGCGCTCGCTGGCCCGGCCCTCGCCGCCGGCGAGTTCGGCGGCGTGCCAGATGTAGTCGTCTTCCTGGATGAGTTCGACGTGGGGTCGCACAGGGCACCTCTTCCGGGTTGCGGGAGCGGTCAGCGGTCGCGGAGCTCGCGCTTGAGGACCTTGCCGGCGGCGTTGCGGGGCAGAGCGGGGAGGAACTCGACGCTGCGGGGCACCTTCGGACCGGACAGCCGCTCGCGGCAGTGCGCCTCCAGCGCCGCCGCGTCGACGGACGCGCCGGGACCGGCGACGACGAACGCGGTGACGCGCTCGCCCCACCGCTCGTCCGGCCGCCCGACGACCGCGCAGTCGGCGACGCCGGGGAAGGTGCGCAGGACGTCCTCGACCTCGCGCGGCGCGATGTTCACCCCACCGGAAATGATCATGTCCTTTGTGCGGTCCACCACGTAGAGGAACCCGTCCTCGTCGCGGACGACGATGTCGCCGCTGGTGAGGAAGCCGTCCTCGGTCGTGCAGCCGCCGGTGGCGCCGTCGTCGCGCAGGTAGCCGTTCATGAGGAAGGGGGAGCGGCTGAACAGCTCGCCGCGCTCGCCCGGGCCGACCGGGACGCCCGCCGGGTCCACGACCCGGACCTCGGTCATGTACCAGGGCCGGCCGACCGAACCGGTCCGGCCGGCGTCGGACGGCCGGCAGTTGCTGACGATCCCGGCCTCGGTGGACCCGTACAGTTCGTGCACCCCGGCGTGCGGGAAGGCGTCCATGACCCAGCTCTTCAGGACGGCCGGCAGCGCCGCGGCGTTGAAGTACAGGGTGTCGAGGCTGGACGCGTCGTAGCGGCCGAGCGCGCCGGACGCGCGGAGCGTCTGCGCGTGGGTCGGCACGAGGAACACCGACTGGGCGCGGTGCCGTTCGGCGAGCGCGAGCATCCGCTCCGGGTCCCATTCGGGGAGCATGACCACGGTGCCGCCGGTGACGACGGGCGCGTAGTCGAAGAC
This sequence comes from Spirillospora sp. NPDC000708, assembly GCF_040299565.1. NCBI lineage: Bacteria > Bacillati > Actinomycetota > Actinomycetes > Streptosporangiales > Thermomonosporaceae > Spirillospora > Spirillospora sp. NPDC000708. Next base: position 43,777 of record NZ_JBEPCJ010000014.1, read on the forward strand.
CATCCCGGCGCCGTGGTACATCGGCGCTACGGCGAGGCTGACGCGGCGGGCGCCGAGACCCCATTCCATGGCGGACAGGTAGCACATGAGCGTCCGGGCGCGGTGGCTGCTGAGGACGCCCTTGGGCTTTCCGGTCGTGCCGGAGGTGTAGTAGAGGCAGCAGGGGGCGTTCTCGCCGACGGGCGCCATCGGATCGGCGGCCCGCGCCGACTCGAGCGCCTTCTCGTAGGAGCCGGCGCCCGTCCCGCCGATGCGCAGGACGACCTCGACCGGGACCGGCGGCTCGGTGTCGGAGACGTGGGCGCGGGCGCCGGAATGCTCCAGGACGAAGGACTCCTCGGCTTCGGTGAGCCTGGTCCCGACGGGGACGAGCACCAGCCCCGCCTTGGCCGCGGCGGCGATGACCTCGGGGTACTCCAGCCGGTTGCCGAGCCGGACGGCGACGCGGTCGCCGGGGCGCAGCCCGCGCGCGAGCAGGGCCTGCGCGAGCCGGCTGGCGCGCTCGTCCAGGGCCCGGTAGGTGAGCGTGCGGTCGCCGTCGACGACCGCGGCGGCGTGCGGCGTGGAGGCGGCGAACTCGCGCACGCCGCCCGCCATCGTGAGCGGGGCGCCGCCGGGGAGGAGTGCCACGCACTCACCTCCGTGTTCCGCATTCAGAAACTTGGTTTCGTTCTGGGATACCCGAAAGCTTGCCCGGTGCCCGTGCGGCGCGTCAATGCCCGGCTCCGGGAAAGTCCGACCTTTGCCGGTACGATGCCGTGCGTGACCGCCGAGGAGCCCGCCGGCCGGCCCGCCGCTCCCGTGCCGGCGTACGCCGAGATCGCGGCCGGGCTGCGCGCGCGGATACTCGCCGGCGAGTTCCGGCCGGGCGACCGGCTGCCCGTCGAGCCCGACCTGTCGGCCGAGCACGGCGTCAGCCGCGGCACCGTCCGGGAGGCGCTGCGTCTGCTGGCCAGCCAGAACCTGGTCACCACCACGCGCGGCGTCGCCGGCGGGAGCTTCGTGTCGCATCCGCGCCCCGACCAGATCACCGAGTACCTGGCGACCAGCCTCAACCTGCTCGCCCTGGACGACCGGGTCACGGTCGACCAGCTGCTGGAGATCCGGGAGATGCTGGAGGTGCCCGCCGCCGGGCTCGCCGCCGCCCGCGGGGACGAGGGCGTCCGGGCCGAGCTGCGCGGCTCCCTGTTCGACCCGGGCGGGCTCGACCCGGCGGAGATCTTCGCGCCGAACCGGCACTTCCACACCGTCCTGCTGAGGATGGCCGGCAACCCGTTCCTGGAGGTCGTCGCGCAGCCGGTGTTCCGGGTGCTCAATGAGCGGTTCCTGCGTGAGAACGCGCCGCCGCGGTTCTGGCACGGCGTCGACCGCGACCACCGGGAGATCCTGTCCCGCGTCGAGGCGCGGGACGAGGCGGGCGCGCGGGAGGCGTGCCGGGCGCATCTGGAGAACCTGCGCGAGACCTACACCGCGATCGACCGGACCCGCCCTGGTGGGGGCGGACCGACAGCGGGAAACCGATCGGGCGCCCGCGACGGAGGGGTTGACGGCAAAAAGTCCGACCTTTAGCTTCGGGGCAGCCCCCCACCGGGGCGACCGGAGGAGGCCGGATGACCGTCCACGAAGCCCGGATCGGCCGGTACTACGAGGACTTCGCCGTCGGCGACGTGTTCCAGCACCCGTTCGGCCGCACCATCGGCGAGAGCGACAACACCTGGTTCACGCTGCTGACGCTGAACACCAACCAGAACCACTACAACGCCGACTTCGCCGCCCGCTCCCCGACGGGCAGGGTCATCGTGAACTCGGGCCTGACGGTCGCGCTCGTCCTCGGCCTGTCGGTGATCGACATCAGCCAGACCGCGCTGCTGAACCTCGGCTGGACCGACATCAGGCTCACCCACCCGGTGTTCGTCGGCGACACCCTCTACGCCGAGTCGCTGATCACCGGCATGCGGGAGTCGGCGTCCCGGCCCTACGCCGGCATCGTCACCGCCGACACCCGCGGCCTGAACCAGGACGGCGACGAGGTCGTCTCGTGGACGCGCACCGTCATGGTCTACAAGCGGGACGCGCCCCACGACAAGAAGTACTTCCCCGAGGCCAAGACCGGGCCGATGACGGCATGAGGATCACCTACGGGCCGTGGGGCGAGACCCTCGCCGAGCTGGTCGAGGCCGCGCGGGCCGCCGAGGACGCCGGCGCGGAGGCCGTGTGGCTCCCCGAACTGCACCGCAGTGCGACCGTCCCGGCGGCGGCGGTCGCCGCCGGAACCCGCCGCGCCCAGGTCGGCACGGCGATCGCGCTGGCCTTCGCCCGCAGCCCGATGACCACCGCGCTGGAGGCTCTCGACCTCGCCGAGCTGTCCGGCGGACGGTTCGTCCTCGGCCTCGGCACCGGCGTGAAGCGGCTCAACGAGGACTGGCACGGCGTGCGCTGGGAGCGCCCGGCCGCGCGGCTCCGCGAGACCGTCGCGATCATCCGGCACTTCGCCGCGCACGCCGCGTCCGGCGAGCCGATGACCGTCGAAGGTGAGCTGGCGAGCCTGCGGGTGCGCGGCTACCGGCGACCCTTCCCCGCCACCCCGTTCCCCGTCTACCTCGCCGGGACGGGCCCGGTGATGACGGGCCTGGCCGGGGAGATCGCCGACGGCTGGATCTCGCACGAGCTGTGCTCGCCCGCGTGGCTGCGCGAGCGCGCCCTGCCCCTGCTGCGTCCCGGCATGGACATCGTTGTGTCGGCCGCCTGCTCCATCGACGACGACCCGGCGGAGGCGCGCCGGCGTGCCGCGGGGGTGGCCGGGTTCTACGCGTCGGTCCGCACCTACGCCGATTTCTTCGCCTTCCACGACCTCGCCGCCGAGCAGAACGCGGTGGCCGACGCCTTCCGCGCCAGAGCGCGCGCCGACGGCCTCGCCGCCGCCGTGCCCGACCGGATGGTCGGCGCGCTCACCCTCAGCGGCACCGCCGGGCAGGTCGCCGACCGCATCGCCGACTACGCCGGGCACGCCACGACGATCAAGCTGACGCCCCCCGCGCACGGGCTCGCCCCCGAGGAGATCCGCACCGCGCAGGCCCGGATCATCGACCTGATCAAGGAGCTGGCATGAGGCCGCTGGAGGACGTGCGGATCGTCTCGCTGGAGCAGTACGGCGCGGGCCCGTTCGGCTCGCTGCACCTGGCCGACCTCGGCGCCGAGATCATCAAGATCGAGGACCCGTGGACCGGCGGCGACGTCGGCCGCTACGTCCCCCCGTACGCCGACGGCGAGGACTCGCTGTTCCACGAGGCGTTCAACCGCAACAAGCGGTCGGTGTCGCTCGACCTGTCCACCGAGGCGGGCCGGACGGTGTTCGAGGAGCTCGTCCGGGTCTCCGACGCGGTCTACTCCAACCTGCGCGGCGACGTGCCCGCCAAGCTGCGCATCACCTACGACGACCTCAAGCACCTCAACCCGCGGATCGTGTGCTGCTCGCTCACCGGCTTCGGCATGACCGGCCCGCGCTCGAAGGAGCCAGGCTACGACTACATCCTGCAGGGCCTCGCCGGCTGGATGGACCTGACCGGCGAGCCGGACGGGCCGCCCGCCAAGTCCGGGCTGTCCCTCGTCGACTACTCCGGCGGCTACGTGGCCGTGCTGTCGCTGCTGGCCGCCCTGCACGCCGCCCGCCGCGACGGCGCCGGGATGGACTGCGACGTCTCGCTGTACGACACGGCGATCTCCATGCTCACCTACCCGGGCGTCTGGCACCTCAACGCCGGGTTCGTCCCGTCCCGCACCCGGCACTCCGCGCACCCGTCACTGGTGCCGTTCCAGAACTTCCGCGCCAAGGACGGCTGGCTCGTCGTCGGCTGCGCGAAGGAGAAGTTCTGGCGGCGGCTCACCACCGTCCTCGGCCGTCCGGACCTGGCGGGCGACCCGCGCTTCGCGACGTTCGCGGACCGGCAGAGCAACGCCCGCGACCTGCTCGACCTGCTCGAACCGCTGTTCCTGACGCGGACGGTCGCCGAATGGCTGGAGCCCCTGTACGCCGCGTCCGTCCCGTGCGGGCCGGTCAACGACGTCGCCGCCGCGCTCGCCGAACCGCACACCGCCGCCCGCGGCCTCGTCGTCGAGACCGGCCACCCCCGCTACGGGACGGTGAAGAACCTCGCCTCGCCGGTCCGGGCCGGCGACCGGCCGCCCGCCTACCGGCGCGCCCCGCAGCGCGGTGAGGACCTCGCCCACGTCACCGCCGAGGTCCTCGGCTACACCGCCGAACGCGTCGCCGAACTCGCCGCCGCGGGCGCCTTCGGCCCGGTGCCCGCATGACGGCCGCCCGCGCACTCGCGGAATGGGCGCTCGGGCTCATCCATGAGGACGTGCCGGAACCCGTGCGGCGCGCCGCGCTTCGGCAGGTCCTGGACGGTCTCGGATGCGCGGTCGCCGCATCCCGCCGGAACGCCGCCGACGCCGCCGTCCTGACCGCGCTGGAGCTGGGCGGCGGACGTCCCGAGGCGACCGTCATCGGGCAGCCCGCCGGCCAAGGCCGCGTGACGAGGGCCGAGGCGGCGTTCGCCAACGGCGTCCTGATGCACGCGCTCGACTTCGACGACACCCACGCGGGCGGGCTCGTGCACGCGTCCGCGCCCGTCGTCCCGGTCGCGCTCGCGGAGGCGGAGGCGCTCGGGCTCGGCGGACCCGACCTTCTGCTCGGCGCCATGGTGGGGCTGGAGGCCATCTGCCGGCTCGGCGCCGCGGCCCCGCACGGCTTCCACTCCCGCGGCCTGCACGCCACCGCCGCCTGCGGGGTGCTCGCCGCCGCGCTCACCGCGTCCCGGATGCGCGGGCTGACCGTCGACGAGACCGTCCATGCCCTCGGCATCGCCGGGAGCCAGGCCGGCGGCCTGCTGGAGTTCCTCAACACCGGCGCGTCCACCAAGCAACTGCACGCCGGCTTCGCCGCGCGCGCGGGAGTGCTCGCCGCGACCCTCGCGTGCCACGGCGCCACCGGGCCCGGCACGGTGATCGAGGGCGAGCACGGCCTGTACGGGGCGCTGCTCGGCCGCCGCGTCGAACCGGCGGCGGTCGTCGACGGGCTCGGCGAGCGATGGGAGCTGACCCGGATCACCGTCAAGCCGTATCCCGCCTGCCAGCTCCTGCACGCCCAGCTCGACGCCGCACGCGGCCTGCACGGCGCCGGGGTCGAGAGCATCACCGCCGAGGTGCACCCGGACGCCGCGCCGATCGTCTGCGCGCCCGGCAAGGAGCGGCCCCGCACGCCCTACGACGCGAAGTTCAGCCTGCCCTGGAGCGTGGCCGCCATGGTGATCGACGGCTCGGTGACCACCGCGACCTACGACGCGATCGACCGTCCCGAGGTGCTCGCCCTCGCCGGCCGCGTCCGCACCGAGGTCGTCGACTTCGGCGGCGCCGCCGCCGACCAGCCGGGACGGCTCCGCGCCGTCACCCGCGACGGCCGCGAGATCCGCGCCGAGGTCCCGCGCAGCGGCGGCGGCCCGGACGATCCCGGCATCGACCGGACCGTCCGGGAGAAGGCCCTCGCGAACCTGGGCGACCCCGGGCACGTGACCGAGATCCTCGCCCTGCCCGACCGCACGTCGACCCGGCCGCTGCTCGCGGTCCTGGAGGCGCGGCGACCAGCAACGGAGGAAGCATGACCTTACGGTTGTCCGCCTGTGCCGGGACGGTCCGGGGCGCCTACGGGCGGGCCCTCGCGGAGCTGGCGAAGGCCGGTGCGGGGCCGTGCGACGTCGTCCATGTCGTGGAGTACGCCACCGGGACCGCGCTCGCGATGTACGCCGAGGTCGACGCGGCCCGTCGGGACTCGCTCGGCGCCCACCGCGCGCCGGTCGCGACGGTGGCCGTCGAAGCGCTGCCCGGCGGCGAGGACCTGGCCGTCGAGCTGACCGCCTTCCCCGGCGGCGGCGAGCTGATCGAGGCCGCGCTCGACGACGGCATGCATCGCGGCACGGTCCGCGTCGCCGGCGGCACCGTCTACCTCCCGAGCCTCCACCCGCGCGGCGGCGACTTCCGCTCCCAGTACCGGCAGTGCCTCGAACAGGCCGCCGACCTGCTGAAAGCCGCGGGGCTCGGGCTTGGCGCGCTCGTCCAGACGACCGACTACACGGCGAGCGCGACCCGGTCGGAGTACCCGCGCTGCGGCCGGGTCCGCAAGGAACTCCTCGGCACCGGGGACGGGGTGTACCCCGGCGCCGCCGGCATCATCGTCGACCGGCCGGTCGTGCCGGGCGCGATGGTGTCGCTGGACGCGACCGCGTCGACCGCGACGCTGAAGACCGTCAACCCCGGCTGGAAGCGGTACGACACGCTCACCTACAAGCCGGGCGTCGCGGCGGGCGGCACCCTGTTCATGTCGGGGTTCGGGGCGCTCGAACCCGCCACCCAGAAGGGCATCTTCGACGGCGACCTGCTCGCCCAGGCCGAGTACGTCTACGCCTCCATCGCGGCGACGCTCCGCGAGGCGGGCCTCGGCGACCGGCCGCCCTACGGCGGCGTCGTCCGGCTCGTCGAGTACCTCACCCCGGACGCCGTCGCCGGCTACGGCGACGTCGCCGAGATCCGCCGCAGGTACTTCGGCGACTCCCCGGCGCTGTCCTCGGTGGTGTGCTCGGCCCTGCTGCGCCCCGACTTCCTGATCGAGGTCGTCCCGACGGCGGTGCTCGCCCCGGCGGGAGAGAGCGCATGAGCCTGCTGACCGAGGAGATGAAGGCGCTCATCGGGAGCGAGGTCGTCTACACGGCGCCGGAGGAGCTCGGGCGCGCGTCGATCCGGTACTTCGCGCAGGCCGTCGGCGACGGCAACCCGCTCTACACCGATGACGCCTACGCGCGCGAGCACGGGTACGGCGGCGTCATCGCCCCGCCCACGCTCATCATGGAGACGAACCAGTACACCGGCCTGCCGCGCGGCGACGACGGGTACGCCGGGCACCTGTGGCATCTGGACGTCCCCGGCACGCGGCTGGTGCGCGGCGGCAACTCCTACGCGTTCCACCGTCCCGTCCGCCCGGACGACGTCATCACCGCGACCTGGCGGATCAGCGACATCACCGAGCGGGTCAACGGCAGAGGGCAGGCGATGCTCATCGTCACCTCCACCGCCGCCTACACCGACCAGCGCGGCGAACCGCTCGCCACCAACGAGGAGACGCTGATCTACGTGGAGATCGCATGACGGCCGTCGCGGTGGGGGACGCGGTCCCCGAGTTGGTACGGCGCATCGAACTCGCCGACATGATCGCCTACGCGGGCGCGACGTGGGACTGGCAGCGCATGCACTACGACCCCGCGTTCCTCGAACAGCGCAGGCTCCCCGCACCCGTCGTGGACGGCCAGGTGTTCGGCGCGCTGCTCGCCGAGCAGGTGCAGGACTGGCTCGGCCCGTCCGCGCGGCTGGCGACCCTCCGGTTCCGGTTCAAGAACCTGGTGTTCGCGAACGAGACCGTCCGCTGCACCGGGACCGTCACGGCGGTGGACGGCGACCTGGTGACCATCGAGCAGCAGGTCGAGGTGGTGGAGGACGGCCGCGTCGCCGTCGCCCCCGCCGGCTGCGAGGTGCGCGTTCCAGGAGGGGCGCTGTGACGGTCGCGATCGCCGGCGCCGCCGAATCCGACCTCGGCGTCACCGGCGCGTCCGTCCTCGCCCTCCACGCGCAGGCGATCAGCCGCGCGCTGGACGACGCCGGGCTCGCGCTCCGCGACGTCGACGGCGTCGCGACCACCGGCGTCTCCCGGTTCTCCGCCACCCAGCTGGCCGACTACCTGGGCGTCCGGCCGTCCTGGACGGACTCGACGTTCGCCGGGGGATCGGCGTTCGAGATGTTCGTCGCCCGCGCCGCGCAGGCCATCGACGCGGGGCAGTGCCGCACCGTCCTCATCGCGTTCGCGTCGAACCAGCGGTCCGCGCGGTCGCGGTCGCTCGGCGGCGCCGCCGACCCGCACACCCCCGAGGCGATCTTCGAGTCGCCGTACGCGCCGCTGTACCCGATCTCGTACTACGCGATGGCCGCGCAGCGCTACCTGCACGCCTACAAGGCCGGCCGCGAGCAGATCGCCGAGGTCGCCGTCGCCGCGCGGGAATGGGCGCTGCGCAACCCGAAGGCGTTCCGGTACGGCGGGGGACCGCTCAACGCCGGTGATGTCCTCGACGCGCCGATGATCTCGACGCCGCTGACGTCCGCCGACTGCTGCCTCGTCACCGACGGCGGCGGCGCCGTCGTCCTCACCTCGCTGGAACGCGCCCGCGACCTGCGGCGGCCGCCGGTCGTCGTCCTCGGCTACGGCGAGTCCACCACCAACACCAGCATGACCTCGGCCGACGACCTGCTGCGCCCCGGCTCGTTCGACTCCGGACGCCGCGCGTTCGCGATGGCCGGGCTGGGACCGTCCGACGTGGACGTCGCCGAGGTCTACGACTCCTTCACCATCACCGTCCTGCTGACCCTCGAAGGGCTCGGGTTCTGCGCGCCCGGCGAGGCCGCCGGATTCGTCGCCGGCGCTCGGACCCGCCCCGGCGGCGCCTTCCCCCTGAACACCAACGGCGGCGGCCTGTCCTACTGCCACCCCGGGCAATACGGGCTGCTGCTGCTCGTCGAGGCCGTCCGGCAGCTGCGCGGCGAATGCGGCGACCGGCAGGTCCGCGGCGCCGAGGTCGCGCTCGCGCACGGCACCGGCGGCATCCTGTCCAGCCACGCCACCGTCCTGCTGGGAGCCGACCGGTGATCGAGGACCGGTGGTGGGACGCCACCCGGGACAGGTGCCTGGTCGTCCAGCGCTGCGCCTGCGGCCACGCCCAGCACTACCCGCGCGAACTGTGCACCCGCTGCGGCGGCACCGACCTGGAGTTCGCCGACGCCTCCGGGCGCGGCACCGTCGACTCGTTCACCGTCGTGCACCGCGCCCCGTCCCCGGACGCCGAGGTGCCCTACACCGTCGCGCGGGTCCGGCTCGCCGAAGGCCCGATCATCCTCACCCACCTGGACGGCCCCGGCCCCTGGACCTGCGACGAGCCCGTCCGGCTCGGCTGGCGGCCCCTCCCGGACGGCCGCCACCTCCCCGTCTTCGCCAAGGACGCCTGATGGACTTCGAACTGACCGAAGAGCAGCGCCTCTTCCGCGACGCCCTCCGCGACTTCGTCGACCGCGAGATCCGGCCCGTCGCCCGGGAATGGGAGGCCGCCGACCGATACCCGGCCGAGATCGTCGAGACGATGAAGGGGCTCGGCCTGTTCGGGCTGACCGTCCCCGAGGAGTACGGCGGCCTCGGCGCCGACATGGTCTCCTTCGCCCTCGTCTTCGAGGAGATCTCCAAGGGCTGGATGGGCATCGCCGGCATCCTCGGCAGCCACTCGCTGTCCTGCTGGATGATCGCCCGGCACGGCACCGCCGAGCAGAAGGCCCGGTTCCTGCCCGACCTCGCCGCCGGCCGCCGCCGCACCGGCATCGCCCTCACCGAACCCGGCGCCGGCACCGACCTGCAGGGCATCGCCACCACCGCGCGCCGCGACGGCGGCCACTACGTGATCGACGGGCGCAAGACCTGGATCACCAACGCCCGGCACGCCGGCCCGCTGCCCGTGCTGGTCAAGACCGACCCGTCCGCCTCGCCCGCGCACCGCGGCATGTCCGTCCTGATCGTCGAGGACGGCTTCGAGGTACTGCGCGACCTGCCCAAACTCGGTTACAAGGGCACCGAGTCATGCGAGATCGTGTTCGACGGCGTGCGCGTCCCCGCCGGGAACCTGCTCGGCGGCGCCGAGGGGCGCGGCATGCAGCAGGTGTTGTCCGGCCTGGAGACCGGCCGCATCAACGTCGCCGCCCGGTCCCTCGGCATCGCGCAGGCCGCCTACGACGAGGCGCTGCGGTACGCGGCGCGGCGCGAGGCGTTCGGCCGCCCGATCCAGGACTTCCAGGCGATCCAGCTCAAGATCGCGGACATGGCGATCAAGGTGCAGGCCGCCCGGCTGCTCGTGTACTGGGCCGCGTCCCGCGCCGACGCCGGCGACCGCGTCGACATGCAGGCGGGCATGGCCAAGACCTTCGCCAGCGAGGCCGCCATCGACTGCGCCCTCGCCTCGATGCAGGTCCACGGCGGCTACGGCTACTCCAAGGAGTTCACCGTCGAGCGCCTCTACCGGGACGCGCCGCTGATGAGCATCGGCGAGGGCACCAACGACATCATGCGCACCGTCATCGCCAAGGCGCTGACCTCCGGTCAGGAGACCGTCGGGTGAGGACGACCGCACTCTACGTCCCGGGCGACCGCCCGGACCGCCTCACCAAGGCCCTGACGCTCGGCGCCGACGAACTGATCGTCGACCTGGAGGACGCGGTACCCCTCGCCGCCAAGGCGGAGACCCGCACCGCCGTCGCGGCCTGGCTCCGCACGCTGCCCGCCGACCGGCCGCACGTCACCGTCCGCGTCAATCCCGGCGAACTCGGCCGCGCCGACGCCCGCGCGGTCGCCGGCCCCGGCCTCGACGGCCTGTGCGCCGCCAAGGTCGAAAGTGCGGACGACCTGCACGCCCTCGACGCCGCCCTCGCGGGCGCGCCCGGCCTCTCCGTCGTTCCGCTGCTGGAGTCCGCCGCCGCCGTCCTGGCGGCACCCGAGATCGCGGCCGCGCCGCGGGTCGCCGGCCTCCAGCTCGGCGAGGCCGACCTGGCCGCCGACCTCGGCGTCACCCCCGGCCCGGACGAGTCCGAGCTGCTCTGGGCCAGGTCCCAGGTGGTCGCGGCGTCCGCCGCCGCCGGGCTCCGTGCGCCGATCGGCCCGGTCTCCACCGAGTTCCGCGACCTCGATGCCTTTCGCGCGACCACGCTGCGCCTCAAGCGGCTCGGCTTCCGCGGCCGCGCCTGCATTCACCCGGCTCAGCTTCAGGTCGCCGCGGAGGTCTTCACTCCGACACCGTCCGAGCTGGATCGGGCCCGCGCCCTGCTCGCCCGCCACGAGGCCGCCCTGGCCTCCGGCTCCGCCGTGTCCGTCGGTGAGGACGGCCGCCTGGTCGACGAGGCCGTCGTCCGCGCCGCCCGCACCCTCCTCACCTGACCCGCGACGTGGGGATCGTCGCTCGAACGGCTCCATGCCGGGTCCTGCTGAGGGACCCGGCCGCAAGCCGGTTCGGCAGCGGTGTTCGCTCATGAGGTCGTGAACCGCATACGCCGGCGATCAAGATCGTTGTCCTTGACGTGGAGCGGCTGATCAAGGTCGATCGGGACGAATGGGTGCCGGTGTTCACCGTCCTGTCGGTGCGGCAGTCCCGACGTCTGGTGCGGATCGTTGCAGGTAGTGGCGGTGAGCAGGTCGGCAATGGGCGACGGTGGAGTCTGCCGGCCCCGGTCGCTGACCGGCACGGCGCCGACACCCTACCGGCGGCCCCGCGACGCTGGCGAGCTGCCCGCCTGGCAGCACGATCTCAACACCGTCCACGAACGCGTGCGCATCCGCGTCGAGCACGTCTTCGCGCACATGAAGTGATCAAAATCCTGGGCAACTGCCCCCGCAAAAGCGCCGGCGTCCAGCACGCCACCCGCTGCATCGCCCTCATATGCAAGTTCCGCTGGACGCGACCGGGGAGGACCTTTTGACCGAGCGTCATGGGCTCGGTGCGGCGTTTCCGGCTAACGTGATCTATCCACTGGGACGAAAGCCGCTTTCTGGCTGTGAGTCCGCGGCTGCTGGCTCCCCTTATGGCTCCCGAGCGCCGTTCAGGGAGCCCCGGAGCGACTCCAGTTTAGCCCTCTGACCTGCATAAACTCTGTCGGGACGGCGGGATTTGAACCCACGACCCCTTGACCCCCAGGCACAGAAGATCAGTGGATCAAGGTCGATGGAAGTCGATCGGGGAGCCCCTCACCTGCAGAAACGCTCTGGGAGAGTCGAGGTGGGTCCGGGGGAGTCCACCTACGGTGGCTCCCCAACTGGCTCCCTCTGCTCCTGCCCGCAAGGTTGGAGGTGCTCAACGACGAACAAGGTCATATTCAGCGGCGGAGGTCGCTGCAGCGTCAGTCGCCCTTGATTCGTGTCGATGGAGTGGATCGCCGGACAAGGCCGCCTCACACCTGGATGAACACGGATGCCGGTGGGCGGATCCCAGCAACTCGACACCCTGCGGATGGGGTTCCACCCTGATCGTGGACACCGGTTGCTATGCGGCGGCTGCCAGCCTAGATGATCTCTGTTCGTACTCGACCGGGCTGAGGTAGCCGAGGGCCGAATGTCTCCTTCGGGTGTTGTAAAAGGTCAGCCAGCGGAACACCTCCATCCGGGCCTGGCCCGTGCTGGGCCAGCCACCCCCCCCGGCGGGCAAGATCTCGCGCTTGAGGCCGGCGAAGAACGCCTCGGCCAGGCTGTTGCCAGCGCTGGAGCCGACCACTCCCATCGACCGGCGGACTCCAGCCGCCGCGCATGCCTCGGCGAATGCCTGGGAGGTGTACTGGGCCCCGTGGTCGGAATTGAAGATCACTCCAGCGACGTTCCCGCCACGTGTGGCCACGGCGGCGTTGAGGGCATCGACGACCAGCTCGGCACGCATGTGCTCGGCCATGGAGTAGCCGAGCAGCCGCCGGGTCCCGATATCGATCACGGTCGCCAAGTACATCCACCTCCCGGCGACCGGCAGATAGGTCACATCACCGCACCAGCGCACGTCAGCCGCCCCGACACTGAAGTCACGCCGCAGCAGGTCCGGCACCGGCGAGGCCGACCGATCGGGCACAGTGGTCCGGCACCGGCGGCGCAGATGCCGGCCGACAATGGCGTGCTCGCGCATCATCCGCTCGACGCGTTTGCGATTCACCCGATGCCCTTGGTCGCGCAGTTCGGAGTGCACCCGCGGCGATCCATAGGTCGCGCCGGAGCCGGCGTGGATCCTACGGATCCGTTCGGCCAGAGACCGGTCTGCGGCCTTGCGGGCGGCCCGGGCGGCACTGGCCTGCCGCCACCGATAGAACCCCGACCGTGAGACACCCAGAACCCGGCACAGCCGCTTCACGCCGAACGCGCGATGGTGGGCTTCGACGAAGGAGAAGCGGCTCAATCCAACGTCTCCCGAGCGAAATAGGCGGCCGCCTTGCGCAAGATCTCCCGCTCGAGCTTCAGCTCGGCGACTTCCTTGCGCAGCCGGGCCAACTCGGCGTCCTTGGCCGACTCGGCCGCCGCCCGGGAAGCTCTGCGGTCTGGGCCGCACGCACCCAGGTCCGCAACGTCTCATGGTTGACCCCAAGCTCCTTGGCGACCTGGGCGATCGGCTTGCCCAACGACCGCACCAAGGCCACCGCGTCAGAGCGAAACTCCGCCGGGTACCTGAACGTCCCCAACAAGGACTCCTCTCCCTTGACCACTCATGATCCAGGTCTCGAGGTGTCCACAATCAAGGGGGAGGTCCCCACAGACGTGGCGGGCTGGTTTGCCCTTCCCGTCCAGCCGGAGATCCGCCACAGCGCCACCGCATAGCCCACCGCCAGCACGGCCAGCCCGACCCCAGCAAGCACCCGCTCCCGCACGGCGCGCGCTTGGCGCGCGTGCGGTGTCACTCGGCTTCGGCGGCGCGTTCGAGGGCCTGCGCGCGTGCCTCGGCTGCGCGGGCGCGTTCGGTGGCGGCGCCGAGCTGCTCGCGCACGGCCGCGGCGTCGGCGCGCGCGTCCTCCAGCGCGCGCCTGCAGCGCCGCCGCGAACGCGTACCCGAACACTTCCTGCCCTTCGTCGGCATGGCCGCCGCCCTCATCTGCGACCGCCGACTCACCAAGTGAGGCGGGTCGAGATAGCGTGGTCTTACTCGATTTCTAGGTTGCCGTGCTCTGCTGGCGCTCAGGTAGGGCGCCGTCCCAAGTAGTTCAACAGGCGGGTCTGCGGGGCCGCTTCGGACGGTGCTGGAATTTCCGGGGCGTAGTGGCGGAGGTCTCTCTGCATCCCAATGGCGAGGCGAGCGGCGTCGAGACCGGCCGTCCATGTCGCGTCCGTGCAGGTGAAGGTGGCACCTGTGGCTTGGTGAAGGTCCCAGCCGTGGGCTAGCAGGTCGAACAAGTTGATGCCGGCGGCCTGCTGGGCGGTGAAGGTGCCGAAGGGAAGACGGCAGTGTCGGCGCGGATCGGCGCTACGCCAGGCGGTTAGTGCATGATCGGCGGCGAGGCCCCACGCGGCGCGGTGGTCGGTGCCGATGAAGTCGTGGCGCGAAGTGCGTGGCCGGTCGGTCGTGCCATCGGCGGAGGCGGTGAACTTGGCGGTGACCGCGATCGCGTGATTGATGACGTCGCCGACGCTCCAGCCGGGATTGACGGTGGCGAGCGTGAGATCAGCCGTATCGATCCCATCAAGGAGTACGTGCCAGGACCGTAGAGCGGCGGCGAGTGCTCGCATGGTCGGGTGGTCGTCCATCTGCCCACGGTAGGGCGTGTAGACATGCGCCTCATGCCGCCCGAAGCGGACTGCTCCGTGGACCCTGCGGGCAGAAGTTTCGCGTCCGCTCATCGATCTCGTCGAGCGCTAACCCAGGCACGCCGCGCGTCCGTGATCGCCGGGCCAATTGGAGGCGGTCCGGCTGCTGGCCGCCCGGCACATTGATCGGCACTGAAACCTCCGCTGCTGCGCACGCGCTATTGAGCGGGGTGCGGCGATGTTAGATCGGCTGCGCCGAACAGGGCGCCTCGCGCGGTGGATGTGGTGCGCGCCGCCTAGAAAAAGTTTGCTTGACAACAAGGAACACGCTTTAAGTGGCTACGTGCATCCTTTAAGAGGGTGTCTCATGTGGGTTATCACGGCAACTGTAGTTCGTGATGTTGTGGGCTCATTGCAGGTAACGGATGTGTTGGTCGGCATGGGTGACGGCCGTTGTGGTCATGATGAACTGTGACGAAACGCCATGTGACGACGACCGTCCCCTCGGCCGTAGCTCATCCGGATCACCTCGCGCTGCTGGAGGGCTTGAGGCGTCGGTGGCCGCCTTGTTCCGGCGCCGAGAGCCGCGCATGGCGTTTCGTTCATAGCAGCGGACCAGTGGGTTCGGGACCGGCTGCCCGCCCTGACCGCGCACCACGGCAGGAGCCTTGACGATCACCTGGGGCAGCCGCTGGCAGGTTTTGCTGGACACGTGTCCAATTTCTGGCCTACTGTCAGGATCCCCGGTTACGTCAAGGAGTCCTGATGGGTGTTCCGTCCCGCGAGGCGCGGCTTGCACACGCTCGAATCCACTGTCCCTACTGGAACGAAGGACGGCGCGAGGAATGGCTCGCCTCTTGGGCCACGCTCGCGCAGGGCGAGGTCCGCATGTTCGACCCCGTGGGGACGAAGGAGAAGCACGGGCTGGCGCACGCCACCTCTGAGGCCTGGGACATGTTCAACGAGCACCTCAAGATGAACATGGTCGTCGCGCACGTCAACGGAGATGAGATGGCCTGGGTCATCGAGTGCCTGTTCACGGCCAACGGCAAGACCCTGCGGACCCACAGCATCGAGACCTTCACCTGGGCTGAAAACGGCGACCTGACGATCAAGACCTACTACGACATGCCCGAGTCCATCGGTGCCGACGACGACCCGTACGAGCATCTGCTCGGCGCGGAGAACGTCATCCCCAACTAGTACTCCAGCTGTAGATGGTGATCTCGCTGGTCGCGTGGGGTTGATGCATTGATACCCAGACCGCGAGGTAGGTACGAACGGCCTCCGCGTGATCACCGGGTGTTGTGTGGACATCCAAAGATCGTGCGGTGGCCGGTGGCGGGGCATGTTCGAGGAGCTGATGGGCCGGTCGGCCTGCCGGTTTCCTCGAGTGGAGCCACACCGTACGGCGTGGGCGATGCTCCTGGGATTGCCGGCCGAGCTGCCGCAGAAGAATTACGCGTCCTGCGGGACAATGCGGAATCGTGTCGTCGGATCTTGCGGTGCGTCTGGTGCCGGATGAGTTGTGGGAGCTTGTCGAGCCGCTGATCCCGGTGTTCAGACCGCGGCGGCAGGGTGGCGGGACGGCGGCGGTGGACGATCGGGCGGTGTTCACCGCGATCGTGCCCCCTTTTCGCGCGGACAGCCGCGGCGTCCACGATCGCCGATGCCCAGTCCACCTGGCCCCGCGCACCCAGCTCGTCCAGCATCGCGCGATGCAGCCGCGGCCACAGCCCCGCCCGAGGCGGTGAACCGGCGATGGGCGGACGGCCACGCTGACCGGCCCCAATCCGGTCGATCGGGGCAAGAAGGGCAGCAAGCTCCATGTGCTGTCCGACGCTGCTGGGCTGCCGCTGGTGGTCGCTGTGTTCGGCGGCCAACGTCCACGACAGCCAGGCCCTCAAGCCGTTGCTGATGGCGTTGCCAGCGATCCGATCGCGCCGTGGGCCACGTCGGCGACGGCCGGTGAAGATGCGCGCCGACAAGGCGTACCACTCCGCCGAGCACCCGACCTGGTTGCGGCGACGCGGAATCGTGCCGTGCATCTCCCGCCCCGGCATCGAGTCCGGTGAACGAGTCATTAGGGATCATGGCCTGACGGTTGATCGTTAGGGTGATCGGCGTCGGGTTGGCGGCGGTCCTGGGGTTGCGGGTGACCTCGATCGATCGGACCGCGTATCCGCAGTTTGCGCGGGTGTTGTCGGCGCCTGGGTTGGCGGAGGCGTTTACGCCGACCGAGGCCGAGGTGGAGTGGGCGCGGTCGCGACCGAGGCGCGGGAAGGGCACACCGGCCATGCGTGCGGGGCCGGGCCGGGGTCAGTCGCCGTCCGCTGTGGCGGGCGAGGGGGAGTGGAGAAGTCTGCTGAACCAGCGGCGGAGGTAGGCGCGGAATTCCTCCGGCGACCGGGGCGGATGGCCGGGGTCTATGACGAAGGACTGCAGCAGCCGGAGCATGAGTTCGACGAGCTCGTCCAGGTCGGTGGCGGTGTAGTCGCGGGCGGTCCAGTCGATGTCGAAGCGGGTGAGGATCATGCGGCCGAGCGCCATCGCGGTGGGCGAGGTGATGCTCTGGGTGAAGGTGCCGGTATGGCCGCTGGGCAGCAGGATCCCGAGGTAGGGATCGTTTGGCAGCTCTTGGATCGTATGGAGCATGCCCTCGGCCAGGATTTCGGCGTCGCCGCTGATGGGGGCGACGTGCGCGGCGAGCCGGTCCAGGAAGTCGCCGACGGCGTGCTGGGCGGCGGCCACGAGTAGTTCCTCGGTGCCGGCGAAGTAGAAGTAGACGGTCTGCCGGGTGACGCCGAGCTCCTTGGCGACGTCGGCCAGGCGGGTCTTGGCCCCGTACCGGTCGATGCACCGCATCGTCGCCCTGATGATCCGGCCTCGGGCCTCGACGTCGTCGCCCGGCTGGTCACCGCGCCATCCATGCGTCCTGGCCATCGCGCGCCCGCCTCCGATCCACCTGCCGCCGTTCCTCGGACGGATCCCCGCGATCCTAAGGGGCCGCGATCGGCCCCGGCCCGCGCACAGGGTCGCCGAGCGCTCTTGACTAGACGACTACCATTATATGTATGGTCGCCTTATGACGGACATCGCCGTGCCCCCCGGCCGCTCCAGCGCGCCGCTGGACGAATCGCTGACCGACCGCGCCCTGGACATCGCCGTGCGCAAGACGACGGAGATGGCCGACAGCACCCTGGCGGTGCCGCTGTCGTACTACCGCGATCCCGCCCTGTACGAGCGCGAGCTCGCGCTGCTCAAGACCACCCCGCTCGCCATCGGGCAGAGCGCGCAGCTCACCGAGCCGCATGCCTATTTCGTCCGCACGGTCCTGGGCAGTTCGCTGCTGGTCACCCGGGACGCCGACGGCAAGGCGCACGTCTTCCTCAACTACTGCCGCCATCGCGGCGCCCGGCCCGCCGAAGGCGAAGGCGTCGCCCGCCGCTTCACCTGCCCGTACCACGCCTGGTCCTACGACACCAAGGGCTGCCTGGCCTCGTTCCCCGGCCGGGCCGGCTTCCCGGACCTGGACAAGAGCCGCTACGGCCTGGTCGAGCTCCCCTCGCAGGAGCGCCACGGGTTCGTGTGGGCGGTGCTGACCGCCGACGCCCCGCTGGACCTGGACGCCCACCTCGGCCCGCTGGACGCCGAGCTCGCCCAGTGGAGGTACCAGGACTACGGCTACCTGACGGCCCGGGAGTTCACCTCAGGCGTGAGCTGGAAGGGCGCGCTTGAGGCCTTCGCGGAGGGCTACCACTTCCCCTTCGTCCACGGCAAGAGCCTCATCGGCCAGAACACCATGGCCGACACCTCGATCCACGACACCTTCGGCCGGCACCACCGGATGGGCTTCCCCTTCAACTGGATCACCGCCCTGGCCGACGCCCCCGACGAAGCGACGCGGCCCGACCGCACCCCGAGCGCGAACATGGGCCTCATCTACTGGGTCTATCCCAACCTCATCCTGGCCAACAGCCCGGTCGGCGTGGAGATCATCGACATGCTCCCCCACGACGCACCGACCACCTGCACCGTGCGGCACAGCTGGATGGGTCTCACCCCCGCCACGGACGAGGCGACCACGGCCATGTACCAGGAGGTGTACGAACAGGTCCACGCCGCCGTCCGCGACGAGGACTTCCTCATGCTGCCCAGCTGCGGCGACGGCGTCCGCAACGGCCAGCACGACCACATGCTCATCGGCCGCAACGAGATCGGCGTCCAGCACATGATCCGCACCATGGCCGACGTCCTGGACATCGCCCTCGACACCGATCGCCCCTAAGAGGGAGTTTCGTCCTGTATCTGTGGTGTCAAGTGCCCCGCCAGGTGACAGTGGCCTCGCCGGTGAGGCGGCGGCTCATCAGGTTGATCATTGCGACGTGGACCATGGCTTCGGATCGGGCCGGCAAGGTGTCGTAGTCGCGTGCCAGGCGGCGGTGCAACATCAGCCGGCCGAACGTGCGCTCCACCACCCAGCGTCGCGGTAGCGGCACGAATCCTTTGGTGGCGGGGTCGCGGCGGACGGGCTCCAGGTCGATGCCCAGGGTGGCGGCGTGGTCGATGACCTTGGTGCGGTAGGCGGTATCGGCCCATGCCTTGGTGATCGTCGGGTGGGTCGCGGCCACGCCGGTCAGCAGCTGCATGCCGGCGGTGCCGTCCGGCACGCTGGCCGCGGTGACCAGCACCGCCAGCAGCAGCCCGAGGGTGTCGGTGACGATGTGGCGTTTGCGGCCCACGATCTTCTTGCCGGCATCGGTGCCCTGGCCGGCGGTGGGCACGTCGATGGAGGTCTTGACGCTTTGGGAGTCGATGATGCAGGCGCTGGGCTGGGCCCGGTGCCCTTCCTGCTCGCGGACCAGGTCACGCAGCAGCCCGGTGAGCTGGGCGAATACTCCGTCGCGCTGCCGG
Source organism: Spirillospora sp. NPDC000708 (assembly GCF_040299565.1). NCBI lineage: Bacteria > Bacillati > Actinomycetota > Actinomycetes > Streptosporangiales > Thermomonosporaceae > Spirillospora > Spirillospora sp. NPDC000708. The sequence continues at coordinate 63,083 of NZ_JBEPCJ010000014.1, forward strand.
CGGGCGAAGTAGGCGTACACGGTCTGGTAGGGCGGGAAGTCGTGCGGCAGGTAGCGCCACGGGATGCCGGTCCGGTCGACGTACAAGATCGCGTTCATCAGGGTGCGCAGGTCGTGCTCGGGTGGACGGCCGATGGCCAGCGCACCGGCCATGCGTTCCTCGCGCCAGGCGGTCAGGACCGGCTCGATCAACGCCCAGCGGGCATCGGACAGATCACTGGGATAACCACGGCGTGTGCCCATGACCAGGCTGTACGCCACGCGGAACCAGATGCCCAGGCGTATGCAGAATCCGGCAAGGCAGAGCGCGCTCACTTGAGGTTCTGGGACGAGACAGAATTATGCGGGCGAACCGACCCCACATCCGCCTCCATAGCCCCGAAAAGCCTCAAGACTGTGCACACGGAACTGTCGCTGAAAAAGGCTCATTGATCCACTGACCCTTTTTCATCATCCTGGGGTGATGGTGATCACGGAGTGATCGCGATGCTGACGTTCGGCCGGTGAAACGAAGAAGCCCCTGTTAGACGGCTTGATCACCACAATCTCGACGTCCGAACAGCCGCCGCCCGATGCCCTACGGCGAATTGGTCATACCGCAGGTGGATCGATTACGGTTCCGCTTTCGCGCGCCAGTGCGCCAGGTACTTGCGAGTGGCCGCGGTGTCGGGGTGGTCGGGGCCCAGGAGGCGTTCGCGGCGCAGGAGCAGGTCGCCGACCAGGTCTTGGGCTGTTGCGGGGTCGCCGGCCTCACCGGTCCATCGCGCCATTTCGACGCGCGCGAGCAACGTGGTGTGGTGGTCGGGGCCGAAGAGCCTTTCGTAGGTAAGAAGCAGGTCGGTGAACAGGTTGCGGGCCGTTGCGGCGTCGCCGGCCCGGCCGGTCCAATGCGCCAGGACGCCGTGCGCGATCAGGGTGTCGTGGTGGTCGGGGCCATGGAGGCGTTCGTGGTGCAGGAGCAGGCCGCCGGCCAGGGCGCGGGCTTTGGCGGTGTCGCCGGCTTCGCCGGTCCACTGCACCAAGTTGTTGCGCACCCCCAAGGTGATGGGGTGGTCGGGGCCAAGGACGCGTTCGTAGCAGGGGACCAGGTCGCTGAACTGGTCGCGGGCTGTTGCGGCGTCCCCAACTCGGCCGGTGCAACGCGCCAGGTTGTTCCGCGCTGCCAAGGTGACGATGTGGTCGGAGCCCAGAACCCGGGTGCAGCGGGGGAGCATGTCGGTGAAGATCTCGCGGGCCCCGGCGGCGTCGCCGCCCTCACTGATCCAGTGGCCGAGGTCGTTGCGGGTGGTCAGAGTTTCCACATGGTCAGGGCCCAGCACGTTCAACTCGTCGAACAGCAGGCCGCCGAAGGCCTTCACCGCCTCGGCGGGCGCGCCGGCCTCCCCTTGCCAGTTGGCGAGTTCGTGCCGAACGACCAGTACGTCGTGGTGTGCAGGGTCGAGCGTGCCGTGCATGTCGTTCAGGATTTCCTGTAGGTGCTCCACGGCCAGGTCGGGCCGACCTGCCTCACCCACCTCGACCGCTTGGGCGACACGGTCGTTGAAGGATTCGACTCCGTCACGGTCGTCGAGGCCGTCCGGGGCCGACGTGCCGTCGCAGAGCCCCTGCTGTGGGGAGTGACGAGGCGACGCAGGCCTGGGGCGGTCGTTGCGGCGGTACGGGACACCGGGCAGATTGGGCAAGTCGTCGGCCAGGGCGCCGGTGAGGGCCTCAACGGCGTTGGCGTGATGGACGGCACCGGCCAGACGCAGCAACCGCGACATCGCGGTCAGCGCCTGATGGGTGGCGGTGTCGTCGAAGGCCGAGTCCTCGAACTCATGGGCGTAGGTATTACCGACCGTGCGCAGCCGTGAGGTCAGCGGTAGCCCTGACCGTGTTAAAGCACTGCGGAAGATCTGGCGCTCCTCGGTGATCACCCGGAGCAGAAAGCGCGGGTCGCTCAGACTGGAGGAGCGCCTCCCGGGCCCGAGGCGCTCGTTGTCGCGCCGCCGCTTGTCCTGAACCCAATCGCGCCCCCGAGCGGCGGACATCGTCTGCTCCACGAAGGGACGCAGCCCTGCCTGCAACTGCTGCAGCCCTTGGCCGATGAGTTCCCGGTTGCCCATGGCGGCCCCCCTAGGGTGATCTCGACGAGGATGCCGCCGTCTGCCCCGCGGCACAACAGGCCGCCACCCACCACCGATACGCGGCATGTGCGCGGCACATGCTGATGGTCGGCGCGCGCTGCGAGCACTGCGGCAAGCAACCCCGGGTCAGCCGCGCAGGAGTTCCGTGGCGGGACGTACTGCCGACTCTGGGGCGCCGGGCTCGCCGCGTTGCGGCTTTCGCCACCTGTTGACAGATGGGCTGAGCTGCTACTTTCACAAGCAGCTCTTTGTACAAGTGAATGCTTGTACAACGAAGAGGGGGCCGGGACGATGACCGGAGCCACCAGCACGCGGGCCGAGGACTACACCGCGGTCCTGAACCTGCCCGCCGACCCCGCCACCGTGTCGGCGCTGTTCACCTCCGCCGCCGGCGTCAGCCGCTGGTGGGGTCCGACCGAGGGCGGTGGATGGCCGATGCGCGCCGCATGGCCGAGGCCATCACCGAGTTCCACAAGGCGATCGGCCACGCGTACGCCAGGTTCACGGTCTCACTTGAGGCCAATCAACACATGTGGCGTTGGAAATGACCGTTGTCGATGTCACTCCGGAACAAGTCATCGCCGCCGCGCAGGGGTTCGCGCGAGCGCAGAACGATCTGGAGACCGTGTGGACGCGGCTGCAGGGCGCGCTGGATGCCGAGGCGGGGATGGCCGGCAACGACCAGCCCGCCCAGGCCTTCGCCACCAAATACGATCCGGGCGTCGAGGCGGCCTGGCGCGTGTTCGGCAAGGCCTTCACCATCATCGGCGGGATCGTGATCGGGCTGACGCAGTCCGTCAACAACCACCTCCAGGCCGACCGCCGCTCCAAGATCCGTGGTCCCCGCACCCCGCGCCGCTACCCGGCGCCGGGTGTCGCCGACGGCATGTCGATGGCCCCGCCCGACTCGGCGGTCGGCCCCGGCCACTCGCTGCTGCCGGGGCCACTCCGGGTCGAGGGCGCCGTCCTCGCCGCGCCGTCCGGTCGCCGACGTCCTGGACGTCGCGCCGCCCGTCCCGGTCGGTGAGGCGCGTGAGGCCCTCCCCCCGGCCATCATCCGGGGGGAGGGCCTCACGGTGCCGGCGTCTTGACCGTCCCGCTCCGCGGGTTCCACGGCGCCACGCGTCCATCGCGAACGTGTGCCGTTCAGGGATGCCGGTGCTTCCACATGCGGCGGTAGAGGCCGTCCTGCTGGACGAGCTCGGCGTGGGTGCCGCGTTGGACGATCTCCCCGTGGTCGAGGACGGCGATCTCGTCGACGTCCTCCAGCCCGTCCAGGTCGTGGGTGATGAGCAGGGTGGCGCGCCCGCGGGTGGCGCGGAGCAGGTCGGCCGTCAGGGCGGCGCGGGCGTCCGGGTCGAGGTGGGCGGTCGGCTCGTCGAGGACCAGCAGCGCCGGGTCGGCCAGCAGCGCGCGGGCCAGGGCGAGCCGCTGCCGCTCGCCGCCCGACATGGCCGCGCCGTGCGTCCCCACGTGCGTGTCCCAGCCCTGTGGCAGGGACTCGATCCATGGCAGTAGCCGGGCTGCGGCCGCGGCGGCGCGCAGGTCGTCCTCGCTCGCCCGCGGAGCAGCGAGCCGCAGGTTCTCCCGGAGCGTGCTGTCGAAGACGTGCGGGTTCTGCGGGCAGCCGCCGATCAGCCGCCGGACGTCGCCGGGGCTGTGGGCCGTCATGTCCCGGCCGTTCAGCGTGACGGTTCCACGCTGGGGGTCCAGGAAGCGCAGCAGGACGGCCGCGACCGTGCTCTTGCCCGCTCCGCTCGGGCCGACGAGCGCGACGCGACGGCCCGGCTCCAGGTCGAGGTCGACACCGTCCAGTGCCCAGGCCTCGCCCGGTCCGTACCTGGCCCCGACGCCGCGCAGCCGGACGGTGACGGGCGGTTCGGGCGGCGGTAGCGGGCGGGACGGCCGCCGGATGGGGTCGGGCGCGTCGAGCACGGCAGTGATTCGCCGGGCGGACGAGCCGGTCTCGGCCAGCCGCGCCGCTGCCGCGGGCAGTGCCGCGACCGCCTCGAACGCCGCGAGCGCGGTCAGGGTGAGGGCTGCGAGCGGGACCCGGCCGAGTGCGCCGTCCCGGACCGCCGACACCCCGAGCAGCAGGACCGCCCAGACGGTGAGGCCGCTGACGGCGGTGGCCAGGCCCGCGCCGAGCGCCTGGACGGACGCGTTGCGCCGCTCGTGCGCGGCCAGGTCGGTGTCGGCTGCGGCCACGGCCGCGACCGCGCGTCCCTGCGCGCCGAAGGCGATCAGGTCGGCGGCGCCGGAGAAGGCGTCCACGACGCGCGTGGTGAGCTCCCCCCGGGCGGTGGCGGCCCGGCGCGCGGCGCGGCGCGCGAGCGGCACCGAGCACAGCGGGACGATCACGCCCGCGACGAGCAGCCCGGCGGCCAGCGCGCCCGCGGCCGGGGCGAGCAGGAACGCGCAGGCGGTCACCGCCCCCGCACCGGCGAGCGCGGCCGACGCGACCGGGATGACGCCGCGGACGAACAGGTCCTGGGTGGTGTCGACATCGGAGACCAGCCGGGCGAGCAGGTCGCCGGACCGGAAGTCGCGCAGCCCCGCCGGAGCGATCCGGGCCAGCCTCCCGTAGATCCGCACCCGGACGTCGCCCAGCACGCGGAACGCGACGTCGTGCGAGGTCAGCCGTTCGGCGTAGCGGAGCGCCCCGCGGCTCACGCCGAGAGCGCGCACGGCGACGACGGCGATGGTCAGCGCGGTGACGCTCGGATGCTCGGCGGCCCTGGCGATCAGCCAGCCCGACACGCCGAGCAGCGCGATCCCGGCGATGGTCGTGCCCGCCCCCGCCGCGGCCGCCAGCAGCAGCCTGCCGCGCATCGGCCGGGCGAACGCCAGCAGCCGCGGTACCGGCGTGCGCCGGGCGTTCGCCAGGGCGTTCACGACGCCACCGCCAGCGGTGCGGCGTCCGCCGCCGGCCGGATCTGCAGCCGTCCGGCGTCGAGGGCGGCGATACGGTCGGCGGCGGCGGTCCAGGAGTGGTCGTGGGTGACGAGGACGACGGTCCGGCCGGCCATGAGCCGCTCGACCGCCGCCCGGATCCCGTGGGCGCTCTCCGCGTCGAGGTGGGCGGTCGGCTCGTCCAGCAGGAGCAGCGGGGCGTCCCGCAGGAACGCGCGGGCCAGGGCGATGCGCTGGCGCTGCCCGCTGGACAGCCGGGAGCCGCGTTCGCCGACCGGGGTGGCGAAGCCGTGCGGCAGCGCGGTGATGAAGCCGGTGGCGCCCGCGAGCCGTGCGGCGCGCCGGACGGCCTCGTCGCCGGCGCCGGGATCGGCGAGCCGGATGTTGTCGGCCACGCTCCCGGCGAACAGGTACGGGTCCTGCGGCACCCAGGAGATCCGCTCGCGCCACTCCTCCGCGGGCACGTCCGCGAACCCGGTGTGTCCCGCGGATGGGTCGACGAAGCGCAGCAGCAGGCCTAGCAGGGTGCTCTTCCCCGACCCGCTCGGGCCGACGACGACGAGCCGCTCGCCCGGCCGGACCGCCAGTGTGACCTCGGACAACGCGGGCCGGTCGCGCCCCGGATAGCGCACCGTCACGCCGTCCAGCAGCACCCGCGCATCGTCGCGGTCGCGTGGCGCGGACGGCCGCGCCGGCACGGGGATCTCCAGGATCTCGAAGGCCCGCTGCGCGGCGGTGACGCCCTCCATGCTCGCGTGGAACTGCGCGCCGACGCCCCGCAGCGGCAGATACGCCTCCGGCGCGAGGAGCAGCACCAGCAGCGCGGTCTCGTAGGGCATGCCGCCGTCCAGCAGCCGCAGGCCGACCTCGACGGCGACGAGGGCCACCGCCAGCGTGGCCAGCAGTTCCAGGACCAGGGCCGACAGGAACGCCACGCGCAGCGTCCGCATGGTCGCCCGCCGATGCGCGTCGGTCACGTCCCGGATGACCGCCGCCTGCGCCTTGGCGCGGCCGAACACCTTCAGCGTGGGCAGTCCTTCCACCACGTCCAGGAAGTGCCCGCCGAGGCGCTCCAGCAGCCGCCACTGGCATTCGGTGCGGGAGCGGGTGTGCAGCCCCACGAGCGCCATGAACACCGGGATGAGCGGCAGCGTCGCCGCGATGACTCCGGCCGACACCGGGTCGGCTCCGCCGATCACGGCGAGTACGGCAAGCGGGACGATGCAGGCGAGCACCAGCTGGGGCAGGTAGCGGGCGAAGTAGGCGTCCAGGGCGTCCAGCCCCCGCGTGGCCAGGGTCGCCAGCTCTCCGGGGGTGCGGGCGTCCCCGGCGTCCGGGCTCGCGGCGTCCGGTTGTGCTCCGCCGGGTGCGGGCCCGAGGCGCAGGACGTGCTCCACGAGCGCGCGGCGCAACTGGGACTTGGCGGTGGAGGCGGAGCGCAGGGCCATCGTCTCGCCGCCGTAAGTGACCGCGCCGCGTGCGGCCGCCACGGCCAGTAGAGCGAGGAACGCGGGCATGAGCGCGCGGGTGCCCTGCCCCGTGAACGCGCCGGCCAGGATGTGGGCGAGCAGGACGGCCTGGGCGAGCACGAGCCCGGTGGTGACCAGTCCGAGTACGACCGCGCCCGCGAGGTAGGCCCGTACCGCGCGCGCGTGGCGGAGCAGCCGCGGATCCAGGGGCTTCACCGTGCGGCCTCGGCGGGGGCGATGGACCGGCGGGTGAGGCGCTTGCGGAACACCCAGTACGTCCAGGCCTGGTAGGCGAGCACGACCGGCGTGAACACCACCGCCACCCACGTCATGACGTGGAGGGTGTAGCCGGAGGAGGACGCATTGTGCACGGTGAGGCTGAAGGCGCCGGCGGTCGAGGAGGGCATCACGTCCGGCCACAGGTTTCCGAACAGCGTCACCACCGTGGCGACGATCGCGATCGCGGTGCCGGCGAACGCGATCCCCTCCCGCTGCCGCAACGCCGCGGCGATCCCGCCGACCAGTGCGGCGGCTGCGGCGGCCGCGCTGAACCAGGTGAGCGGCCTTCCGTAGGCGATCTGCGTGACGGCCAGGAAGACGGCCGCGACGGCGGTGATCGGCAGCCACATCCGCGCGATGAAGTCCCGCGCCCGCCACCGCACCTCACCGTCGCTCTTCAGCGCCAGGAACACCGCACCGTGCAGCGCGAACACCGCCAGCGTGGTGAGCCCGCCCAGCAGCCCGTACGGGTTGAGCAGGGTGAACAGGTTCCCGGTGAAGTGGTGCTCGGCGTTGATCGGGACGCCGCGGACGATGTTGGCGAACGCCACCCCCCACAGCAGCGCCGGAACCGCCGAACCCCAGAAGATCGCGCGGTCCCAGTTGCGCCGCCACCGGTCACTGTCGATCTTCCCGCGGTACTCGAACGCCACCCCGCGCACGATCAGCGCCACCAGGATCAGCAGCAGCGGCAGGTAGAAACCGCTGAACAGCGTGGCGTACCACTCGGGGAAGGCCGCGAAGGTCGCGCCGCCGGCTGTCAGCAGCCAGACCTCGTTGCCGTCCCAGACCGGGCCGATCGTGTTGATCATCACGCGGCGGTCGATCTCGCTGTGCCCGTCGCGGCGCGGGGCCAGCAACGGCAGCAGCAGGCCGACCCCGAAGTCGAACCCCTCCAGGACGAAATAGCCGGTCCACAACACCCCGATCAGGATGAACCAGACGGTGGTCAGTTCCATGAGTCTCTCTCCGGATTCGGTACGGGATCGGTCAGGGCGCGAGCCGCGCTCAGTAGGAGAAGGCGGGCATGGGCTCGTCGGCCTGCGGCGTCTCGCCCTCCGGCGGCGGTCCCTGCCGGACGTACCGGACCATGAGCACGCCGGCCACCACCGCCAGCGCCGCGTACAGCACCGTGAACACGCCCAGCGAAGTGATCACCTCGGCGGTGCCGACGTCCGGCGACACCCCGTCCCGGGTGCGCAGCACGCCCGCCACGACCCACGGCTGGCGGCCCATCTCCGTGAAGATCCACCCCATCGAGTTGGCCAGGAACGGCAGGGCGATCGAGGCGAGCGCCGCCCGGTGGAACCAGCGCCCGCCCGGCATGCGGCCGCGGCGGGTGAGCCAGAGCCCGGCCAGCGACAGCAGCATGGCGAGCCCACCGAATCCGATCATGAAGCGGAAGCTCCAGTAGGTGACCGGCACGACCGGCCTATAGTCCCCCGGCCCGTGCTCCGCCTCGTACCTGCGCTGCACGTCGTTGATGCCGTCGACCCTGCCGTCGGGATCCCCGGTCGCCATGAACGACAGCACGTGCGGCACCCGCACGCTCCACAGCTCCTCGCCGCCGTCGAGGGACCCCACGGTGAACAGCGAGAACGACGCGGGCGCGGAGCTGTCGTAGAGGGCTTCGGCGACGGCCATCTTCATCGGCTGCTGCCGGGTCATGATCCGCGCCTGCAGATCACCGGACACGGTCACCCCGATGCCGGCGAGCAGGGAGACCACCAGGCCGGCCCGCAGCGCCCGCCGGAACAGCGCGGCCTCCCGCCCGCGCAGCAGATGCCAGGCGCTGATGCCGACGACGAACACCCCGCCGGTGAGGAACGCGCCGGACAGCACGTGCGGGTAGGTCACCAGGGTGGTGGAGTTGGTCAGCACCTTCCCGATGCTGGTGAGCTCGGCGCGGTGCGTCACAGGGTTGATCTTGTAGCCGACCGGGTGCTGCATCCAGGAGTTGGCCGCCAGGATGAAGTAGGCGGACAGGTTGGTACCGATCGCCGCCAGCCAGATGGTCGCCAGGTGCAGCCGCGGCGACAGTCTGTCCCACCCGAAGATCCACAGGCCGAGGAAGGTGGACTCCAGGAAGAACGCCAGCAGGCCCTCCATGGCCAGCGGCGCCCCGAAGACGTCACCGACGAACCGCGAGTAGTCCGACCAGTTCATGCCGAACTGGAACTCCTGCACGATCCCCGTGACCACCCCCATCGCGAAGTTGATCAGGAACAGCTTCCCGAAGAACTTCGTCATGCGGAGGTAGACCGGGTCCTTCTTCAGGTGCCAGGCGGTCTGCATGCCCGCGACCAGGATCGACAACCCGATGGTGAGCGGGACGAAGATGAAGTGGTAGACGGTCGTTATCCCGAACTGCCATCGGGCCAGATCCAGCGCGTTCACGGGCTCCCCAGCGTTGCTGACGACGATGATGCCGAGGGCTTCCTCTCTCACCGCAGCGGCGGACCAAGTCCACCACTGGCCGCATCGGCCCAGACAGGGCCGAAGGTCCGTTCCGCCCAGGGACCTCCGTCTACCCGCAGCCGCCCTCCCCGCCCTTAGCCTCGATCCACCGATGGTGATTCGAGGTCGATCTTTCGGCCGTTTCGGACGGACGGTCGAGTTATCGACTGCCTGCGGGCAGGGGTGATCGGCTGGTCTGCCCAGCTCTTCCACGTGTGCGGTTCCGGTCGGACCCTGGTGGGTGACGCAGGCGGCCCGGAACCTGGTCATGGACCTGGAGGACGCCGGCTGCCGGGCACGTTTCCTGATCCGCGACCGCGACGGCAAATTCCCCGACCTGTTCGACGCCGTCCTGGCCGATGCCGGTACCCAGACGGTGCTGACCGGGGTGCGGATGCCGAGGATGAACGCGGTGATGGAGCGGTGGGTGCAGACCTGCCGCCGTGAACTCCTCGACCGGACTCTGGTCTGGAACCAGCGGCACGTGCTCCACGCCCTCTGCGAGTTCGAAACCTTCTACAACGAGCATCGGCCTCATCAGGGCATCGCCAACGCACGCCCGCTGAAGCCGCTGCCTTCAGCGATCACCGAACCGAACCAGATCGCTCACCTGAACATCCGAAGAAGGCAACGGCTGGGAGGGATCATCAACGAGTACGAACATGCCGCTTGACCTGCGCGGACGAGGTTTTCGGCAGGGACAGGTCCAGAACTCGTGGATCAGCCGCATCGAGTCCGGCATTGACGCTGATCCACTGCCCCGCATCTCGGAGGGGACGGCCGAGTGCATGACGGTGACGTAGACGGACGCATCCCGGCGTCAGGTATCCCACCATTGCCCCGCCGGCAGACATCGGGTGCCTGCCGGCGCGGAGCACGCACTGGGGCGGCTGCAGGCGGCGTTCCACGGCGCTGGTCCTGCACGTCGGCTGGGATGCCGGGTCCCGTGTTCGCCTCTCGCGGCCCCGGACGACGTCGCCTGCGTCCGCGCTGAACCTGCCGACAGCGTCGGCGACCCGGCCGCGCTGCGCGTCCCGCGAGCCCGCTCGATCATCGGATGCTGGACTTCGCAGCGGCCGCCGCCCGACCCGCCGAGTTGAGCTCGCCGAGACGAACCACTACGAACCGGGAAGGCCCGGACTTGCCCAAGCAGGAGAGTCTGAGCCTTCCCGCTCGCCAGCCGTCAGGCGGCCGTGAGGACGATCCGGGTCCGCAGCACGGCCCGTATCTCGCACGTGGCCGAGGACACCGTCCGCACCAGCCGCTCGCGGACCCGCGAATCGATCGCCATCGCCCACCGCTGCCCCTGCTCGTCGCCCTCCACGGCCAACGATCAGGGCGGGCCGCTGCCGCGCCCGGCAGGTGGGCGTCTCCGGGTGGAGGTCCCCGGCCAGTCCGGTCGCGGAGAGTCCGGGCGGGCGCCCCGCCGGACCTCAGCGCTTGAGCAGGAAGAGCAGCATGGCGGCGGTGGTGAAGGCGACGAGGATGCAGAACATCACGTAGGCCATCAGCGCGACGGCCGCCAGCACGAGGGCGGCGAACGCGACGATCGAGATGACGGCGAGGCCGGCGCTGCCGACGACGACGGCCGAGACGTTGGCGGCGGCGCCGTGCGCGAGGGCCGCCATCGACGCGCCCGCCGGTCTCTTCGGGGCGGGCAGCAGCACGGACAGGGTGGCGAGCGCCCCGAACGCGGCCAGGCCCGCCGGCGTCGCGAAGAACCGCAGGACGGTCCACAGCACCGACACCGGCCACTGCAGCGGCCAGGTGTGGACCGCGTCGTGGAGCCAGTGCGTCTTCACCGCGAAAGGCCCGGCGGCGACGGCGGGCGCGTGCGCGTAGACCTGCCCCCAGACCACCAGCACGGCGAGCACGGCGGCGAACAGGATCGCGCGCCCGGCGCGGCCGGGCGGCATGACGTCCTCGCGCATCAGCAAGACCATGAGGAGCGGGTAGCCGATCATCACGGCGATGCCGAGCAGCAGCACCAGCAGGTACAGCGGGTACAGGAACGTCACGAGGACGATATTGTGCTCCATCCCGATCCGCGGGATCGCGTAGCCGAAGGCCAGGTCGGCGAACACCGGAACCCAGACGACCAGGCCCACGGCGGCCGCGGCGGCACGCGCCTTGTGGGGCAGCGCCATCGCGGCCCACACCACGAGCGCGCCGCCGCCGAGGAGGCAGAGCACCAGGACGGCGGCGAGCCAGCCGGGCGGGGTGTTGGCGTCGTTGTCGCTCTGGCACCGGTCGCCGCCGGAGTCGAAACAGGCGAAGAAGGCCCTGCGGTTGGCGGTGGCGTCGCCGCGGATCCAGCGCTTGTCCACTGACTCGTACCGGACACTGAGCTTGAAGTCCTTGGAGAACCGGTCGCCGGCGAGGAGGACGCGAAAGGTCTCGTCGCCGTCGACGCGGTCCAGGCGGAACGCGAACGTGCCGTCCTTGCCCGTCCTGTTAGTCGCGAGGTGTTCCCATTCGCCGCCGAATATCCCGGTCTCCCGGAACAGCGAGACGTCCCAGCCGGAGCGGGCGCCCGGGAACCGGCCGCTGATCGTGACGGGCTCGCGGTTGGTGGGGCGGGCCGGACTCGCCCGCAGGGACGGCCCGTCGGCGCGCGCGGGCGGCGCGTCCGCACGCGCGGGTGTAGCGGGGGCGTGCAGGATGAGACCGCACAGGGCGGCGGCCACGGCCACCAGCACCGCTGCGAGACGTCGGACGCGGCCCGGCACCGGGCAGGGGACGGTCGGCTGGCGCATGCGGCTCCTCACGTTGGTCCCGGCGGGTCGCGCGGGTCCCTGTCGGAAAGCCCCACCGGCTCCAGGCCGAGGGCCCGCTCCAGGTCCGCGGCGGAGTGCTCCCGCAGGTAGGCGGCGAACTTGTCCTTGACCTGGTCCATGTATCCGCAGGCGGTCCTTTCGGTGATGAACAGGCGGCGCGCGATGGCGCGGAACGACTCGCCGCGCGCCCGCCCCGCCAGCACCTCCCGCTCCCGGGGCGACAGGCCGGGCAGCCGCCCGCGCCGTTCGGCCAGCTCCGCCAGCCCGGTGAGGGCCTGCGTGATGACGATCCGCCCGGCCGCGACCTCGGCGGCGGCGTCGGCGAGCGCGGGCAGCGGCTCGGCCTTGTGCACGACCCCGCGCGCCCCCGCGTTCAGGCAAGCGACCAGGACGGCGCGGCGCCGCTCGTTGGTGTAGACGAGAACGCGCCACCCGTCCGCCGCCAGCGCCGCCACCGCTCCGGGCCCCTGGAGCACCGGACCGGTGCCGGTACCGGTCAGCGTGAGGTCCAGCAGCACGACCTCCGCCCGGGGACGGACGGCCAGGAACTCGGCCACGTCCCGGCACGCGGCCACCACGTCCAGGCCCGGGACCAACACCCGCAGGCCGTCCCGGATGAGGGTGTCGTCGTCGATCGCCGCCACCCGCACGCGCCGCCTTCCCGTCATGAAGCCGCCTCCCCCGTGCCCGGCCCGGCGCCGTCCGCCGCCTGGGGCCGGGCGGCGCCGGGCGGGGCGCCGCCGGGCAGGGGACCGCGCAGCGTGACGCGCGCCCCGTCGCCCGGAACCGAATGCACGTGCGTCGAGATCCCGTGCACGGCCAGGGCCTGCTCGACCTGGACGCGCAGCCCGAACCCGCGCGGGGTCGTCCCCGGATCGAATCCGCGGCCGTCGTCGGTGACGGTCACCTCCCACTCCCCTTCGTCGATGTCGGCGTCGGCGTGCACGACGACGTTGGCGGCGTCCGCATGCACCCGCACGTTCGCGAGCAGGGTCGCGACGGCCGCGCGGACGGCCCCGGCCGCCGCGTCCGGCAGGTGCACGCCCTCGGCAAGGTCCACGCTGGTCTCGACCGGCAGGTCCCGGTATTCGGCGACCGCGTCACGCACCGCCCAGACCAGCGACGGGCCGCCGCGGCGAGCATCGGCCGCGGGCGCCGCACCGTCCACCCGATCGCCTGCGGAGCCGCTCGCCGTGCCGCCCGCGAAAGCACCCGCAGGGTCGCCCGCCGTGTCGTCCAGGAACGCGCGTACCCGGTTGGCCAGCGCCATCGCCTGCGCGCGCAACGGCCCGTTCAGCTCGTCGGGGACACCGCCGTCCGCGAAGAGCCGCAGCACGCTGACGTTGTCGTGCAGCAGCAGCCGCTGCCGTTCCCGCTCGCGCAGCCGCGCCGCGTCCGCCGCCGCCCGCGCCGCCTCCAGCCGGGCGCGCTCGGCGTCGGCGGCCAACCGCCGCAGGTACCCGACCATCAGCCGGGCCAGCACCGCGAACCCGGCATAGGCGAACGCGTTGCCGAGCACGGTCGCCGCCGCCGACCCGTCCGCCGCGCCCGGCAGGGTCGCGGCCAGGTAGCACCCGGCGAGCACGGCGACCGCCACCGCGATGTGCCGCCGCCGGGTGAAGACGACCGCCACCCCCACCGCGCTGCTCAACGTGCAGGCGAACCCCCACGCCGTCCAGCTCCCCGTGCGGTCGGAGGCGGCGGTGAACAACGGCTGGGCCAGCAGCACCGCGCCCGCCGCCACCGTGTCGGCCCACCCCCAGCGGCGGTCGCGGTAGGCCCGCGCGCGCACCGCTGCCGCGCCGACCGCGCCCGACTCGGCCAGGTACCCGCCCAGCACGACCAGCAGGATCACCGGCGAGGTCGCCCGCCGCAGGGCGACCGGGGACGCGACCGCGAACTGCGCCAGGTCCACCGCCCGCACGCCCACGAAGACCGCCACCGCGCACAGCTCCACGCCCGCCGGGGTCGTGGGCAGCGCGGGCGGCCGCAGCCCGCCGATCAACTTCATGGCCGCATGATCCCGGGCCCGGCGGGGGCGCCACCACCCGGTGTTTCCCGGGGATGACGCGCTCGCGGTGCGTGTGCGATCTTTGAACTGCCGGCCACCGCGCACGCGAGGCTCCCTGGCCCGGCGTCAGGAGGGACGGGGACGTTGTCGGACTTCGATGACCTGGTGTCGGCCGAACGCCGCAGGTTCGACGAGCAGGCGGCGGCGCAGGCCGCGCAGCGGGAGGACCGGCTCCGCAGCGAGCCGCCCAGGTGGCAGCAGGCCGTCGCGCGGGTCCAGGACGTCCTCGCGGCGTCGGTCCGCCACCTCCAGGACGCGGGCGTGCCGCCCGAACCGGTGCTGGAGTGGCGCAATCCGTGGCAGCGGTTCCAGACGTACGGCTTCGAGTCCGTCGGACGCGTGGTGACCATCGGTCACCGCTGGCCGCTCGGGCCGTTCGCCCTGGACGCCCAGGCCCGCGTCTACAAGCCGCGGCGCTCGGAGCGGTTGGAGACCGGGCACGTCAACACGTGGGCGTCCCACACCATGAACAAGAAGCGGCGCAAGGCGCGGCTCCGCACGGGGCTGGCGCCCGACCAGCAGGTGATGTGGGGTTCGGCGGACGACCTGGTCGCCCTCGACCCGGCCGAGGGCGCCAGGTCCGGCCGCATCTTCTGCTTCGGCATCGCCGGCGACGGCACCCCGCTGCTGGTTTCGGGCGACTCCGACCTGCCGGACCAACCTCTGGAGCCCTATCTGGCGAAGACCGTCGCCGCCCGCATCTCCGCGAACGCAAGCCGGTAGCGGACGGCGGACGGTCCGCCGGGTGGTTCCGGCGGACCGACCTGTCGAGATGGGCGGGGATCAGCCGTCCGCGTCCGGGGACGGCAGGTGGCGGCCGAGCACTTCGGCCGGGGTGAGGATCTTCTTCCCACCCGGGTAGGTCTTGGTGAAGCCGTGCGTCTCGTACCAGGTGAAGTGGTCCATCTGGTCCGGGTCGGCGACGTCGGGCTTCGGGTTCTGCGTGTTCTGCTGCTGCTTCTTCCACGTGTACTGACTGCCCTGGTCGCTGTCATGGATCACCCCGGGGGCGGGTCGGCGGTTCGCCGTCTCCAGCGCCTTGAGTGCCGGTTCTGTGCGCATGTGGTCGGCCATCGCCCAGCCCACGATCCGCGGGGAGAACAATCCAGCGCCACCGCCAGATACAACCAGCCCTCGCCGGTCGGAACGTGCGTGATGTCGGCCGTCCAGACCCGATCGGGTCCGGGTGCGGTGAAGTCGCGGACGACCAGATCACCCGCGGGGGACAACTGAGGGGGCCCGGCGGGTCAGCCCCCGGCGGCGCCGGCGCACACCCTCGAGCCGGGCGGTGCGCATCAGACGAGCCACCTGCTTGCGCCCGACGGGCACTCCGAACCGCAGCCGCAGTTCGGCATGGACGCGCGGGGCGCCGTAGGTCCGGCGAGACCTGGCCTGGATCTTGGCGATCGTCTCGGTCAGCGCCCGGTCCTGCCTGCCCGGCGGGACGGGCCGCGCTGCTTCCAGGCGTAGTAGCCCTGGCGCGTGCCGTACATCGGCTGACTCCGACTGCAGAAGTCTCAGCAGGATCTGGAGCAGAGCGGCCTGGTTGTGGGCCAGGCCGATCATCGGAGTCACCACAGGCACTGCGCACAGGCGGCCCCTTTCGTTCCGGTACTCCGCCCTGAGCATGACGCATGACTATTCTTGTCGGCCTCTGTAGACCTGGGATGCCTCAATATATGCCCAAGCTCACGTCCAGGTATTACGTGAATTTCGTTTTTCAACTGGCTGTGTAAGAACTTTGGTGACAACCTCAAGTCGAACGAAAATGGGGGCCTACCCGGATTGCTTCCTGGGCAGTGCATTTCCTGGCCCGAGTACGGCGATCGGTGCTACGGTGGCAGGCTATGCAGGGGGCGCCTTTGGCAGTAGAATCGCCGGATTCTTTGCGACGCGGTTCAGATGGTAAAGCATAGAGGGGTGACCAGGGTGACGGTCGGGGCGAGCATCCTTCCGGAAGGTGGTACCGGCGCCTTCTGGATAGTTGTTGCCGCTCTTGGTGGTGGTTCAATTCTGGGATTCGTGCAGCATGCGTGCGCATTGAAGATGTGGCGTACGCACACCTTCCTTGATGCTTACTTTGATCGGCGGCGCAGGAAGCTCGTCGACGCCTACCTTGGTGGCGGAGGAGGGAAGCTAGAAGACAGTGCCCTGTTCACTCAGTTTCCTGCTGCGGTCGGCTGTGGCCTTTGGTTCGCTGGGGCGCTGTTTCTTCAATACTCGGCTAGTAGGAATATCGGGCTTCTTGGGTGGTTGGGCGTCATTTGTTGGTCGGCCGGGTTTATTCCTATCTTCATTGTGTGGCGCCGTTCGCAAGTCGGTCCGCCTGAGCGCATTAAGCCTCAATGGTTGATAGAAGAAGAACGGAGGCGGGAGTTGGCTGGGGAAATCATGCGATACGGGGGAGGGTGGGTTCGAACTCGCAGCCAAAAATGAGAGAAGCGAGACTGTGCCTCCATCAATACTATCAATTAGCCTAGATGTTCGGCGGAGCGAAGGCCGGCAGCGACGGCCCGGCCAGTGCAAGGCCCAGTCGATCTCCCGGTGCCGTCGGCTCAACACGCTACCCCCACGGCCCGCCACGCGGGGTCCCCGCCCGGCGAACCGGTGCGCGACGATCTGCACATTGATCCGGCCAGCCAGCTCGGCCACGGCGGGGCCCACCCCCCGCGCCGAACAGGGGCGCCGCCACGCGGGCCGGCGTCCAGCACCGACCACCAGCCGCGTCGCCCCCACGCCTCGCGCGAGGTCCGCCAAGGCCGCGGCCACGTCCTCCCTAACCACCAGATGAAAAGTGCCCCCGGCACGCTCAACCAGGACCTGCTGCCGCTGGGCCTCCCGCGGCCAAGCCGCATCGGCCAGCCGCTCGCTGCGAGCCGCGGCGCCGGGCTGATGCTGCTGTTGCGCGTCACCGATGCCCGCGCGGCGTTCTTCTCCGAAGAGACCGGGATCGACTGGAACGTCGTCTTCTTGCTGCTGGGCATGATGGTGATCGTCTCGGTGCTGCGGCAGACCGGGGTGTTCGAGTACGTGGTGATCTGGGCCGCGAAACGCGCGCGCG
Organism: Spirillospora sp. NPDC000708; assembly: GCF_040299565.1. Classification (NCBI taxonomy): domain Bacteria; kingdom Bacillati; phylum Actinomycetota; class Actinomycetes; order Streptosporangiales; family Thermomonosporaceae; genus Spirillospora; species Spirillospora sp. NPDC000708. The sequence goes on from NZ_JBEPCJ010000014.1 coordinate 80,235, forward strand.
GCAAGCCGTACCGCCTCATGGTGATGCTGGTGGTCATCACCATGGGCGCGTCGGCGCTGCTGGACAACGAGTGGGCCTGGTTATGGCCTTACCGGAGCGCGACGAATAGAATGCTATTCGCTGTGTTGTGTCAACATTTCAGGGGACGTGCGTCTGCAGGAGAGTGAATGGAGTCGGAGACCCTACCCGTCTGGGTGCCGCTCGGCTGTGCGCTGGTCTCGATCGCCTGCTTCACCCTGCATCGCAGGATCTCATCGGGAAAGATCTCGGAAAGATACAAGGAGTATCTTTTCTTGGAAAGTTCGATGGACGGTGGGCGCGGGACAGGCCTAGGGGGCAACTGCCTTGCTGTGGCATTCGGGTTCTGGGCGCTGGGTGGCTTCTTCTCCTATGCTCCTCTTGAGTCGCTCATCGAACCGGTCGTGATGGGTTGCTTCATCGCTGGCTTCGCATCGGTTCTTCCGCTCGTCTATTGGCGATCATTTGGTTATCCGGAAAGCGTGAAGCCCGACTGGTATAAGGCGCGGGAGGCCGCGAGAAGGGGGGGTGCGGCCAATATTGCATCCACCGCTGAGGTCGATGACATGGTCTTGGCGGGTGCGGCGGGATGGGAGCCGCTGGAGGCCGTTCTGCCGGGGGATGCTTCCGGCGGACGACCCGCCGAATACCATGACAGCGGCACCGCCTGTCTCGAGGTGGCTGGATATCGCTTGGTCCCTCTCGTGCTGGAGATCGGGTCCGATGCCGCCGATCTTCTGTGGGCCTGGGCCGGGCTATCCCCGACGGCGGTCAATGACTGGTTGGCGTTCGTTTCTCCTGGACATACCTCAGCGCGTGTGGTGCTTGATGACCGTGAATTGGCGGACGGGGCGCCGTTGGCGGTGCGTTACGTTCGGATCGAGGCGCGCGGCTCGTGGCGCGTCACGGTCCAGACGGTGGACGATCTACCGACCTTCGAGGCCGCGGTCGGCGGCGGAGGTCTTGAGGTTCTCCGTTATGTGGGCCCGCCGGGCATTGCGGTGTTCTGGCAGGACGACGGAGCCCCCTTTTCTCTCAAACTGCGTGACTCTGTTCTTGGACGGCGGCCGGGGCCGAAGCAGATCCTGTGCGAGGCGCCGGGGGAGAAGGGGCGGGTGGCGCTGTCCAGCGGTTCTGTCTTGGAGATCGGCTCCGGAGCGGCGTCCTGGCACATTCAGGTGAGCCCGCTGACGCCGAGCGAGGACGTGGTCACCGGGGCGGGGGCAGCCCTGGAAGGACCTGGACTGGACGAGATTCGGACGTTCGACACGGCCGTCCGCGGCGACCGGGCGGAAGTCCTCCTCTATACCGGCGAGTTGGCGCGGTTGCGAGTAGAGCACCGTGGTGACGGCCCGTTCGGCATCGACCGGTTGAGTTCGTCCCTCGCCATCGTACGTGAAGTACTCTCGACGACTGGCGTCTATCAGGGGGAAATCGAGATGCTCCGACACACCCTCATCCAGATCCGCGGCGGCACCGGTGCCTGGTCCCTACGACGGACCGCCTCGGGCACCTCGGGGGATCGTTCGTGAGAATTCTGGGTCCCTGGGCACCGGGCGTGAACGTCATGTCCGGCTCGGTGCCGCCCGGCTCAGGGCTCGGCTGGGACCTGCCTGAGGAGCTGGAGGGGCCTCACGTGAAAGGCGACACGCCGCCATCCCCGATCGCATGGTGAACGGGCGGGTGCGGTCTGGCGCGGGCCGCGCCACGGGCCGTCAGGTGGTGTAGTCGCGGCGGCGGAACCCGCCGAGGCCGAGTGCGACGAGCGCCGTGGTGAGGGCGGTCAGCCATAGCAGGGGCGCGACTGACACATCGCCGCCCGGTAGCTTCGGGATGTGGGTGAACGGGGACAGGTCCAGCGCGCGCTGGCTCATGCCCATCAGCGCGCCGAACTGCCCGAGGAACAGGAAGATCACCAAGGCGCCCCAACCCAGGGCGGCTGTGAGGCGGGGGAGCAGGCCGAACGCCGCCACGGTGATCGCGGCCAGCGTCCAGACGGCGGGCAGTTGGACGAGGGCGCCACCGAGGATGCGCGGCAGCTGTCGTCCGAGGTCACCGGTGCCCAGGCCGTGCACCAGCCCGGCGGCCAGTCCTGCGGCGGCGACGGCGGCGGTGGTGCCCAGGAACGCGAACAGCAGGTGCCCGGCCGCCCAGCGGAGCCGGGGCACTGAGGTGGTCAGCACGTGCTCGGCCCGCAGCTTCTCTTCCTCGCTGCGCAGTCGCAGCGTAGTGAGCACCGCATAGCCGGAGGCGATCAGTCCGACGATGCTCATGCCCGAGGCGAGGAAGGTGTCGACGAGGGTCGCCTCGCCGCCCAGGCGCGTGAACGCGTCCTTGAGGTCGGTGTTGTCGCGCAGCGCGTCGCCGACCCCCTCGGCCAGCCCGCCGAACACCGCGCCGAGGACGGCCAGCCCGGCGATCCAGGCCAGCAGCATGCCGCGGTGGATGCGCCAGGCCAGGACGAAAGGCCCGCTCAGCGCCGGTGCGGCGGTTTCGGGGCCGAGGCGCGCGGCGAACAGGCCAGCGCCCAGGTCGCGGCGGGCCGACAGCCGGAACGCCGCGGCGATCAGCAGCGCGGCGAGGGCGGCGGCGGGCAGCAGGATCCACCACCGCTCGTCGGCGAAGGGGCGCAGTTGCTGTGCCCAGCCGACCGGAGACAGCCACGACAGCCAGGCCAGCGCGTTGCCGTCGGCGTCGCCCGCCAGGCGCAGCAGGTAGGCCACGCCCAGCGTGCCGATAGCGACGCCGCGCGCTGCGCCCGCGCCCTCGGTGACCTGCGCGGCCACGGCGGCGACCGCGGCGAAGACGCATCCGCAGATGGCGAACTGCATCGCCAGCGCGAAGGACGCGCCGCCGGGCTGACCCTTGCCGGACAGCCCGGCGGTCATGATGAGGGCCAGCACCAGGTTCGCGGCGATGGTCACGATGAGGGCGGCCGCCAGCGGGGCGTGCCGCCCCATGACCGTGGCGCCCAGCAGCTCGCGGCGGCCGTTCTCCTCCTCGGTGCGGGTGTGGCGGATCACCGTGAGGATGCTGATCAGTGCCACGATCAGCGGGACTAGGCCGAGGCGCTGGGCGACGATGCCGCCGAGGCTGTCGCCGTGCAGCGGGCCGAACAGCGCGAGGAAGGCCGGGTCGCTGCCGCTGGTGTCGGCGTACTGGTGGCGGTCGGCGGCCGTGGGGAACAGGTCCTTGGTCATGGACACGAAGTTCACCGGGGCCAGTGACATCCACAGCACCCACAGGGGCAGCAGGATCCGGTCGCGGCGCAGGATCAGCCGGATCAGCTTGCGGGTGCCGGCGAGATTGCCGCTCACCGCACGCTCCCCGAGCGCGCGCCCGAATGCGTCGTGGAGGCGTCCGCGCCGGCCGCGGGGCGGTCGACGTAGTAGCGCAGGAAGAGTTCCTCCAGCGTGGGTGGTTGTGCGACCAGGTTCTGCACCCCGACGGCGATGAGCCGGCCGAGGACCTCGTTCAGCCGGTCGGTGCCGACCTCGCAGCGGATCTGCCCGTCCGCCACGTGCACCTCGTGGGCGCCGGGCAGATCGCGCGGGGCCTCGCCGGTCAGCCGTGCGGTGATCGAGGTGCGGCTGAGGTGGTGCATGTCCTGGATCGAGCCGGTCTCTACCGTCCGCCCCTCGCGGATGATGGTGATCCGGTGACACAGCGCCTCGACCTCGGACAGGATGTGGCTGGACAGCAGTACGGTGCGGCCGTTGCGGGCCTCTTCGTGGACCACCTGGCGGAAGGTCTCTTCCATCAGCGGGTCGAGCCCCGAGGTCGGCTCGTCCAAGACGAGCAGCTCCACCTCCGAGGCCAGGGCGGCGATCAGGGTCACCTTCTGCCGGTTGCCCTTGGAGTAGGTGCGGGCCTTCTTCTTCGGGTTGAGGTCGAAGCGCTCGATGAGGTCGGCTCTTCGGCGCGGGTCGATCCCGCCGCGCATCCGGGCGATCAGGTCGATGGTCTCGCCGCCGGTCAGCCCCGGCCACAGGTTGACGTCGCCGGGCACGTAGGCCAGCTGCCGGTGCAGCTCGGTGGCGTCGGTCCAGGGGTCGCCGCCGAGGACGCGGATCTGACCGGCGTCGGCGTGCAGCAGCCCCAACAGGATGCGGATCGTGGTGGTCTTCCCGGCCCCGTTGGGGCCCAGGAAACCATGGACCTCGCCGGGTTCCACGGAGAGGTCGAGCTGGTCCAGTGCGCGGGTCCGGCCGAAGGACTTCTCGACGCCGGACATCGAGATCACGGGAGTCATGCCTCGGACGGTATTCTAGATTTAGAAACTCGTAAACCTTCTAAAGCTTGAGAAGCTGTTCTTGTCGACCAGAGGGAGTGATGAGGCGTGGAGGGGACATCGGCGGGCCGGGACGAGGGCTCGGTGCGCGACTTCGTCGAGCATCTGGCGGCGGCGCTGGCCGACTTCGGCTTCCCGCCGATGTCGGCGCGGGTGCTCGTCACGATGATGACCAGCGACACCGAGACGCTGTCGGCGGCGGACTTCGGCGAACGGCTCGGCGCGAGCCCGGGCGCGATCTCCACGGCCGTGCGCCACCTGATGCACATCGGGATCCTCGTGCGCGAACCGACCGCCGGGTCGCGGAGCCATCGCTACCGGCTGACGGAGGACACCTGGTACGAGGGCAGCGTGTCCAAGGCCGTCTACTTCAAGATGATCGCGGACCTGGCCGACGAAGGCGTCGGCGTGCTGGGCGGCACCGAGACGTCGCCTGGAGCCCGGATGGCTGAGATGCGCGACTTCTTCAGGTTCTTCCAGAACGAGCTGGCCGAGATCTACAAGCGCTGGAAGCACATCAAGGCGGCAGACGCCGAACGCTCCTCGCCATCCGAGGGCATGTGACGGCCCGTCCGCCTCGGCGCACGAGGTCGCCATGGCCCCTGGTTCAGGAGTTCCTGGATCGGAGGGCGCGTTACGTGCCCGACCGAGGATCGCGGCGGTTGCACGCTGACCTGGAGGTACGCGGCGTCCTTGCGGCCGAACAGGTAGAGCGGCAGTTCGCCCAAGGGGCGGTGATGTGGGCTGTGGGGTGGCCGCGCCGTGCTCGGACAGTGTGGGTGACGCCTGGCCGATTGAAGTTCAGGCCCTTGCGCCGCGCAAGCGGCGGGCCAGGGCGCTGCTGGACGCTTTCAGGGGCACGGCGGACTGCGCGTCGCTGCGCAACGCACCGCTGATCATCCTGGCTGGCGCGGCGGAACCATCCCCAGCTCGACCGCTATGGCTCGCCCCGCGGCCACCAGCCGCCCCCGGAGGATCAGCTGATGATCAAGAGCTGGGCCTGGCATCGCCTTCAGTGCGCCCTCGCCCGCAGCGAGCCGTGCGCCATGACGCTGGTTCAGCTGTCTGAGGCGGGCATGCCGGCGGTGGGGTGGGAGGTGGTGCCCCGTTCGGCGCTCCAGCGCTCGACCAGAGCGGGCATTTCACGGAACATGAAGCCGTAGAAGTCACGCATCTCCTCCAGCCGCCGGGTGGCCGGGGAGTCGGGGCCCGCAGCGGCGATGCCTTCGTCGGCGGCCTCGAACATGGCCTGCACCATGCCGTTCTGCGCCGACATCAGCGTGGCCCACGCGCCGTCACGCAGCCGGTAGTGTTCGCGGCGGCTTCCCGGGGCGGGCACCCGCTCGATCAGCCCGACGGTGGACAGCATCTTGATCGCCCCTGACACCGAGCCGGAGCTGATGCCGAGTTGCTCGGCCAACTCGGGGGCCGTGACGCTGTCGGTGTCGGCGAACAGGAAAGCCGCCATCACGCGCGCCGTCGCCTTCTGCATGCCGCCCTGAGCCAGCGTCAAGGCCATCCGTTCGGCGGCTTCGGTGGTGTCTGCCAAGGTCGTCCCCCCTCGGTCCACGATGATAGAGCGAGCCTAACAGCTCCGAATCTTCAAAAATCTTTGAAGATTCTGATACTCTCTTGGGTCATGCGTGCGGCGATCGAGCTCACCGAGCTCACCAAGACCTATGTATCCGGGCACTGGCCCCAGCGGGTCGTTCGGCGGGGCCTCTCTGGCCTCGACCTGCGTGTGGAGACGGGAGAGGTATTCGGGTACCTCGGCCCCAACGGTGCCGGCAAGTCCACAACCATCCGGTTGCTGCTGGACCTGATCCGCCCCACCGTCGGCACCGTCCGGCTGCTGGGGCGTGACCCTCGCGCCAACGTCGAGCTGCGTCGCCGCATCGGCTACCTGGCCGGCGACTTCGTGGTCGACGGCCGCCAGAAGGCCGGTGAGTGCCTGGCCTTCCTGGGCGACATGCGCGGCGGAGTCCCCGCGGCGCGGATCATCGAGCTGGCCGACCGCCTGGCGCTGGACCTGAACGCGCGGATCAAGAGCCTCTCCAAGGGCAACCGTCAGAAGGTCGGCCTGGTTCAGGCGTTCATGCACCACCCCGAGCTGCTGATCCTGGACGAGCCCACCTCTGGGCTGGACCCGCTGATGCAGCAGACCTTTCTGGACATGGTCACCGAGGCCAAAACGGCCGGGCAGACGGTGTTCATGTCCAGCCACATCATGAGCGAGGTGGAGGCGGTCGCCGACCGGGTGGCCATCATCCGCGAAGGCCGCCTGGTCGCCCTCGACACCGTGGCCGGTTTGCGCGCTGGATCATTCCTGCAAGTGCGCATCGACTTCGCCGCGCCGGTCCAGGCCGAAGAGTTCACCGGCCTGCCCGGCATCACCGGCCTGGCGGTGGAGGGGACCACCCTGACCTGTCGTGTGGGCGGCAGTCCCGATGCCCTGATCAAGGCCGCCGCCCGGCACACCGTCACCGCCCTGCGCACCGACACCCAGGACCTGGAAGAGCTGTTCCACGCCTACTACGCCGGCGAACACTCCCAAACCGCCGCAGACGGCCGCAGCGCCTGACCCGCCAAACCTCCGCCGTTCGTGACTCCCTCTCCTGAACCCCTCACACGCAGAGGAATCGACATGACCACCGCTTCCCCGGCCGTGCCGTCCGGCACCTCTGCGCCGGCTCGCGCCTTCAGCCGCTCAATGTTCACCAAGACGCTGTTCGACAACCGGCGCGTCTTCACCGTCTGGGCGGCGGCTACCGGCCTGCTGGCGATGATGTACGCCGGCTTCTACCCGCAGGTCACCGCTGATACCGCCCGCAACGTGCCCAAGGCGATGCGCGGGTTCGGCTTGGAAGACATGACCTCGGCCGCCGGCTACCTGCAGGGAGCGGTGTTCGGGCTGCTGGTCCCGCTGCTGGCCACCTTCTACGGCGCCGCCACCGGCGCGCGCATGGTCTCCGCCGACGAGGAGTCCGGCTACCTCGAGCTGCTGCTGGCCCACCCCATCGGCCGCACCCGCCTGCTACTGCACCGCTTCGCGGCCCTGGCCACTGGCGCCCTGCTGATAGCCGCGGTGGTGCTGGGCGCCCTGCTGGCCGTGCGCACCAGCGCTGAACTCGGCACCATCCCGCTCGGCCACTTCACCGCCCAGGCCCTCAATGTCGCGCTGCTGGGCACACTGTTCGGCGCCCTGGCCACTGCCATCGGTGGCGCCACCGGCACAGGCCGCGCCACCGTGTTCGGTACCACCGCCGGGGTGGGCGTACTCACTTACGCCATCCACGGCTTCGCTCCCCAGATCGGCGCCGGCTGGCTGCGCCACCTCACGCCCTTCCACTACTACATCGATGGCGAACCCCTCAAGAACGGCATCCGGCTCGCTGACTCGGGCGCCCTGGCTGCCGTAACCGTCGTCCTCATCGCCGCCGGGACCTGGCGGTTCGCTCACCGCGACCTCGGCTGAACCCCACAGCGCCCGCCCTGAGGCGGCGCACTCCTCGCCGAGGATCTGGCACGTGAACCGTTCACCGGCAGCGGCAGTGCGCTCTCGGCGGCATCGCCGAGCCTATTTACGCTCGTCTGCTTTGCCGCCTGCAGTTAGGGCGCATCACCGGCCACGCCGACTTGCCCTCTCGTCTACCGAATGGTCGCTTCCACGCTCCTGGCGATCGGCGACTGCCTTCGCCTTGAGCGGTTCGGAGATGACCGGCGTCAGGCGCGCGGGAGCAGATGGTCGAGGAGTTGGGCGACGGTGATGACGCCGAGGAGCGGGGCGTCGGTGCCCTTCGGGTCGGTGGAGACCGCCACCACAGGGCTGCGGGTGGCGGCCATGATGCTGGCGATCTCCATCGCCGTCGCGTTGGCGTCGACGGCGGGCAGGGGGCCTTGGCCTTGGTGAGCAGGTCGGCGACGGTCTTGCCGGCGAGTTGCCGGCACAGCAGGTCGGCATGTTGCTCGTCGTAGACGCGTGCGAGGTTGGGGTCGTCCTGGACGTACTTGGGGACGATGGACCTCAGCAGCTGAGATCCGGGCAGGACCGCCTTGGGGCGCCGCTCGGTGTCGACGATGATCAGCCCGGGGAGAGCGTGCTCGGTCAGCAGCCGAGCGGCTTCCAGCGCGTTGGTGTCGGGGGTCACGGTGGGGTACTCGACGGCGAGGTCACGGGCGCGCACGCTCCGACGTTATACCAGGCCCGGTTCATGGTGTCCGCGGCCGAAGAGGGGCCCGCAGCGGGGCGGCGTCGCGTGGAAAACACCGCGAGATCCCGTTAAGGTCGTGCCTTGGTGAGCCGGGAAGTCTGGTCGGCAGGTCCTGTTTTGTCGACCCAGAAAGCCCTGGTCACCGATGACGAATCTGCTGCTGGCGTTCGCTGCGCTGCTGCTGCTGGCCGTTCTGCTGTCCAGCCTGGCGCACCGGACGGTGCTGTCGACGGCGGCGCTGTTCCTGGTCGGCGGGTTCCTGCTGGGGGACGGTGTCACCGGCGCCGTCAGTCTCCAGCCCGGCAACGGGATCGTGTCCGGGCTGGCGGAGCTGGCGCTGTTCGCGGTGCTGTTCACCGACGGGATGCACGCCGGGTGGCGTGACCTGCGCGCCGCGTGGCGGCTGCCCGGGCGGGCGCTGGGCTGGGGCCTGCCGCTCACCTTGCTGGTGACCGCGGTGCTGGCGCGGTACGTGGTCGGCCTGGACTGGATCGAATCGCTGCTCATCGCCGCGATCCTCACCCCCACCGACCCGGTGTTCGCGGCGGCGCTGGTCGGCAACGACCGTGTCCCGCCGCGGCTGCGGCATCTGCTGAACGTGGAGTCGGGCGTCAACGACGGCATCGTCCTGCCGTTCGTGGTGCTGTTCCTGGCCATCGCCAAGGGCAGTGGCGATCTGCACCTAGGGGAGCTCGCCTGGGAGCTGGCCCTGGGCCTGGTGATCGGTGTGGTGGTGCCCTGGGCCGCGATCATGCTGGAACGCACCCGGCTGTTCGCGATCTCACCGAAGTACGAGCCGCTGAACGCCGTCGCGATCGGGCTGCTGGTGCTGGCGCTCGCGCAAGCCACGCACGGCAACCTGTTCCTGGCGGCGTTCGCCGCTGGGATCACGGTCGCGTCCATGGGGGAGCAGCATCGCGCCGCGTTCGAGGAGTTCGGCGAGCTGGTCGCCGAACTGCTGAAGCTGGCCGCGCTGCTGGTGTTCGGTGCGCTGATCTCGCCGGCGTTCCTGGGCGAGGTCGGCTGGACGGGCTGGGCGTTCGCGGTGCTGGCGCTGGTGGTCGCGCGGCCGGTGGCGATCTGGGTGTCGTTCCTGAGGTCCGGGCTGACCGCCCGCGAGCAGGGCGCGGTGATGTGGTTCGGCCCCAAGGGGTTCGCCTCGGTGGTGTACGGGCTGCTGGTGCTGGACTCGCGGATCGACGCCGCTGACAAGATCTTCCACCTGGTCGCGGTGACCATCGTGCTGTCGATCCTGGCCCACTCCTCCACCGACATCATCGTCGCGCGCGGCTTCGACGAGGAACGCGACGTCCCCGCCTGGTTCGACCGGGCGCGCTCGCTGAGCCACCGCACGCACCACTCGGGGCGGGAGGACACCGGCTCCTGATCGCCGGACGGGGTGATTCGCCGTCCCCGTCATGGCGGACCAGTTCGTCGCATCCCATGACCGTTCCCCCCGACCTGGAGGCGATTTGGCCGCCGCAGCCGCAATCACGATCTTCGTCATCGCCTACGTGCTGATCGCCTCGGAGAAGGTTCCGCGCACCGCGGTGGCGCTCGGCGGCGCAGGACTGATGCTCCTGCTGCACGTCACCGACGCCCGCGCGGCCTTCTTCTCCGAAGAGACCGGGATCGACTGGAACGTCGTCTTCTTGCTGCTGGGCATGATGGTGATCGTCTCGGTGCTGCGGCAGACCGGGGTGTTCGAGTACGTGGCGATCTGGGCCGCGAAACGCGCGCGCGGCAAGCCGTACCGCCTCATGGTGATGCTGGTGGTCATCACCGCGGGCGCGTCGGCGCTGCTGGACAACGTCACCACGGTGCTGCTGGTCGCACCGGTCACCTTCCTGGTGTGCGAGCGGCTCGCGCTGAACGTCGTCCCCTATCTGATCGCCGAGGTGATGGCGTCCAACATCGGCGGCACCGCGACGCTCGTCGGGGACCCGCCCAACATCATCATCGCCAGCCGCGGTGGACTGACCTTCAATGACTTCCTGGTCCATCTCGCGCCGCTGGTGGTGGTGCTGGTCGTGGTGTTCTGCGGGCTGTGCCGGTGGCTGTTCCGCGCCTCGTTCACCTACGATCCCGAGCGCGTCGCGGCGGTCATGGCGCTGCAGGAGAAGGAGGCCATCACCGACCGGCGGCTGCTCGTCCAGGGCCTCGGCGTGCTCGGCCTGGTGATCGCCGCGTTCGTGCTGCATCCGGTGCTGCACTACGAGCCGTCCACCGTCGCGCTCCTGGGAGCGGGACTCCTGGTCGCCGCGACCAAGGTCACCATCGAGCAGGCGCTGGAAGAGGTCGAATGGCCGACCCTGGTGTTCTTCGGCGGCCTGTTCATCATGGTAGGCGGGCTGGTCGAGACCGGAGTGATCGGCGACGTCTCGCGCGCGGCGGCCGACGCGACCCACGGCAAGGTGGGTTTCACGGCGATGCTGCTGCTGTGGGCCTCGACCGGACTGTCGGCCATCGTCGACAACATCCCCTACGTCGCGACGATGAGCCCGATCGTCGCCGACCTGGTCCACCAGGAACACGCCAGCGGCGAGCACGTCCTGTGGTGGGCGCTGGCGCTCGGCTCCGACCTCGGCGGCAACGCCACCGCGATCGGCGCGAGCGCCAACGTCGTCGTGCTCGGCATCGCCGCCCGCAACGGCACCCCGATCAGCTTCTGGCACTTCACCAAGTACGGCATCATCGTCACCTTGACCACGGTGGCGATCAGTACCCCGTACCTGTGGCTGCGCTACCTATGACCGGCCCGTTCAGGCACGCTCGCCATGGCGGACCGCGTCCGGCCGAGCATGACCGTCCATGGAGACACAGCGGCCCGCGACCGGATTGACCCGGGTCAGGCGGGTACTTTCTCCGTTGGTGTGCCGGGAAGTCTGGTCGGCGGTCAGAACCCGTCTGTCCAGCGGAAGGGCGCACACCATGGGGGCGGAGAACAGGCAGCGCTACGGGAAGCCGGCGCGGTCACCTGCTGCCGCCGGGGTGATGCATGCGCGGCCCATACTGCTGTTCGCGTTCGCGTTCGCGGTGATGGCTGATCCAGTGTCGTCGGTGGCCTATGCGATCGAGGCCGCGTTGCGGGCTCTGCAGGGTGATCTCGGTCTGCTGTTCGCCACGATGAGCCTGGTGGTGGCGATCGTGGTGCTGGTCATCGTCAACTACCACCAGCTGGTGGCGCGATACCCCCAGGGCGGTGGCGCGGCCGCCGCGACCGGCGAGGCCTTCGGGGAAGGAGCCGCGTTCGTCCCGATCGGCGCACTGATCGTCGACTTCGTCCTGACCATCGCCATCAGCTCCGCCGCCGGTGCCTCGGCCGTGATCGCCGTCGCTCCCGCCCTGGCGCCGTGGCGGATCGTGATCGCGGTGCTGCTGGTCGTCGCGGTGGCGGGAGGCACCTGGTTCGGGCACCTCGGCCGGACCGTCTTCGCGGTAATGACCGTCGCATTCATCGTCGTGGCGGCCGCGGTCCTGGTGAGCGGCATATCCGCCGCTCCTCACCCGACCGGGACCATCACCTCCCACGCCGCCCACCCGCCGGTGCTGGCGGTCGCCCTGGCCTTCCCCGTCGCGATGGCGCTGGCCACCGGAATCGAAGCGCCGTCCTCGGCGATCGCGCAGCTGGGCCAGCTGGACGACCGGGGCCGCCGCCGCTTCGGCCGCATCACATTGTGGCTCACCCTGGCCATCGTCGGAACCCTGACGCTGGGGCTGACGGCAGAAGCGGTACGGCTGAAAATAGGCGTTCCCCCTTCGGACACGACCCAGATCGCCGGCCTGGCCCACGTCGCCGCTCCCGGCCCGGTGTTCGCGGCGTTCCAGGCGCTTACGGCCCTGTTGCTGCTGGCAGCCGCCAGTTCGTCGTTCCAGGCCGGGCCCGGACTTCTCAAGGCGCTGGCCCGTACCCCGAACCGCGAAGACGGCACCAGCAGCGGGATCCTGCCGGCCTGGGTGGGACGCACCAATGTCCATCACACGCCGTACTGGGGTGTCCTGGTGTTCCTGCTGATCTCCGCCGCGGCGACCGCCGCCGCAGGAGGCCGCGACCAAAGACTCGTCCTGTTCTACGCCGCGTCGGTGTTCGTCAGCTTCATCGCGGGCCTGACCGCGATGACACGCTTCTCGTTCCGCGACCGGCGGTGGACGTTCCTGGTCGTCAACGTGGTCGGTGCGCTGGCCGTCGCCTTCACACTTGTGGTCAACCTGACCCGCGGTGACCCGATCGTCTCCATCGGCGCGTCACTGGCCATCGCGGCAGGACTGTACTGGCAATGGGTCCGGGCCGGCCGCCCCCGCGGTATCCGTAATGCCGCCGCGCAAGCCGAAGCCGCCCTACCGGACGCCCGCCCATCCGGGTGAGGCGACTGCATGCCGCAGGCCCACCGGCCGAACGTGGCCGGTCGCGCGCTTTCGCAGCGGTGACATCCTGGCCCCGGCCGGCTGTCCCCGGCCAGGAAGACGTAGGCCCACGGCAGGGAGCACCTCCATGCGCGAGCGTCCGACCACTGTCACCGAGACGTCCTTCGGGCCGCTGGAGTATCGCTTCGAAGAGCGCGGGCGCTCCGTCGTGCTGATCCTGCACGGCGGGCACATGCGGGCGAGCCTGCCGCTGGGGGAGGAGGTGTTCGCCGAGGCCGGATGCTCGGTGCTGGCACCGTCGCGGGCAGGATACGGCCGCACGCCGATCGGCACCGGGCCGTCTCCCTCCCGGTTCGCCGATGCGGTCGCCGAACTCTGCGCCGGCCTGGGAATCGAGCGGCTGTCGGCGGTCGTCGGCCAGTCGGCGGGCGGCCCGACGGCGGTGATCCTCGCCGCCCGGCATCCCGACCTCGTCGAGCGTCTCATCCTGGAAAGCGCCGTCGGCTTCCTTCCCTGGCCCGACCGCCGCACGCGGCTGGGCGGAAACCTGCTGTTCGCGCCGCTGGTCGAACGCGCCAGCTGGGCGTTCGTCCACGGCCTGGTCCGTCGGGCCCCGCGGACGGCGCTGTACCTGCTGCTACGCGATCTGACCACCGGGCCGATCCCCGGGCTCGTCTCCGGGCTGTCCGCCGAACACCGCGCACTGCTGCTGGACCTCTTCGCGCGGATGCGCTCAGGCTCCGGCTTCGCTGCGGACCTGCGCAGCATGGCGCGCGGGGGGCAGGTGCCTTTCGTCGAGCAGCCGCCCTTGATCATCGCTGCTCCCAGAGATCGCGCCGTGCCCTTCGCACAGGCCGAGGCACTGGCCGCCGCCATTCCCGGCGCCCGCCTCCTCACCAGTACCGCCCCGAGCCACTTCATCTGGTTCGGGGACGATTACCCTGCCATTGCCGCCGCCATCACCGGCTTCCTCACTCGGCCGCGCCCGCCCAGGGCACAGATCTCGTGAAGGTACCTCCAGGCGCCCTGTTGCTCGCGGACTCGTGGATGTCCGGCGACTGGCAATGCGCGTAGCCGCTCCCGCGAATCGTGTGCGGCTTCTTGGCGGGGCTCAAGGCGATGTCGACTCCGAGGGTTGCGCGATTGAGACAGCAGGGAGCGCTGCACGCCGCCATCGGTTTCTGCCGGAGCCGTTTCGCGGAGCCGCCGGTGGCAGAGTGAGGGCATGCGCGTTGCGATCCTCGGGCCGGTGTCGGTGACCGATCAGGGCGTTGGCGTCGCGGTGGGCGGCGCGCGGTTGCGGGTGCTGTTGGTCAGGTTGGCGTTGGAGCCGGGTCGGCCGGTCGCGGTTGATGTGCTGGTGCGCGATTTGTGGCCGGAAGGTGGGCCGTCCGATCGCGTTCATGCGTTGCAGGCGCTGGTCTCGCGGTTGCGGCGGGTGCTGCCCGAGGGGCTGCTGCGGTCGCTGCCCGGGGGATACGTGCTGGATGTTCCGTGTGAGGCGGTTGACGCGCTGTCCTTCGAGCGGCTGGCTCGCGAGGGTGCCCGGGCTTTGCGGGAGGGCGACGCCCTTCGCGCGTCCGCCGTTCTGGGCGAGGCGTTGGAGTTGTGGAGAGGGGATGCGCTGACGGATGCGGCGGGCTTGCCGTTCGCCGACGCCGCGGCCGTCCGGCTGGAGGAGTTGCGGCTCGCCGCGACGGAGGACCGTGTCGCTGCGGACCTCGCCGCAGGAGCCGATCCTGCGGGGCTCGTCGCGGAGCTGGATGGGCTGGCGGCGCGGCATTCGCTGCGTGAGCGGGTGCAGGCGCTGCTGGTGCGGGCTCTGCACCGTGCGGGACGCCCCGCCGAGGCGCTGGCGGCGTACGAGCGGTTCCGGGACGTTCTGGCCGAGGAGTTGGGCGCCGACCCTGGGCCGGAGTCGCGGGAGGCCTACCTCGCGGTACTGCGGTCGGCTCCGCCGGAGCGGCCGCGGGGGAACCTGCGCGCCCCGTCGACCGGTTTCGTCGGGCGGGAGGAAGAGCGCGCGTGGATCGCGAGCCGGCTCTGGGAGGGGCGGCTGGTCACCCTCGTCGGCCCGGGCGGTGCGGGCAAGACGCGGCTGGCGACGACCGTCGCGGCGGAGGTGGCCGGCCGGTTCCCGGGCGGGGTGTGGCTGGTGGAGCTGGCGGCGGTCGCCGCCCCGGACAGGGTCCCGCGGGCGGTGGCCGAGGCCCTCGGGCTACGGGACGGCATGGGGCGGCGCAGCGCCACGGAGCTGCTGGTCGACGCGCTGTCGCCGGACGAGGCGCTGATCGTCCTGGACAACTGCGAGCACGTGGTGGAGGCCGCCGCCCGGCTCGCCCATGATCTCCTCGGCCGCTGCCCCGGCCTGCGGATCCTCGCGACCGGCCGGGAACGGCTCGGGCTGGACGGAGAGGCGCTGTGCCCGGTCCCGCCGATGGGCGAGGCGGAGTCGGTGCGGTTGTTCGGGGAGCGGGCGGCGGCGGTCCGGCGCGGTTTCGAGGTCGGCGCGGAGAACGCCGCCCTGGTCGGCGACATCTGCCGTCGGCTGGACGGGCTGCCACTGGCGATCGAGCTGGCCGCCGCGCGGCTGCGCACGATGCCCGCCGAGCAGCTCGCCGCGCGGCTGGAGGACCGGTTCGCCCTGCTGGGCGGCGGAGCCCGCACGGCCTTGCCGCGGCACCGGACGCTGCGCGCCGTGGTCGCCTGGAGCTGGGACCTGCTGGACGGCCCCGAGCGCCGGTTCGCCGCGCGGCTGTCGGTCTTCCCGGGGGCGATCAGCCCGGAGGGTGCGGCACGAGTCGGCGGACGGGCGAACGCCTTGGAGGCCCTCGACGCCCTCGCCGACCGGTCATTGCTCCAGGTGATCGACGGTCCGCGGCCGCTCTTCCGGATGCTGGAGACGATCCGCGAGTACGGGCTGGAGCAGCTGGAGGCGGCGGGGGAGACCGGCGCGGCGCGGGCGGCTCATCTGGCGTGCTTCCTCGACCTGGCCGAACGCGCGGAGCCGCACCTGCGCGGCGCCGGGCAGTTGCACTGGATCGAAAGGCTGGATGGCGAGCGCGACAATCTGTCCGCGGCGCTGGCGTGGGCGGTCGAGTCGGACGGCGCCGCGTCCGCCGTCCGCCTTGGGGCGGCGCTCGCCTCGTTCTGGATGATCCAGGGGGATCACGCCGAGGCGGCACGGCGGTTGCGCCTCGTGCTGGGGATGCGGGGTGAGGAAACCGTCCCAGGCGACGCCGCCGCGGTGGCTCTTGGCAGTTACGCGTTCAACACCGTCCTGTCAGGCGGCGGCGCTCGCGATGATCCGCTGCTTCGACGGTTACGACCGGGCGCGGCCGCCGGGCATCCGCTCGCCGCGCTCGCCGAACCGTCCGCCGCGCTGCTCGACGACGACCCCGTCCGCGGGCTCGCGGCCGTCGACCGCGGCCTGAGCGCGGAGCCGGATCCCTGGGCGTGTGCCGCTCTGCACCTGGTGCGGGCGATGCTGAACGGTAACCGCGGTGCCATGGACGAGGGCGCCCGCGACATCGCCGCGGCCCTGGCGGGATTCCGGCGGTCCGGTGAGCGGGCGGGGCTGGCGTTGGCGCTGGCGTTCTCGGCGGAAACACGGACGGTGGCGGGCGACTTCGAGACCGCGATCGCCGAGCTGGAGGAGTCCGTCGAGCTGCTGCGCGAGCTGGGGCAGGAGGGAGGCGCGGGAATGCAGCGGGTGATGCTCGCGGTGGCCCGGGCCCGCTCCGGCGACGTCGGGCGGGCCCGGGACGAGCTCGCCGCGATGACCGGCCCTGGTGCCGCGACGCCGGTCCGGCACCTGGTCCCCGCGCATCTCGCCCTTGGCGACATCGCCCGCCACGACGGCGACGCCGACGAGGCCCGCTACCATTACGCGGCCGCCGAGCAGTACCTCGCCCGCGTCCCCTCCTACCCCCAGTTCGGTTCGCTGGTGGAGACCGCGATGGCGCACCTGGCGATCGAGGCGGACGACCCGGACGGAGCCCGCCGCCGTCTCCGCAAAGCCCTTGCCCTGGCCATGGATGCGCCCGACCTGCCGATCGCCGCGGTCGCCGGCATCGCGGTGGCACGGCTGGGCGCCGCGTCCGCGCCTGAGGCGGCGGCCGAGACCCTCGGCGCCGCATCGGTTCTGCGCGGTTCGCCCGACGCGTTCAATCCCGATGTCGTCCAGGCGTCCCGGCTGCTGCGGCGCGCCCTGGGGGAGCGCGCCTACCGGGACGCCTACGCGAAGGGCGCCGCCCTGAAGGTCGCCGACGCGCTCGCCCTTCTGGACGATCAGCTGCGCCGCCGGTAGGCGGCCACCGCGAGCGGCGCGAATACCATCAGGAACATCGCCGACCACACCAGCGTGAGCATTGCCTGGTGCGCGACCGGCCCGCCGATCAGCAGGCCGCGACAGGCGTCCACGGCGTGGCTCACCGGGTTCACCTTCACCCACGCCCGCAGCCAGCCGGGCAGGGTGCGGGTCGGCACGACCATGCTCGTCCCGAAGGCCAGCGGGAAGATGCCCAGGAACGCCACCGACTGCACGATGACCTCCTCCCGGATCAGCACGCCGATCAGCACGGTGATCCAGCTCATGCAGAACCCGAGCGTCACCGCCAGCGCCGCCGCGCCGAGCGCCCGCAGCGGCCCGGTCTCGACGCGGAAGCCCAGCAGGTAGCCGGTGGCGAACAGCACCACCACGGCGACGGCGTAGCGGATCAGGTCGCCCATGACCGAGCCGGCGAGCGGAGCCGACCGGCCGATCGGCAGGCTGCGGAACCGGTCGAACACGCCCTTCTTGATGTCGGTGTTGATGCTGAGCCCGGTCGCCAGCATCCCGACCAGGATCGCCGTCATCACCAGCACGCCGGGGAAGATGTACTGCAGGTACCGGTGCGTCGAGCCCGCCACCGCGCCGCCGAACAGGTACACGAACAGCAGCAGGAAGATGATCGGGACGAACAGGGCGTCGCTGAGCAGGCCCGGGTTCCGCCGGTTCTTGGTCAGGCTGCGGCCCGCCAGTAGCAGGCTGTGCCGGACGAGCCCGAACGGCCGCCTGGCCGGCGGAACGATCGTCGTCGTGGTGTCGATGGTCGCGGTCATGCGGCCTCTCCCTCGCTGGTGTCGCCGGTGCGGTGGCCGGTCAGGGTGAAGAAGACCTCGTCCAGGCTCGGCAGCCGCAGTGACAGTTCGGTGACGGAGATCCCCGCGGCGGCGAGGCGCCGGACGGTCTCGGCGAGCGCGCGGTCCCCGTCCTCGCCGACGACCGGGGCGACGAGCACGCCTCGGCTGGGCGACTCGGCGTCGCGGCCGGTCACCGTGTTGAGGACCGCCGCGGTCTCCACCAGCCGTCCGGGGTCGCGCGGCCGGACGGTGAGGGTCTGCCCACCCGCGACGCGCTTCAGGTCCGCGGGCGTCCCCGTCGCGATCACCCGGCCGTGGTCGATCACCGTGATCGCGTCGGCGAGCGCGTCGGCCTCCTCCAGGTACTGGGTGGTCAGCAGGACGGTCCCGCCGTCGGCCGTCATCGATCGGATCAGCCGCCACGCTTCCTCCCGGCGCCCGGGGTCCAGGCCCGTCGTCGGCTCGTCCAGGAAGATCACGGCGGGCCGGGCGATCATGCTGGCGGCCAGGTCGAGGCGGCGCCGCATCCCGCCCGAGTACGTCGACACCTTGCGCCCCGCGTCGTCGGTCAGCCCGAACCGCTCCAGCAGTTCGACGGTGCGGGCGCGCGCCTCGGCCTTGCGCAGGTCGAGAAGCCGCCCGATCAGCACGAGGTTCTCGGCCCCGGTCAGGTCCTCGTCCACGGACGCGTACTGCCCGGTGAGCCCGATCAGCCGGCGCACCCTCGCGGCGTCGCGCACCACGTCCAGTCCCCGCACCTCGGCCCGCCCCGCATCGGGCCGCAGCAGCGTCGCGAGCACCCGCACGGCCGTCGTCTTCCCCGCGCCGTTTGGGCCCAGCAGCCCGAGCACACTGCCCGGGGGAGCCGATAGGTCCACACCGTCCAGCGCGACCGTCTTACCGAATTTCTTGACCAGGCCCTCGGCCCGGATCGCGTCGTCCATGACGGCGACGGTGCCGCAGACCGCTCACAGATCGCTCACAGCGCCCGGATCGCATGAGCGGCCGCCTCGTCCGACGCGACGACTACACGGCCGACCGGGGACCATCTACGTCACAGGCTGCCGGCCGGCGCCTCACCGGTCGTTGCGGGGCAGTGCCTTTCGGAGCGTGACGATGGTTCCTCCCTCGGGAGCCGGGGAGTAGGCGACGGAGGTGACGTTGGCGGCGATCAGAGCGAGACCCCGGTAGGGGGCGGTGATGTGCGAGATCTCGGCTCGGTCGAAGCCGGGGCCGTGGTCGGTGACGGTGACGACGACGTCGCCGGTCGGCTCGGTCCGCACGTCGACGGCGGGGTCCGGGGTCGCCGCGTGCCGTATGGCGTTGCTGACCGCCTCCCAGACGGCGAGGTGGAGAGCGTCGAAGAACGCCGAGGTCATGAGGACGTGGCCGAGACCAGAGCGCAGCCGCTCCTCGAGTTGTTGTGGGGTCATCGGGTGAGGTGCCTTTACGGCCGGGACGAAGCGTGACGACTGCTGAGGCCGGTCGGGCTGTCCTGCACGCCGGGGATTCGTACTCGGTCACACGGATGTCTGTTGCGGAGGGGCGGATGCTTCGGTCAGGGCGTCTGAGATCGCGTTCGTCGGCTCGGCCGAGACCGCGGCCGCCGGCCGGGGAGCGTGGAGGGCGCGGAGGACCGCTTGGTGGGTGACCCATCCGACGAGGGCGGAGCGGTCGGTGTCGAGGACGGGCAGGCCGGTGCCGTCGGTGGTGGTCAGGTGGTGGAGGGCGTCGGCGAGGGGCATGTCGGCGGTGAGCGGGGCGGGCATCTCGGCCAGCGCGCCCACGGTCGCCGGACGGCCGCCTTCCGTCCCGCGGGGTTCGGGGTCGGCCAGGGCTTCGGCGGCCGCGCGGGAGGTGACGAGGCCTTGGTAGGCGCCGTCGCCGTCGATGACGGGGAGGGCGCCGTGGGCGGACAGGGCCAGGCGCCGGGACGCGGGGGCGATGGTCGAGGAGGCGGGCAGGGGCTCGGGGACCGGGGCCATGACGGTCGAGACCGGGGCGGTCATCCGCGGGTCGACGGACGGCGCGTCCAGGTCGACGCCGCGGCGGCGCAGCTTGAGGGTGTAGATGGTGTCGGGTGTGAGCCGCCTGCCGATCAGGGCGGCGACGACGATGGCGGTCATCATCGGCAGGATGATGGAGTACTCGCCGGTGAGCTCGAAGAGGATGACGACGGCGGTGATGGGCGCGCGGGCGGCGCCGGCGAAGACCGCGCCCATGCCGACGAGGGCGTAGGCGCCGGGCGAGGCGGTGAGGGACGGGACGGCGTGGTGGGCGGCGGCGCCGAAGGCGCTGCCGAGCATGGCGCCCATGAACAGGCTGGGGGCGAACACGCCGCCGGAGCCGCCGATGCCGATGGTCAGGCTCGTCGCGGCGATCTTCGCCATAAGCAGCACGAGCAGGAAGGCGATGGCGTACCGGCCGTTGACGGCGTTCTGCAGCACGGGGTAGCCGACGCCGTACATCTGCGGGACGGCGAGCAGGAGGAGTCCGAGGAGCAGGCCGCCGGCGGCGGGGCGGAGCCACTCGGGGCCGCGCCAGGCCCGGTCGCACAGGTCCTCGACCAGATACAGGACGCGGGTGAACCCGACTCCGACCACCGCGCCGAGCAGCCCCAGCAGGGCGAACAGGACGTACTCGGCGGGGTGGGCGACCTCGAAGTGGGGCGGTGACATGAAGGGCTCGGAGCCGAGGACGGCGCGGCCGATGACGCTGGCGGTGACGCTGGCGAGCACCACGACGCCGAAGGATTCGACGGTGTAGTCGCGCAGGATGAGCTCCATGGCGAAGAAGACCCCGGCCATGGGCGCGTTGAAGGTGGCGGCGATGCCACCGGCGGCGCCGCAGGCGACCAGGATGCGCAGCCGGTTCTCGGTCAGGCGGGCCAGGCGGCCGAGGGCCGAGCCGAGCGCCGCGCCGATCTGCACGATGGGCCCTTCGCGGCCGACCGAGCCGCCCGACCCGATCGTCAGCGCCGACGCCAGGGACTTGACGACGGCGACCTGGGCGCCGATGCGGCCGCCGCGCTGTGCCACGGCGAACATGACCTCGGGGACTCCATGGCCGCGGGCCTCGGGGGCGAAGCGATGCACCAGCGGCCCGTAGACCAGCCCGGCCACCACCGGAACGAGCAGCACGAAGAACGGCCCGAGCCACGGCAGGTACGGGTTGGCCGCGTGGCCCGCGACCGAGTAGTCGGCATGCCCGGTGAACAGGTGGGTGAACGCGGTGATGAGCTCCCGGAACACGACCGCGCCGAGCCCGGCCCCGCAGCCCACCAGCAGGGCCAGGGCGATCAGCCCGCCCTGCGTTTCACGGAGCCGCGTGACCAGGAGGCGAGCGCCTGTCTCGACGGGTATCTCTCGACGGCTGACCGTGTTGCCCACTGTTGAGTCGTCCCTCCCTGTCCGTCCCGTAACTTTTGCAGTATGCAACATTTTTGCCGCGAATGACATTCCCCAGGCCGAGCCGGTGGCGACGGAGCGCGACTGGCGCGCCCGTTGCCGGAGCGGTAGAAACATGATCGTGATCCAAGGAAGTGGGGACGCCGGTCCCGAAGTCGGGGATGTCGACGAACTCACCTCGGCGATGCTGACCGCCTCGCGGCTGCTCGTCGCGGTCGCGGCCCGGTCGCTGGCGGCCGTCGAGGACGCGGTGACGCTGCCGCAGTTCCGTCTGCTGGTGGTGCTGTCCTCGCAGGGGCCCGCCAAGCTGGTGACGCTCGCCGGCCTGCTCGACGTCAACCCGTCGACGGCGATGCGCATGGTCGACCGCCTGGTCGCCTCTGGACTGGTCGATCGCCGGGCCAGTCCCGACAGTGGCCGGGAGATCCGAATCGAGCTCACCCCGGGCGGGCGCGCTGTGGTGGACCAGGTGACGGCCCGGCGGCGCGCCGATATCGCCGAGATCGTCGCGCGTATGCCGCCGGGCGAACGCAGTGCCCTGGTCGCCGCGTTGCGGGCGTTCAGCGAGGCCGGAGGCGAGCCACCGGTCTCCGACGCCGTTCCGCTCGGCTGGGAGTGAGGCCTTCTCCGCGAAGCCGCCCCTGAGGGCGGCGTGCCGCCTCGGTATGAGCGCTCGGCGGGTGCCGGAGGCGTGCTGCTCCTCGTGGCGAAGCAGCTCCGTTCCGTTGCAACTATTGCACTATGCAATGGAAGCGGGGATGCTTGCTCAGGCGTAACGGCGACCGCGTGCAGTGAAGGGGGATGCGGTGGCGCGGAGAAGAGGTCGGCCGGTGCCCTACGGCTACCGGTGCATTCGTGATGAGCGGGGGCGGTACGTGACGCAGCTGCCCATGGAGCCGCAGGCCAGCGTCGTCCGGGAGATCATCAGCCGGGTCGCCCAGGGGCAGGGCATCCTGCCGATCATCCGTGAGCTCGAGGGCAGGGGCGTCCGGGCTCCGCGGGGCGGGCCGCGCTGGTCATGGTCGGTCGTCCACGACATCGTCCGCAATCCCGCCTATATCGGCAAGACCACCGCCGATGAGGAGGAGCGGGTGGCGTGGGCCCCCCTGGTGCCCGAGCGGCTGTTCTTCGATGCGCAGCGCTCTCTCAGCGGATCCGACGATCCGCCCAGGGCCGATCCACCCAGGGCCTATCCGGCCTTGAGCCTGCTGCTGTGCGCCGCCGGCTCCGGCTACGGGATGGCCGCCGGCTGCCTTCAGTTGGTCACCTGAGGCGGTGCGCGCCGCGCTCGGTGGGTGCTCGCCATTGCAGGAGCAGCATGGCGGCGTCATCGTCCAGCGGTGCGCCCCGGAAGCGGGTCAGATCCGCTTCCAGTGCGTCCAGAGCCGCCTCGGGGTCGTCGGCGGCCAGAAGGTGCGCCGCTCGATCGGTCAGCGGGTAGAAGGTGCCTTCCTGGTCACGGGTCTCCACGACCCCATCGGTGTAGAGGAGCAGCCGGTCGCCCGGTTCCAGCTTCTGCGCGCGTGCCGGTACCGGCGCATCGGCAAGGCCGGACAGGCCGAGCGGGGGCGCGGGCTCGGGCGGATCGACCGGCTCGACGAGCCCGTCGCGGTGGAGCAGGAGTGGGGCCGGATGGCCCCGGTTGAGCAGCGTCGCGCCGTAGTCCGGCTGGATCTCGGCCAGAATCGCGGTGACGAACTGCTCGCTGGTCAGATGCCGGGTGAGGGCCGTCTCGATGCGGGCGGCCACGCCATCGAGACAGGGCTCGTCGTAGGCGGCTTCGCGGAAGGCGCCGAGCACCACCGCGGCGGTCTCGACGGCGTCCAGGCCCTTGCCCTGCACGTCTCCGACGATCACGCGGACGCCGTGTTGCGTGGGCACCACCTCGTACAGGTCGCCGCCGATCCTCGCGTGGGCCGCCGCGGAGACGTAGCGGACGGCGGCCTGGACGGGACCGACCTTGCGGGGCATCGGACGCAACAGCACGCGCTGCGCCACCTCCGCGACGGTCCGCACGTCGGCGAGCTCCCGCTCATTGCGCTCGCGGAAGCCGGCGGCGAGCATGCCCGCGGCGGCCACGCCGATGATCGAAACGAACGTGAGGGTGTTGGCCCGGGTGCCGAGCTTCTGATCGTAGAGGCCGAGTATGGCGCAGAGGGCGACGGCGAGTGCTCCGACGGCGGCGGTGCGCCGGACCCCGCAGGAGAGGCTCGCGAAGGCGGGACCGAGCGACAGCAGCGGCAGGTAGCCCACGCCGGACCCGGCGAGAACATCGACGGCGGCGACCACGGTCATCATCCCGAAGGGAAGAACCCTCAGGAATCGTCGCCTGCCCCCTGCGGTCGGCTCCACGCCCTGTCCCCCGTCGCACACTCGTAATTGCAGCTAGATGGCCTGTCCGCGGTGCGGAACCGGTCTGGCAGATCATGCCCGTCAATCGCGGTGGGGCTCAAGTGTGGAGACCTGCCGTCCGCTGCCGGGAGTGGCGGAGACCGTGGTGGCGTCCGGCCCCGAGGAAGGACCCGATGACGGGGCGTCGGAGAGCGATGGGTAGAGCAGGGCGACGATCACGGCCACGGCGAGGACGCACGAGGCCATGACGATCAGCAGCCAGCCTGGAAGCTCGTCGGGGGACGGCGGCACGGGGGTGCCGTTGGGGCGCGGCTCGCTGCCGTGCGTGTCGAATAGGGCGGCCAGGTGAGGATCGCGGTGCCGCAGTTCGCGTTCGATCCGCAGCAGGATGAGGCGTTCGCGGAGGGACAGGCTCATGGGCGGTGTGCTCTCGGTTCGGGTCGGTCGCCGGGGATGTCTGGTGTTCCTCAAGGTCGGTCGTGGTGGGGAGGGCATGTCGCCTCACGTTATGCCCACTCTTGCACTATGCAAAGATGGTATGCGGGAACCACGGAGACGCCGGGATCTTCGGGCGGTGCGTCCGGCTGTCATGACCTGCTGCGGGGGCATGTACTACGGTTCGTAGTACATCTTCGGGTAAGGCGGCGGAACTGACCGGCGGACGCAGAGGGGCGGAGGGATGAGCGACTGCTCGACCCGGACCGCGCGATGACGGGCCCGGTGCCCGGCGCGAGGCGCGCCGACGCGGGTCTGCGCGTCCTCAGATCAGCGGCCTTCTCGGCCGTCTGCGTCTCGGTGTCGGCGTGCGCGCACGCGGCCGTGGCCGGAGGCGGTCCCTCCTGGCGAGCACTGCTGGCGGGAGTGTTCGCGATGCTCGTCCTGGTGACCCCGCTGGCCGATCGGGAGCGGTCCCGGTCGGGCATCGTCGCAACGCTGCTGTGCGGGCAGGTGATCCTGCACGTGCTGTTCTGCCTGGGGCGGCATGGCGCCGGAGGCGGCATGCCGGCCTCCATGCACGCGACGGCCGCCCATCATGGGGCCGGGCATGCGGCGGCGGGCATGCCGATGCCGCTGATGCCAAGCCCGGCGATGTTCGCCGTTCACCTTGCCGCCGCCTTCCTGCTCGGCTGGGTCGTCCATCGGGGCGAGCGCGCCTTGTGGCTGCTGGTCCGGCTTTCGCTGCGCACGGCGGAACGGCTTGCAGGGCCTGCGGCGGCGTTGCTGGCCGCGCTGGTGGTGGGGTCGGCCGTGACTCCGGTCTGCCGCCTGCACACCGGTGCGCGCCGCCGCGAGCGGGCCGCCGTCCCGGACGGGATCGTCGTCCTTCACCATGCGGTGATCCGGCGTGGACCGCCTCCGGCCGGCGCGAGCCGCCGCTTCGCCGAGGCGGCCTAGCCGACGTTCTGCGCCGCTCACCCACCTGTACTCAATCACTGCAGGTCGGGCGGGCCGGCCTGCCATGGCCGTGCCCACGGCCTGACCCCATTCACGTGTTGCGTCGCCGCGTGCGGAATTGCACGCCTGCGGCGAATCCTCTCCTCTGGAGGCCTTCATGCGTGCCTTCTCGCACGCCTCCTCCCGCCCGTTCCGCTTGATGGCCGGAGCCGCGGGACTCGCCGGCGGCCTCGCCGCCGTCTGCCTGACCGTCGCCGCGTGCGGCGGCTCGGCCGCCGACGGCCATGCGGCGGCCGCGACGACCACTGCCTCCCCGACGGGCGGGACGGCCGTCCGGCTGAACCGGCCGCTGCCGAAGCCGGAGCTGACACTGACCGACGACCGAGGCAAGTCCTTCGACCTGGTCAAGCAGACCGCCGGGAAACCGACGCTGATGTACTTCGGCTACACCCACTGCCCCGACGTGTGTCCGACGACGATGGCCGACCTGGCCAACGCGGTGAAGAAGCTGCCCGCCGGAGACCAGAAGCAGCTTCGGGTGATCTTCGTAACCACCGACCCCGCCCGCGACACCCCCGAGCGGCTGCACCGGTGGCTCGCCGCCTTCGACGACCGCTTCATCGGTCTGAGCGGCGACTTCGCCGCCGTCCAGAAGGCCGCACGCAGCCTCGGCGTCGCCGTGGAGAAGCCGGTGAAGAACACCGACGGCACCTACACCGTCACCCATGGCGCTGAGGTCCTGGCCTTCTCTCCGGCGGACGACAGGGTCCACATGATCTACACCTCGGGCACGACGACCGAGCGGTACGCGGCCGACCTGCCGAAGATCGTCCGAGGGCGGCTGTGAGGGGCCCGGCCGCCGCGGCGGCGCTGCTGCTGGCCACGGCCGTGGCCTCCTGCTCCGCGCACGGCACGGGTTCGCCGCGCGGTGCGGGCCGGAGCGGCCCGCACCTGGCGGTGACCGGCGCCTACGTGCCCGAACCGCCGATGGCGGACATGGCCGCCGGGTACTTCACCATCGCCAACACCGGGCGGGCGTCCGATCAGCTGACCGCGGTGACCAGTGACCTCGCAGCCAGCGTCACCCTGCACAGCACCACGCCTACCGGCGCGATGAAGAAGGAGCCGACCTTGCCGGTCCCCGCCGGCGGTCGGCTGGCACTGCGCATCGGCGGCGACCACCTGATGCTGATGGGCCTGAAACGCAAGCCCCGGGTCGGCGACACCGTCACCTTCGTCCTGCGCTTCGCCGCTTCACCGCCGATCACCGTGAAGGCGCCGGTGAAGCCGGCGACCTATCGACCAGGTCAGTGACCGATTCCGCGCGCCGCGCGCCGGGGGACCGCCCCGGGCGCGGCGCGCACCGAGGCACTTGGAGAACACATATGGAGGAATCGAGGCAACGCCCGGGCATCTCCCGCCGCCGGCTGCTGAGCGCGGCGGGCGGGGCCGGGGTCGGCGGGCTGGCGGTCGGGGGCCTGGCCGACGCCGCCGCCCGCAGATGGCCTGAACACGACGGACCCGCGCTCGCCACCGTCGGTGCCGCGGCCGTTCCGTTCCATGGACGTCACCAGGCCGGAATCGCCACGCCGTTGCAGGTCTGCGGGCACTTGGTCGCGTTCGACCTGCGACCCGGCGTGAACCGTGGCGCCGTGGCCGGGTTGATGCGGCGTTGGTCGCAGGCGGCCGAGGCGATGACGGCCGGACGGCCGCCCGGCGGAGATGATCAGATCGCGCTCGACGCCGGCCCGTCCTCGCTGACGGTGACGTTCGGTTTCGGGCGCACGTTCTTTGCCAAGACCGGGCTCGCCGATCGCATGCCCGCCGCGCTGGTGGAGATTCCGCCCTTCTCCGCCGACGCGCTCGACCCCGCCAAGAGCGGCGGTGACCTGTGGATCCAGATCGGCGCCGACGATCCGCTCGTCGCGGTGCACGCACTGCGGATCCTGCAGCGCACCGCGACCGGCACCGCACGGGTGCGCTGGCAGATGAACGGCTTCAACCGCGCCCCAGGGGCCACCCGCCGGCCGATGACCGTTCGGAACCTCATGGGCCAGGTCGATGGTACCAACAACCCGCACCCGTCCGCCCGCGACTTCGACGCCAAGGTCTTCGTCACCGACACCACGGGCCCCGAGGCCTGGATGAACGGCGGGTCGTACGCGGTCGTGCGCCGTATCCGGATGCTGCTGGACACCTGGGAGCAACTGCCCACCGCCCGCCAGGAGCGGGTCATCGGCCGCCGCAAGGACAACGGCGCCCCGCTGTCGGGCGGCGGCGAGACCACACCGGTGAACCTGTCGGCGACCGCCCCGGACGGAACGCTCGCCATCCCCGGCGACGCCCACATACGGGTGGCGGCGCCCGAGTCCAACGGCGGAGCCACCATCCTGCGCCGCGGATTCTCCTACCACGACGGCCACCGCGCCGACGGCGCACCCGACGCCGGGCTGCTGTTCATCGCCTGGCAGAACGACCCCACCACCGGGTTCGTCCAGGTCCAGCGCAAACTCGACGGCGCCGACGGCCTCACACGCTTCATCCGGCACGAGTCCAGCGCGGTCTTCGCCGTCCCCGGCGGCACCACGGCGCCCGGCGACTACGTCGGCCGCGCCCTCCTGGAGCCCTGACGACCGAAGGCGGCTTTCATGATCCAAAAGCTTCCCGATCCGGCGCCCGCACCGGGAATGATCCCGGCCCTCGTGCCCGGCATGCACCCGGGCACCCCATGAACGGACACATGCACATGAGCGGGCCGATGTGGATGCCGACCGCGCACCCCACACTCCAACGACTTCTGGCATGGCATCCGCAGCCGCTCCCGCTCGAACCCGTCCTATGCCTGCTCGCTGTGGTGCTCTACGGCACTGCGGTGGCACGGCTGCGGCGCCGCGGTGACCGCTGGCCGATCCTGCGGGTCGTCGCCTGGACCGCCGGGGTCGCGTGCATCGCCGAAGTCACATGCACCGGGATCGGCGGCTACGGCATGGAGCTGTTCAGCGTCCACATGATCCAGCACATAGTCCTGTCCATGCTCGCCCCGATCCTGCTGCTGCTCGGGGCGCCGATGACGCTCGCCTTGCGGACCCTGCCCGCCCGGCGTGGCCGCCTGGGTCCGCGCGAGCTGCTCGCCCGGCTCCAGGGCAGCCGCTTCGCCCGGGCCGTCTCAGCTCCGCTATTTACGTTGCCGCTGTTCATAGGCAGCCTCTACGGCCTCTACTTCACCTCGCTATTCGACTGGGCCATGGGCAGCTGGCTCGGCCACGAGCTGATGCTCGCCCATTTCCTTGCGGTCGGGCTCCTGTTCTTCTGGCCCATCGTGGGAGTCGACCCGGCCCCGCACCGCCCGCCCCATCCGCTGCGGATGCTGGAGCTGTTCCTCGGCATGCCGTTCCACGCCTTCTTCGGCATCGCCGTGATGATGTCAGCGTCCCCCATCGTCGGATTCTTCGCCCACCCGCCTACCGCGTGGCGGCTGAGCGCCGTTACCGACCAGACCACCGGAGGCGCGATCGCCTGGGCCTTCGGGGAAGTCCCCACGATGCTCGTCCTGGCCGCCCTGTTCGTCCAATGGTTCAGAGCGGACAGCCGCACCGCGGCGCGCTCGGATCGGCAGGCCGATCGCGACGGCGATGCCGAACTCGCCCGCTATAACGCCTACCTGGCTCGACTCACCGACCGGGCGCGGCCAGGGCGCTGATGGGCCGTTCCTGCTCGAGGCGTTCGGGGCACCTGCGGTACCGGGGGCTTGGTGTAATCGACGTCGCCGGTGCGTTCGAGGATCTCGATGTGGGTCTTGATGAAGTCGTTGGCGGTCCCCGCGAACGGACGCACCAGGGAGCTGCGGGTGTCGGCGCGGACGGTGGAGACGAGGAGCAGCGCCTGCGGTACGGGATGCTGCTTGCCGATCACCTGCGCCGCCTGCCGGACGCGAGGGTTCGTCGAACGCTGCTCCGTCCAGTGGGATGTGGTGATCTCGCGCAGGCTGGTCTGCCAGCCGCGAGAACGTCCTCGTCACCGGCGCGTCCTCCGGTATCGGGAAGGCGACCGCGCAACTGTTCGCCGCGAAGGGTTTTCGTGTCTTCGGCACCAGCCGGCGGGCGTTGCCGGACGCCGGCGATGTGGTGATGCTGCGGTTGGACGTGCGGTCGAGCGAGTCCGTCGAGCGGTGCGTCGCCGAGGTGGTGTCCCGAGCCGGGCCGGTCGACGTCCTGGTCAGCAACGCCGGGGTCATGCATCGAGGGATGGCCGAGGAGGCCTCGATGGACGAGGCCCGCGCCGTGCTGGAGACCGACCTGCTGGGCGCGGCCCGCATGGTGAACGCGGTGCTGCCCGAGATGCGCCGACGAGGGCGGGGCCGCATCATCAACGTCGGGTCGCTCGCCGCCTGGGTCGGCGAGCCGAACGAGGCGTTCTACGCCGCGTCCAAGGCCGCCTTGGCCCGCTACACCGAAGCGCTGCGATACGAGGTGCGGCCGCTGGGCGTCCATGTCTCGCTGATCGAACCCGGCGTCTTCAGGACCGAGGTCCTGAAGGCCGCTTCGGTCGGCGGAACGACCATCGCCGACTACGACGATGTCCGCGAGGCAGCCGAGCGGCTCCTGAACGAGAGCCTGCCGAAAGGCGCCGATCCCGCCGAGGCGGCGGAACTGATCGCCAAGATCGCCGTCTCGCGGTCTCCTCGCTTGCGTTATGGGGTCGGGCGGGACGCCACCCGGTTGCCGTTCGCCAGGGTCTTGCTGCCGCAGCGCATTTTCGATCTCCTTGTCCGGCGCGCCTTCGGTCTGTGAAATCACGGGAAACCTGCCGAATGGGCGCGTCCGGGACCGAGTGGTGGAGCCCGAGGCTCTGCCGCGGGCTCCACCACTGTCAGGAGGGCGGGCTCTTCGTCACTGCGCCCGCTCCCGGACGATACGGGCGATGTCGAGGCGGCGGACCATGCGGTTGGCGGGGATCTGCGACAGCAACGACGCGCCGAGCATGGCGAGGGCGGCGAGCACCAGGGTGGGCCAGCCGATCTTGAGTTCCATGGAGAACATGTCGCTGTCGAACGATTTCAGGGCCGCCCAGGCCGCGGCGACCCCGGCGACCAGTCCGACTGGTGTCGCCAGTGCGGTGGCGGTGAGGTTCTCGACCGCCAAGATGCCCGCGATGCGCCGCAGGGGCACACCGGCGGCCTGCAGTGTCGCCAGCTCCGATGTCCGTTCGGCGACGTTGACCGTCATCGTCACGTAGATGACGGTGAGGGCCAGGACGCCGCCGAGCACCAGCATCACCCCCACGAAGATCCAGAACAGCTTCAGGAAGCTGTTGAACTGGCGTTTGACGGCCTGTGAGTCGGCGTAGGCGACCACTCCGGGCAGTCGGCTGATCTGGGCGCGGACCTGGTCGCGCTGCTGGGAGCCGGTGCCGGAGGTGAAGCGCAGCTCGTAGGAGTCGGTCCGGGCGCCGGTCAGCGACTGGACGGTCTGCCGAGTGCCGTAGACGGAGGTGCCGAGCGGCTCGTCCACGAATCCGGCGAGCCGGACGGTGCGCGCGCCGCCGGGGGAGTGCACCGTGACGGGATCGCCGACTGCCACGTGCAGTTTCGCGGCCAGCCCCTTGCCGGCGAGGACGCCGGTGGAGGGCAGTGGCTCGTCGCCGCCGTGGTCGGTGCGGAAGCCGTGCATGCGGGTGCCGAGTTGGTACCCGGTCAGCGTGGTCTGGTACGAGCGGCCCGAGGCGGTGAGGTTCACCGGTACAACCGTGACCGGTTCGACGCGTGCGACGTGGCCGATCCTTCGCAGGTCCTGTGTCAGATCGGGTGTGCTCGGTGCGGCAGTGACGGTGGCGTCCTGGCGCTGCACGTCGCCGAACTGGGTGTTCATCATCGACCGCATGCTGATGATCATGCCGCCGGACACCAGCACCAGGACGAGCGCGAGCAGCGTGCCGGTCATGGTGGCGGCCGTGCGGCGCTTGCTACGGGTGAGTCCGCGCAGGGCGAGGCGGGCGACGACGGGCAGGCGGCGGGCTCGTGCCACCCCCCGGCTCCACGGTCCGGGCGGTTGCAGCGCGCCTCCATCACCGCGCATCGCCTCGGCGGGCGCGGCGCGGGACGCCGACAGTGCGGGCGCGATCCCGCCGGCCAAGCCGACGAGGACGCCGAACAGCACCCCGATCACGAGGGTGAGCGGCCGTGCCTGCACGACGGTGTCCGGGATGCCCAGCCCCTTGGTGTAGGCGTGGGTCATCCCCGAGGTGGCCAACTGCCCGAGGGCCGCCCCGACGAGGGCGCCGGCGGTTGCGGCGATGGTCCCGTGGCCGAGGTAGTGGCGCACGACGACGTGGCGGGGCGCGCCGCCGGCGAGGAAGGTCGCGATCACCTTGCGCTCGGACAGGACGAGCCGGGTGATGAGGACGTAGGCGGCGATCGCGGCCGCGGCCAGGAACAGGACGGGGAAGCCTACGGCCATCTGCCGGAAGCCCGTCAGATCCTCGTGCAGGGTCGCGTTGGACGCCTGGTCGGCGCGTTCGGTGACGTCCACCGCGCCGGCGGTCCGCAGTGCGCCGGCTGCTCGGTCGAGGTCCTTCGCGGGCGCGGAGCCCTTCAACTGCACCAGGGTTTGGGGCTGGGCCTTCGAACCGGCGAGGGCGCGGGCGGTCTGCTCGGGGGCGAAGACGACGGCGAACGAGTGGGGGTCGGACAGGACTTCCTGGCGGTCGCGGGCCGGCCACAGGTATTCGGGGGAGACGACGACGCCCCGCACGGTGAGGGTGCGCCAGGTCCGGCCGTCGAAGGCCTGCAGATGGTCGCCGGGGGAGAGGTGGAAGGTATCGGCGGCGTGCTTCTCCAGCAGCACGCCGTCCGGGTCGTCCGCGGCCAGGTTCCGGCCGTCCTTCAGATCGACGGCGTCCACCGCTGCAGGCCCCGTGCGCGGCATGCCGGTCACGCGTCCCAGCAGCTTGTCACCGCCGAGGCGCAGCGGGATGTCGGCTTGGGTACGGGTGGCCACGCGCGCGACACCGGTGGCGTTCCGTGCGGCCTGCGCGGTCTTCTGCGGATCGCCGCCGGTGGCGGTGAGGTCGGCGAAGTGCAGCCGGTCGTAGGTGCGGTTGTAGGAGGTGGTCAGGTTGCGGAAGGCGTCGTAGCTGGCGACGAACAGCAGGACGCCGACCATGACGGTGACCGCGATCGCGGCGAACTGCGGGAGGCGGCGGCGCAGGTCGCGCCGGGTCTTGGTGATCAGGACGCGATGCACGGAGCTCACCAGCCCACGGACACGGCGTCGGCCGGGGCGGCGTTGCGCTCGACGGACTGGACGGCGCCGTCCCGCATCGTGATGACGCGGTGCGCGATCGCGGCCACGGCGGCGTTGTGCGTCACCATCAGCACGGTGCGGCCCTGCCGGTTGGTGTCCTGCAGCAGCTTCAGCACCGACTTCCCGGTCGTCTGGTCCAGCGCCCCGGTCGGCTCATCGGCCAGCAGCAGGTCGGGATCGGTGGCCAGGGACCGCGCGATGGACACCCGCTGCTGCTGGCCGCCGGACAGCTGGGCGGGGAAGTGGTCCATGCGGTCGCCCAGTCCGACCGCCTCCAACAGTTCGGGCACCTTGCGGCGGTCGCCGCGTCCGGTGAGCTCGACCATCGCCTCGACGTTCTCGCGCGCCGTCAGGGTCGGCACCAGGTTGAAGAACTGGAACACAAAGCCGACGTGGTCGCGCCGGAAGCCCACCAGGTCCCGCGGCGGACGCCCGGTGAGGTCGATCCCCGCGACCTCGATGGTTCCGCTGTCGGCGGTCTCGATGCCGCCGATCACGTTCAGCAGCGTCGTCTTGCCCGACCCGCTGGGGCCGAGCACCACCACCATCTCGCCGGCCTCGATGTCGAGGTCGACGCCGGCGAGCGCGGTGAGCGCGGCCTCGCCCGTCCCGTAGGTCTTGGTCACCGCGCGCAGGTGCACTTGGCCGCGCGGGGTCGTCGTCTCTGCCATGGAGCCCTCCTGGGGGTTTTGACGACCGCACTCGGCTCCTTCCGACGGCACTGGGCCGCCCGGCGATACGGGTCAGTCGTCAGGTGGCATCGACGGGGTCGCTCTTGTCGGGCGTCAGCCCGGCCATGCGCATGATGGGCACGGTCAGAGCGGTCGAACGCAGTCCGGGGTCGAGCATGTAGTGCAGCACCAAGCCGTCCAGGACGGCGCCCATCACGGTGGCGGTGGCCTCGGCGTCCTCCACTCCCTGTTCCTCGAGCCACTTCGCGGTGGCGGAGCGCCACCGGCCGAGCAGGACGGCCAGTTCGGTCCGCAGCCGCTCGATCCGGGTGGCGGCGAGCACCGCTTCGGTCATCAGCACCGTGAGGGGATCGTCGGAGGGGTAGCCGGCGATCATCGTGAGCATGTCGCCCAGTCCTACAGGGGCGGTCCTGCTCTCGCTGAACAGGACCAGCATCTGGTCCAGTTCCCGCCGCACCGCGTCCAGCGAGGCCTCGACGAGCAGATCGGTGACACTGCCGAAGTGGTAGTGCACGACTCCCGGGCGCACCTGCGCGCGATCGGCGATCTTCCTCGTCGTGGCGGCGCCCCAGCCTTCCTCCACGATCAGCTGCACCGCGGCGTCGAGCAGACGGGCACGGGTCTGCTGCCCCCGGGCCGCGGAATCGGCGGACATTCGACACATGCTCCTTCGACCTGGCGAACTCCTGCTCTGGACTTTAGTCCCCGTCGATTTGGACAGACACCCTGGACGAACGACTTGGTCGACCGACTTGGACGATCGACCAGGGCGATGGTCCAAACATAGCACGGCCGTTCTCGCGGTCAAGCGAGCCGATGAGGGAGAGACAGCGCCCCGGAGAGCCGGGGACGTAAGCGGGCCCCTGCCGCCCGCGGCGGCAGGGGCCCATCGACGGCGGTCACCCGCCGATCAGTGAACCGGTCCGCGCGTCAACACCTGCGGTTGCCATTGATGCACTTGGCGACCTTGGCGTTGAAGCCTTTGGACATGACGTTGATGTAGCCCGCGTGGTCGGTGTCGGGCTTGTGCTGCTCGGTGGCGAACCCGTCGACCGCGAACCGGACGTCGTCCGCGCTCTTCGGTGCGGTGTTGGGGATGCCGCTGTAAACCAGGGTCATGGTCAGGTGCGGGATGGCCTTGAACCCCGACGGGCAGGCGCCCTTGGCGTCCGGGAAGGCGGTGTGGGCGCGGTGGTTGGCGCTGTCGGTGTTCTTGCCGTCCCAGCAGCTCGGCTCGTCGAACACGCGCATCAGCTTGCTGCCGCTGGGGCACAGCGGGTACTTGTCGACGACCCGGTCGGTGAATCCAGAGCACGTCCAGGTCGCCTTGGCGTTCGCCGGCCCCTTGGAGAACGCCTTGGCGTCCCCGGTGAACAGCCGTAGGAACTCCGGCATCGGCTTCACCTTCCCGCGCGGGCTGCCGGTGTAGCGCAGGATCACCTGCGAGGGCAGCACCGAGGTGCCGACATTGTTCTTGTCGACCGCCGTGTAACCCTTGGCGAGGTCCCCGGGAGTGCGGGTGCGCAGTACCGGCCAGAAATAGGTCGACTTGTCGGCCCTGTTCGCGCACGAGGTGCCCGCCGCTGCCAGGCTCTGGTCGGTGGAGGCGAACGTCGTGGACAGGTTACCGACATAGTCGTGCAGGTGCTGCGCGCCGTCCGGCACACCAGGCGAGATGATGATGTTGTCGGTGTTCTGGTGCTTCTCCTGGTCGGTGCCGCACTTGGAGACGAAACTGCCCCGAGAGGCGCGCCGGCTCGGGCGGACCCGCTTGCGGTTCGGCTTGACCTTGCGGATATCGACGAAGTCGTCCGGAGCCGGCCCGACGACCCCGCTGCCCGCCTGCCCGTTTCCGCTCTGCCCGTCTCCACTCTGGCCGCCTTTGCCCTGCTGGCCGCTGCCGTCCTGCTGTCCGCCGCCGACAAGCCGGCACTGCGCCAGCGAGTTCAACTCGGGGGGCTGCTGCCCGGCGCGCATGAAGTCGATGGCGATGCGGTTGAGCACTGCGGCCCGCTTGTCCTTCAGCGGCCCGAGGATCGCGTTCTGGACGAAGTTCGGTCCGCCCTCGCCGGCGCTGGTCCTCAGCCTGCGGTTCGCCTCGGCGATCTGCTTGTCCAGCAGGTTCAGGTCCTGTGTGACCAGAGCCCGCTGCGACTGCGGGACGTTCGTCACCCGGGGGCGGACCGCCGGGCACGACACCTTCTGGGCCGCCGCGCCGTCGGCGGACGACAGGCGGGTGCTGGCGGACTGGCCGCATCCGGCCGCGCTGCTCCCCGCGATCACCAGGCTCCCCCCGAAGGCGAGGACGGCGAGTGATCGTCTCTTGCGTTGCCCGAGCGCTGAGCGCTGCATGTGGCACCCTTCCTGGAAATCGCTGCGATCCCCGCTCACCGCATGCATTACGGGTCGGATCGGCAAAAGGTTCGACAATGCAAGAATCCGGTCGCCCGTGCCGGTCATGAAGCAGGTGGGCACTGGAACGGCGCTCGATGCCGGTATGCCTGGTCGGCCGCCGCGCGAGGAACCCGGCGGTCAGGTGCCGGTCGCCGCCTCGTGCCCGTCGTGTTCGCGTGCGATCAATGGCGGCTGGAAGAGGGCGATGGTGAACAGCGGATCGCGATCGTGAACCACGAACCACAGCCCGCGGCCCCTACCGACTCCCGGAATTCGCGGAGGCCGGCTGAGGCGGGCCGGGGACGTGGTCGCGGGCGGACGTGAAGGGGCGGCGGGCGCCGGGGACGCCGGTTCGAGTGGTGTCGGCGCTCGTGTAGGGGAAGGCGAAGGGGATGCCCGCGGCGGCCAGGGGGCCTGGGCGGTCCATGAGGTGGAAGTGCAGGTGCGGCTCGGAGGTGTTGCCCGAGTTGCCGACCTCGGCGATGACGTCGCCGGCCAGGACGCGGTCGCCCCTGCGGACGCGCAGCGAGCCGCGGCGCAGGTGGGCGAGGACCGCGTAGACACCGTCGCCCAGGTCCAGGACGACGGAGTTGCCGACGACGAAGCGGCCCGCCGACAGGGTCAGCAGGGACAGCACCTGCCGAAACACCATGCCCTCGACCAGCAGGTAGAGGACGCCGGGCCAGGAATTGCGGCTCCAGTGGTCGCGCTGCCGGCCGCTCGCCCGGACGACGACTCCATCGGCGGGCGCGAGGACGTCCCGGCCGAACGAGGGGAAGGTGTCCGGGCGGGCCGCGAGGGGCCAGCGGCGCATCGGAGTCCATTCGCCGCTCGGAACGTGGACGAGGTCGATCGCGTACGTCTGGCCGAGCTCGTGCGTCCCGTGGCTGGGCACCTTGTCGGCGGGGCTGTTGACCGGTACCCAGCGGCCCTCCACCGGGCTGCGGAGGACGACGGGGGCCCGGCCGCGGGCGCCGCCGGGCACGAAGAACAGCACGACGCCGAGCACGATGAGGGCGAACCCGACGGCGCCGAGCGCGCCGATGCCGAGCAGGGGCTCGATGAACGAAAGTACAAGGCCCAGCACGACGAAAAGTGTCCTGAAGCGTGCCATCGTCCTGTGCATCTTCCCCTCCGAAGGGGTCGGTCAGCGGCGGGTCGCCGCGAGCACGGTCAGTATCGGCACCACCCGTTCGGCGGGGACGGTGTAGCGCCCGCGCCCGGTGGTGCGCAGCCAGCCGGCCGCGACCAGCTGCCGGAGGTGGTGGTAGAGCTGCCCGGTCGTGCCGAGGCCCTCGTGCGTGGCCAGTTCGGCGGTGGTGCGGGCGCCGTGCATGATCTCGCGCAGCAGCAGCAGCCGGACGGGATGGGCCAGCGCCGAGAGGGTGTCAGCGCCCTGCGACCAGTCGTCTTGCAGCAGGTCGTCGGCGAGGTGGCCCTGCTGCCACTCGTAGTGCTCGCCGCCCGGCAGCGTCACCGAGCCGGTGAACAGCACGGCGCCGGGGTCGGCGACGCGCTCTTTGAGCCTGTTCAGGGCCCAGAAAGCGTCGTCCGTCACCGGCTTCCCGGCCGCCGGCTGGACGCCTTCCAGCGCGGCCACACGTTCCTCCAGGCGCGCGACCCGATCTGTCAGCGTCTCCTCCACCACGACTCCAATTCTACGTAATTACGTAACTATCACAAGCCGCACACCCGCCACGCTCCGGTCAGGTAGACCGCATCGGCAGCCACCAGGAACGCCGACACGCGGATCCAGCCGCCAGCGCACCAGCAAGCCCGACCACGCCGGCCGCAGCAGCGCCACCACCTGCATGAGTCCCCCGACATGCCCGAACACGCCGCGCCTCGCCCGAAAGCGACTGCGCCCGTCCGACTGCGCCCCGCTGGCGAACGGATCCAGGACGGGGTCCGGGTCACCGTGCCCGCCGGCCGTGCGACCGACATCATGAACCTCGCCGCCGCCGAGCAGCGCTGCTGCCCGTTCTACGACTTCCGGCTGCATCTCGACGGCCCGTTGCTGCACCTGGAAGTACACGCGCCCGCCGAAGGGGCTGGGCCGCTGACCGAACTGTTCTTCCCAGGGGACTGAGCCGCCGTCCGCTTTGCCGCTCGGTGAATCCCGTCGAGCAAGGATTGTGCTGCTCGTGCTCGTCGTCCGCTCTGTCGCGTTGTTCGTCGTCGCCGCCGTGTGCGAGATGGACGCTCGTCGCCAAGGCTCGTTCGGCTCTCACGCGGCCGGGTGATCGATGGGTGCCGGCGACACGGTCGCGACATCCGAGCGAACATGGAGCTAACAGGGGGACATTCTGGGCGTGGATCTTGGCCTGTAAGCACACGTTTACCCTGGTCAGTGGTGGTGCGCTCGGCAGGATTCGAACCCGCGACCGTCGGTTTAGAAGACCGATGCTCCGCCCATCCACTTCGCGATTGGCGGTCCCCGTCTTGAAGGTCTTCTTGACGTGGAGCGGTTGATCAAGACGGAGCGGTGCTGCTGATCGCGGTGTAGTGCCGTACCAGTCCGACGCTGCGGCAGTTCGCGCTGCTGTTCGGGGTGTGTTCAGGCCCATCGCGCCCCGCGTCGTCGATGACCTGGCGCCGCTGCTCGCACTGGCCCGGGTCACTGGGCGGCACGGTGTCGACACCCTGTTGGCGGCCCGGCGACGGCAACGAGCTATCTCCATGGCAGCACGAGAGCAACTCCGTACACAAATGGGTGCGCGCCCGTATCGAGCACGCCTGCGCGCATATGAAGTGGTGGAACATCCTCCGCAACTGCCGCCGCGAACGCGACGGCGTCCACCACGCCACCCGCGACATCGCCCTCATGCGCAAGTTCCGCTGGACGTGACCGGGGAGGACCTTTTGACCAAGCGTCATGTGCTCGGCACGGCGTTTCCGGCTAACGTGATCTATCTACCGGGAAGAAACGCGTTTCCTGGCCGCGAGTCCGCGGCTGCTGGCTCCCCTTGTGGCTCCCGAGCGCCGTTCGGGGAGCCACGGAGCGACTCCAGTTTAGCCCTCTGACCTGCATAAACTCTGTCGGGACGGCGGGATTTGAACCCACGACCCCTTGACCCCCAGGCACAGAAGATCAGTGGATCAAGGTCGATGGAAGTCGATCGGGGAGCTTCTCACCTGCAGAAGCGCCCTGGGGGAGTCGCGGCGGGTCCGGGGGAGTCCGACCACGCTGGCTCCCCGATTGGCTCCCCGCGGCTTCCCCTGAACTCGAGAGGGGCATCATGCGAACAAGATCATTCTGTGAGCCTGCTGAGCGACGGAGGCTGGATCGTCGCAACCGTGTCGATGGAGTTCGTCTGCTGCACAGGTCGGCTGCCAAGACGTCGAGACTGCCTTGGCGGAGTGCGGACCTCGACATCCGACACCCTGCGGATGCTGACGGGCCGGCTCCCGGTAGCTCGACATCCAGAACGCGGCGCCGTCACCGGCCACACCGCTGCGGCGTTATCGGTGGCGTTCGGTCCCAGCGGCGCGCCGCTGGCGCGCTGGTCAGCCTCGCTGCTGGCGCGCCGCTCTGGACCCCGTCAAGTCATTATCGAACGCGGTTATCGGCTTTGAGTAAGCCATGACCCGTTGGTGGGTCGGGCGGCGTCGGTTCTTGGGCCTGGCCGCGACGAACACCCCCGTTCTGCTCACTTTCAGGGGAGCGGGGGCGGGGTAACGCGTCGACGCAGCGGCGGGTGTTGCGGCCTCAAGTCTGGCGCCTACTTGTAGGTCGCCGCCCCGAGTAGCCGGCGCTGGTGATCACACCGCGAGATCGCTCGATCCGCTGTCGTTTTCTGATCACGAGTCCCGGGAGGAGGCGTTGGGGAGACGGTCGTTTGGTCCTGTCGCAGGCGATGAGCGTCCCGTCCAGCACCAGCAGGTGCAGCCCGTCCTTGGTCGCCTTGCGCAACGCCGCCGTCAGCTTCGCAGACCGCTGCCGACAGTGTGCAGGCCCCAACGCTCTGGGCCCGCGCAGCGGGGTACTGACGAAACCCTTTGATCAGCGGCAACGCAAGGACCCTGTTCCACCGGATTCCACGCTAAGCAAGATCATCTTCCGCTCTGAGAGCCCGAAACTGTCTCCCGCGCCTCTGGTCGTGTTCAGCTGATGCCGATGCGGATGTTCTTGACCTGCTGAAATTCCTGCAGGCCTTCAAGACCGCCGGCGCGGCCGGAGCCGCTTTGCTTGTAGCCGCCGTAGGGGCCTTGGGGGCTGATGTCGCTGTGGCGGTTGATCCAGACCGAACCGGTTTGGAGCGCACGGGCGACCTTGTGGGCGCGGACGAGGTCACGGGTCTGGACGAAGGCGTTGAGACCGTAGACGGTGTCGTTGGCGAGAGCTACGGCCTCGGTGTCGTCGGTGAACCGTTGGACTGAGACGACCGGGCCGAAGGTCTCGACTGCGGCCAGTGGCGAGCGGTTGTCGACGTCGGCGAAGACGGTGGGCTCGATGTAGAAGCCGTCGGCGAGGTCGCCACCGATGCGTCGTCCGCCGGTGAGGAGTTCGCCCGCCTTGTTCTGGACGGCCTGGTCGATGACGCCGAGGATGCGGTCGGCGGCGTTCTGGGTGATGACCGGTCCGAACACCACGGCGGGGTCGAGCGGGTCACCGATCTCGGCCGTCTGCACGGCCGCCACGAACGTGCCGAGGAAGGCGTCGTAGACCTTCGCGTGAACTAGGATCCTGCTGGCACAGGCGCAGCTCTGACCGGACTGGCCGATCGGCCCCTGGGCTGCCGCCAGATACGCGGCGGCGTCCAGATCGGCGTCGGCGAAGACGATGTAGGCGTTCTTGCCGCCGAGTTCGGTGGCGACCGGGGTCAGATTCTCTGCTGCCGCGGCGAGGACCTTGCGGGCCGTGGAGCCGCCGCCGGTGAAGTGGACTTTTCCTATACCGGGGTGCCGGACCAGCGCGTCACCGCCTTCGGGGCCGGATGAAACCACGTTGACCAGGCCGGGAGGCAGCCCTGCTCGCAGGCAGAGTTCACCGAACCGCAGCGCTGCGAACGGCGCGAGCTCAGGTGGTTTGATCACAACGGCGTTCCCCGCTGCCAAGGCCGGCACGGCGTTGAGGCCGATCGCGACCAGCGGCCCGTTCCAGGGAACCAGCACGGCAACCACGCCGTAGGGTTCGCGTTCGACGAGGTCGACGTCGAAGGAGCCGCTGATCGGGGTGCTGACACCGTGGGCTTTGTCGGCGTAACCAGCGTAGTAGCGCAAGAACCGCTCGGTCAGGACGGACATGCCGGCGCGGGATATGGGCACGGCGTAGTCGTGCACACTTAGCCGCGCGAGTTCTGGCAGATCCTCGCTCACTGCGTCGGCCAGCGCGATCAACAGGTCTCGGCGCCGGTCGACCGGAAGCGCGGCCCACTCGCGCTGGGCGTGGCGGGCTGCGGTGACGGCTTGGTCCATTTCGGTGGCGCCCGCCAGCTCGACGATGCCGTTCGGCCGACCGGTGGCTGCATAGATGTGCTGGTGGGTGCCGCCAGAAGAGCCCGTCATCCGGTCGCCTCCGATGAGCAGTGCACCATCGGGTACGGCGCCGTGGGATGCGGCATTGACGGGGGGCGTCATTCGGCCTTCTCCTGCCGGACGCGCGCCTTCTGGCTGGTGACGGCCTCGTTGAGATGGGAGGCCTTCGGCCAACCGTAGTAGGCGGCGAAGTGCAGGACGACCTCGTCCATCTCCACGAAGGAGACATCGCCGCTCTTCAGCGCCGCGTAGACGTGTGACAGGATCGGGTGCGGCGCGTCCTGGAATGCGACGCAGGCCAATGTGACGAGTCGGCGTTCCTTCGTGCCGAGTCCGGGACGCGGCCACATCTCGCCGAACACGAAGTTCAGGATGCCCGCACCGCCGTAAGGGTTGTCGCGCGCCGGGGCGTAGGGCAGGCAGTTGATATCCCGGAAGCACGCTTCGCCGCCTCGCAGCCGCTCCTCGGGGTCGCTGGCGGTGGTCAACGGCAGCAGCGGTTCCGGCGGCGGAGCGGGCGTTCCGCGCTCCTGGTGGATCCGCTGCCATTGGGCGTCGACGACGCCGTTGAACCGCGAGGCTTTCGGCCAGCCCGCGTACACCGCGAAATGCAAGACCGTCTCGCGCATCTCGGTGATGGTCACATCCCCGCTGTTGAGCGCCGCGTAGACATGCTCTTCCAGCGGAGTGATCGCATCGGCGGCCGCCACGCAGGCGAGCGTGACGAAGCGGCGGTCCCGCCGGCCGAGTCCCGGCCGCGACCAGACTTCGGCGAAGACGAAGTCGAGCAGTCCGGGCCCGGAGAGGGGGCTCGTGGCCGGCTCCGGATCCACCGTCATCACCTCGGTGTACCAGCGCGCCCCCCGGGTCCGGCGGCCGGGTTCGCCCGGATGCGAGTCGAACTGGCCGCCGTCGTTGGAGGTCATGAACTCCTCACCCTTTCCCCATTCCTGCGAACCGTTGCGATGGGCGGTCATCGGATCGTCACGCCGGCGTCGACCTTGAATTCCAGGCCGGTGATGTGTCGGGATTCATCTGAGGTGAGGAACAGGACGGCGTTGCTGATGTCACGGGCCTCCACGACCTGCACTGGGAGTGCGTTGCTGTAGATGGGGCCGAGGTCGGGGCGCCGGTCGGCCAGCAGCCCGTGCAGGGAAGTGGGGCTCATGCCGGTCGCCACCCCGGTGGGGTGGACGGTGTTGACGCGGATGCTGTGGGCGGCGAGTTCGTTGGCCAGCGCGAGGCTCATTCCGACGACCCCGTGCTTGGAGGCGGTGTAGGGAGTGGTGAGCGGGCTGCCCTTGATACCGGCCGCCGAGCTGATGTTGATCAGGCTCCCGCCGTGCTCCAGCAGGTGCGGAATGGCCGCGGCGCAGGTGTTCCACGAGCCGACGAGATTGGTTTCCAGTACCAGGCGCCACTGCTCGGTCGTGGTGGTGTCCCAGGTTCCGGCGGTAATGACTCCGGCGTTGGCGACCGAGGCGTCCAGACCGCCGAGTTCGGCGACGCCGTCACCGACGGCCTTCCCCAGCGCGTCGGCGTCGCGGACGTCGCAGACCTTTGCCGTGGCACGCCGGCCGAGCCCCTCCACCAGGTGGGCGGTCTCCTCCAGGTCGGCCCTGGTCGCGAGCGGGTACTCCAGGCCGGGCGGGGACTCGCACAGGTCGATCAGGATCAGGTCGGCGCCCTCTTCGGCCAGC
This sequence comes from Spirillospora sp. NPDC000708, assembly GCF_040299565.1. Classification (NCBI taxonomy): domain Bacteria; kingdom Bacillati; phylum Actinomycetota; class Actinomycetes; order Streptosporangiales; family Thermomonosporaceae; genus Spirillospora; species Spirillospora sp. NPDC000708. The sequence goes on from NZ_JBEPCJ010000014.1 coordinate 122,963, forward strand.
CGGAGCGCGTGGCTGCGCCCCATGCCGCGCGCCGCGCCGGTGACCAGGATCTTCTTACCGGAGACTCGTCCAGGCATGTTGTCGGCCCCCATCACAACTTGTTGCAGAAGCCCGCGTCGACCGGCATCGCGACACCGGTGATGTACTTAGCCTCGTCCGAGCAGAGGAAAGCGATCGTGTTGCTGATGTCTGCGGGCTCGAGCATCTCGACCGGCATCGGGTTCTGCAGGTGCGGGCCGGTGGCGTCGGGATTGTTCTCCAGCCAGGCGGTCATGCCGGGGTTGACCGCCATCATCGTGCGGACCGCGGTCGGATGCACGGTATTGACCCGGATCTCGTACTTGGCCAGGGAGTTGGCGAGGCACCGCATCATCCCCACCAGTCCGTGCTTGGACGCCGCGTAGCCCAGTCCGCCGCCTTGCGGTCCGCCGAGACCTACCAGCCCGGCGGTGGAGCTGGTGATGATCATCGAACCGCCGCGCCCGCCCTCGATCAGGTGCGGGAGCGCGGCACGCATCGCGTGGAACGCGCCAGTGAGGTTCACTCCGACGACGGCGTCCCACTGCGCCAGCTCCTCCTCAATAGGGATCTGGGCGAACGACATCGGGGCGATGCCGGCGTTGGCGCAGACGATGTCGAGCCTGCCCAGTTCTGCGACAGCGGCGTCCAACGCCGTCTGCAGCGTGAGGAAGTCGCGCACGTCGGCGACAACCCCGAACATCCGCCGCCCCTGCGCGGCGACCAGCCCCTCGGTTTCGGCGAGTTCCTCCCGGGTGGCCATCGCGTAGCCGTTGGCGGGGATGTCCGCGCAGATGTCGACCCCGATGATGTCGGCACCCTCGCTCGCCAACCGAACCGCGTGGCTGCGGCCCTGGCCACGCGCCACACCGGTAATGAAAGCGACCTTGCCGTCGAGCCTTCCCATGGACCAACCTCCTGACCTCGACGCGTTGTCATGCGCCGCTCCAGTGGAGCGTTCATCGCGCGGGTACGCACATCCGTACCGGCTGCGGAACGGCTGCGGTGCTTTGGCGCCACCCGGCTCGTCGGCCAGACCGGTTGGGCATTGCTTCCTCCGGCCGTCCCTGTCTGCAGAGGCTAAGACGCAGGGATCTGTGCATGCCAATATTGATTGCGGCACCCAGTCATACCGATCCGTTATGGCGTGGTAAGCTCGCTCTCAGCGATGGAGACCCATAGACTTAAGTATTTCCTGCGCATCGCGGAAGAGGGTTCGATGACCCGCGCCGCGAACGTGCTGGGAGTCGCCCAGCCCGCGTTGAGCCGGCAGATCCGGCTCCTGGAGGAGGACCTCGGGGTCACGCTCTTCCAGCGGACGTCGCGGGGGGTGCGCCTCACCGATGAGGGCGAGAGATTGCGCGCATCGGTATCCGGGCCGTTGAAGCAACTGGAAATCGCACTCCAGCACATCGGATCGCCTTTGGCGCGAGTGGAGCGGGGTCTGCGCATCGGCATGCTCCCGACGGTCGCACGCGTCCTGGCCGCCCCGTTGCTGGCGGCCCTGGCGGACGCATTTCCGAGGATGGGCTTTCAAGTGACGGTCGCTTCCACCGACCGCCTCGCAGAAGGCATGCTCAAAGGCGCAATCGACCTTGCGGTGGTGAACCAGACCTCCGACGACCGGGTGTTCTGTCGTGATCTCCTGGTCGAGGAACTGGTGGTAGTCGGCGGCTCCGCGACAGGCCTGCGGGCCGACCGGCCGATAACGTTCGCCGAGTTGACGGCGCTCCCCCTGGTCCTTCCCGACTCCTCCTTCGGAATCGGAGGAATTGTGGAGAACGCCGCGCTGCGCCTGCGATTGGCATTGCAGTCCAGGTTCGCCGCCGATTCCCTTCAGGTCTCTCTCGACCTCATCGATTCCGGTCTCGCTCATGGGGTTCTGCCGCTGTCGGCGTGCAACAAAGAGATCGCCGCCGGACGCCTGCGCTACGCCCCGCTCTGCGACCCCACCCTGACCCATCGGGTCGGCGTCGCCGCCACAGCGCAACTGGAACTGCCTCGCGATCTCGCGTTCCACGTCGGGGACATCATCCGCAGGGAGACCGGGCAGCTGGTCGCCTCGGGTGCCTGGCCCGCCGCGTTCCTGGCGCCCCGCCCCTGGGACCCAAGGCGCCCGTGATCTCGACGCCGACAGAGCAGGCGCGACCTGCGCCGTCAGTTTGCGGATGCCGTCGACATGAGTGGGGGTCGGCCACCCGGCGCCTGGTTGTGATCAGCCCGCAGGTGAGGCCGAGCCCGACCACAGAGGGGACTCGGCCTCACCTGCGGACAGCGAACGGCGGGCCGTCGGTCATCACTACGGTCTTCCGAGCTCTGGGGACAGGCGCGTGGCGCCGTCGAGGCGGATCACTTCGGCGTTGAGGTAGGGGTTCTGGATTATCGCTTCGGCGAGTAGGGCGTACTCATCGGGATTTCCCAGCCGCCGGGGGAACACGATGTCGCCTAGAAGGGCCTGCCGCACACCAGGTGACGACAGGCGCGGTGTGGCGATGGCGCCAGGTGCGATGGCGCAGATACGGACCCCGATCGGTGCCAGGTCACGCGCCATGGGCAGGACCATGGCGACGATCGCGCCTTTCGCCGCGGCATAGGGCACCATCGTGGCCTGGCCGTCGAAGGCACTGATGGAGGCGGTCTGCACGATCACGCCGCGCTGCCCATCATCGTCGGGAATGTTCGCCGCGCAATGGCCGCCGCGAGCCGAGCGAGGTTGAAGGGGCCGAGCACGTGCAACTCCAGGTTCGCACGCAGCGTCTCCTTCTCCATCACCGCCCCGTCGCTGTTCACCAGTCGCGGGCTCGGGATGACGACTCCGGTGGCGCTGACGGCGATGGAGAACGCCCCGAGTTCTTGTGCTTGCGAAATAGCTGTGGCCACGGCCTTGTCGTCGTTGCTGTCGCCGTTGACGGCCCTCACCCGATCGCCCAGGTCGGCGACCAGCGCGCCGGCTCGGTCACGGTCGGGGTCGAGCACGACGACGCCGGCGCCCTGCGCCGCGAGTCGGCGGACGGTCGCGCTGCCGAGTCCTCCTGCGCCTCCGGCGACGAGGGCGGAACGGCCTGCGAGCTGCATCTCTCATCACCTCTGCTAATTCCAGCGCCAGGCCAGGGAAATGACGCTGTGCGCCGGGCGGGAAGCGCCCGGCTCCCTGGGGGCGGGGGAGCTGGGGCTGCTCCGGTCATTACGCGGATCCGGTGTGGGGGAATATGCGGCCGGCGGGTTCGGCCGCTTTCAGTGCCAGCGCTCTTGTGGTCAGGCGAGGATGAGCGGGAGGGCCTCCCAGCCCCGGACCGTCGAGGTCTGGGCGAGCTTTGCGCCGTCCCAGTCCACATCCCAGGTCGGGAAGCGTTTGAGGATTTCCTCCAGCGCGATCCTGCCCTCCAGGCGGGCCAGCGCGGCGCCCAGGCAGTAATGGCCGCCCAGGCCGAAGGTGAGCAGGTGGCCCATGCTGCGGTGGATGTCGAAGCGGTCGGGGTCGGGGTAGCGGTCTTGGTCGCGGTTGGCGGAGGCGACGATGAACACGATGGCGCTGCCCGCCGGGACGGTGCGGCCGTGCAGCTCCACGTCCGTGGTGACGTACCGGGCGATGGAGTGGCCGGTCGGCTCGTACCGCAGGATCTCCTCGATGGCGCCCGGGATCAGCGACGGGTCGGCCGCCAGCTCGCGGCGGGCGTCGGGGTGGCGCGCCAGGACGGCCCCGGTCCAGCCGATGAGGCGCCCGGTCGTCTCGTTGCCGGCGCCCGCGACGACCGAGACGTAGGTGAGCACCTCGTCGCGGGTGAGGGTGCGCGTCTCGCCGTTTTCGTCCTCGAACCTGGCGGTCAACAGTTCGGTCATGAGGTCGTCGGAGGGGTGCTTGCTGCGCCAGTCGATGTACTCGCCGAACGCCTCGGTGTTGAGGATGGCGCCCCCGTCGAGGTCCATCTGCCCGCCGTCCTCGGTGCGCAGGGAGTCGTCGACCATGTCGCGGATGGCGGGCTGGTCGGCCTCGGGGATGCCGAGCAGCATGCCGATGACGCGCATCGGCAGTTCGGCGCCGACGGCGGCGACCAGGTCGAAGCCGTCCGCGCCGGCCAGGGGGTCCAGGGTGCGGGTGCAGAAGTTGCGCACCTTCGGCTCCAGCATGGCGATCCGTCGGGGGGTGAACAGCCGGGACAGCAGGCGGCGGTGGATGTCGTGGGTGGGCGGGTCCTCGAAGATGACGGTGCCCGACGGGATCTCCAGGCCTGACTGGACGATCTCCAGGATGTCCCCGCGGGACGAGGAGAACGTCCGCCAGTCCGGCAGGGCGCGCGCCACGTCGGCGGCCCGGCTGAGCGCGTAGAAGTCGTACTTCTCGTTGTAGTAGAGCGGCATCTCCTCCCGGAGTCGACGGTAGATCGGGTACGGGTTCTGGGCGATGCCCGCGTCGTAAGGGTCCCAATAGATCTCGCGGCTGGCTTCCATCTTCTGTATCTCCCGGACTCCTGCTGATCGCAGCTGCTGGTCTTGGGTGTTCACTTGAGCATCGCGCCGGCGTCGATCGGCAGGGGGACACCGGTGACGTAGCGGCCCTCGTCGGAGACCAGGAAAAGGACCGCGTTGCTGATGTCCACCGGCTCCACCCACGGAACCGGGAGCGCGTGCATGAGCTGCGAGATCGGCGCCATGTCTTCCTGGGTGGGGTTGTCCAGATCGGGGCGGAACATCCGGTAGGTCAGGTCGTTCATCAGCATCGGGCTATTTACTTGCGTCGGGTGGACGGAGTTGACCCGGATGTTGTGCTGAGCGAATTCCACCGCCATGCTGCGCATCAGCCCCACCACGCCGTGCTTGGAGGCGATGTAGTTGGCGATGTTCGGGTGGGACTTCAGCCCGCCGACGGAGCTGGTCAGCACGATCGCGCCGCCGCGACCGCCGTCGATGACGTGCGGGACCGCGGCCTTGACGGTGTGCCAGACGCCGGTGAGGTTAACGTCGATGGAGTCCCGCCACAGCTTCTCGTCCATCTTCTCGATCGCGTCGCCATCGGCGGCGAGTCCGGCGTTGGCCAAGATGATGTCCAGCCGGCCGAACCGGCTCACGCCTTCGTCGACCGCGGCCTTCAGCGCGTCGTAGTCGCGTACGTCGGCCTGGACGGCGTGGATGCGCCGGCCCGCCTTCTCGACCTGAGCGACCGTCTCCTCCAGGTCCTCGGGGGTGGACATGGGGATGGGCACGGTGTCGATCTGCTTGCAGATGTCGACGGCGATGATGTCGGCGCCCTCCTCCGCCAGCCGCACGGCATGGCTGCGGCCCTGGCCGCGGCCAGCGCCGGTGATGAACGCGACCTTGCCTTCGACTCTTCCGGACATGGTGTCCTCCTTGTCGTCTCTGTCTTGCCTTTTCTGTCGACTCGTCAGGGCTTAGGGGGCGGGTCGGATCGCACGCCGTCGCAGGACGCCGCGCAGGAGGAAAAGGAACAGGAGCAACGCCGTCACAGCCGCCAGCGGGGTGGCCCGCCTGACGGCCGCACCTCTTGCCGCGCCAAGCAGGTCGAGGGGTTCGGAGGGTCGTGATGGTGGCGCGGGCGCCCGGGGCGCCGACACGGTGGCCGGCACCTGCCCAGGCTTGCCGGGCGAGACCGCTCGTGCCGGAGACCGGTCCGCTCCCGGCCCGGCATCCCCGTCGGATGCGGAGGTGGCCGCGATCTCTTGGGCGAGGTTCGCAGCGAACTGTCCGATGAGCGCACCGGCCACCTCGGCGAGGGCTCCGCGGCCGAACTGCGCGGGTTTGCCGGTGATGGCGAGGTCCGTCTGAACCAGGACGTCGGTGCTGTCACCGGCATCCACCAGCCGGCATGTCACGGTCGCCTTCGCGGTCCCTCCACCGCGCAGTTCCCGTCCGACGGCCTCCAGGACGGCGACCCTGGCGTTCTCGTCCTGGGAGACGAACGTGACGGTGCCGTTGTAGGTCAGGCCGATCGGTCCCAGCTTGACCTTGATCTTGCCGCTGTAGCGGTCGCCGTCGCGGGCGGTGAGGGTCGCTCCGGGGACGCAGGGCGCGACCCGTTCGATGTCGAGCAGAACCCGCCACGCCTCTGCGACCGGCACGGGGATGGTGAGGCCGTTCTCCAGTTGCATTCGGGTCAGTCCTTCCCGGCCGCCGGGGCCCCGGCCGCCGCGCTGACGGCCTTGAGGATGCCCTGGTAGCCGGTGCACCGGCACAGGTTCCCGGACAGTGCGTCGCGGATCTCCTCGTCGGTTGGGTCGGGGTTGTCCTTCAGGAAGGCGGTGGCGGAGACGATGAACCCCGGGGTGCAGAAGCCGCACTGCAGGCCGTGGTGGTCGCGGAAGGCGGCCTGGACCGGCGAGAGCCCGCCGCCCGGTGACGACATCCCCTCGACGGTCGTGATCTGCGAGCCGTCCGCCTGCACGGCGAACACCAGGCAGGCGCGGACGGCCTCGCCGTCGACCAGGATCGTGCAGGCGCCGCAGACACCGTGCTCACATCCCAGGTGAGTACCGGTCAACTGGCAGTGCCCTCGGAGGAAGTCGGCGAGGGTGAGCCGCGGCTGCACTGTCGCGCGCCGGACAATGCCGTTGACGTGCATCTCGATGTCGACCTCAGTCACTGCGGGCCTCCTCAACTGCTTCTTGGACGGCCTTTCGCCAGGCTCGCGCGACCATGGCCGCGCCTACACGCGCGCGATAGGCGGCGGATCCGTGCAGGTCCGACGGGATCGAGGGGAGACCGGCCATGGCGGACCTTCCGACCTCGTCGGCATCGATCCCAGCGGCGTGATCTCCGGTCGCCGCGGCCTCCACGGCCGGAGCCTTCTGAGCGGCGGGGCCGAGCCCGAACAGGCTGATGTCGCAGCTGTGGATGCGGGCGTCCTCGTCGAGTTCGACCGCGACGGCGGCTCCGGCCAACGCGAAGTCGCCGCTTCTGCGCGCGAACTCCTCGATGGCGAAACCGCTGCGGGGGAGGCGGACGGGAAAGACGATTCCGGTCAGCAGTTCGTCCTCTTCCAGTGTCGTGCTCCACAGGCCGGTGAAGAACTCACCGGCCGGAATCGTCCGCTGCCCCCGAGTGGGGTACGCCTCGATCTCAGCGCTCAGGGTCAGCGCCACCGCGGGGTACTCGGCGGCGGCGTCGGCGTGGGCGAGCGAGCCGCCGATGGTGCTGCGGTTGCGGATCTGGAAGTGGCCGATCAGGGGGGTCGCGCGGGCCAGGAGCGGGACGCGGCCGGCGACTTCACGGGAACGCTGGATCGCGGCCTGCGTCGTGCCCGCGCCGATGCGCAGCGATCCGTTGCGGCGCTCAATGCCGCGCAGATCCGCTACGCGGCGCAGGTCGACGAGATGTTCCACCGCCGCCAATCGCAGGGCGAGCATGGGGACCAGGCTCTGCCCGCCAGCGATGGCCTTGGCGTCCTCTCCCAGCTCGGTGAGAAGGGAAGCCGCTTCCTGGATGCTCGAAGGCGCATGATAGGCGAACGGTGCCGGCTTCATCGGGCGGCCGTCCCCGGCGTGGAGGCGCCGGATGCGCACACGAGCTCGACGATCGATGCCGGAGACAGCGGCAGCCGGGTGATCTTCACTCCGAGGGGGGCGAGCGCGTCGGCGACCGCGTTGGCCACTGCGGGCGGCGAACCGATCGCGCCGCCCTCACCGACCCCCTTGTAGCCGCCGTGACCTGGGCCTGACGTCTCGACGTGGCAGTACTCGATGGCGGGCACCTCAGTGGTAGTGGGCAGCAGGTAGTCCATGAAGGTGGTGGTCAGGGGGTTACCGTCCCCGTCGTAGACGAAGTGCTCGTACAGGGCGCCGCCGATCCCCTGCACCGTGCCGCCCGCGATCTGCCCCTCCACCACGTTCGAGTTGATCATCGGCCCGCAGTCCTCGGCGACGATGTAGCGCAGCAGCTTCACCTCGCCCGTGACGACGTCGACCTCGCATGTGCAGACGTGCGTCGCGTTGGCCCAGATCGCCAGGCTCCGCGCCCGGTACCGGCCGCTGGCCTCCAGTCCCGGTGGCACGCCGGGCGGCAGGCCCTCGGTCTGGAAGTAGGCGATAGAGGCGATCTCGGCGTAGGAGAGCCCGGCGCCGGGCGTGCCGCGGACGTAGGCCCGTCCGCCGGCCAGTTCGATGTCCCCGGTGGCCGCTTCCAGGCGGTGCGCGGCGATCGCCGTGATGCGCTCCCGCAGGACGGACGCGGTCTCGGCGATGGCTCCGGCGGTCATCGAGCCGGACCGGCTGCCGCCGGTGCCGCCGCCGAACGGCGTGAGGGCGGTGTCGCCCTGGACGGTGTTGACGTCGGCGATGTCCACGCCGAGGGCGTCCTCGGCGAGCTGGACGACGGTGGTCTCGATGCTGTTGCCGCTCGACCCTCCGGTGACGTACACGTTCACCTTGCCGGACGGCTCGATCCGGATCGTCGCACCGTCGGTGGCATGGACGCCGACGCCGCTCGTGGTCGGCTCGATGTAGGTGCATGTGCCGACGCCCAGGTAGCGGCCCTCGGCGCGAGCCCGCGCCTGCTCCTTGCGAAAGGCCTTGTAGTCCAGGACGTCCAGCGCGTGCTCGAAGGTCTCCAGCGGCGTGACCTCGGTGTAGGGCATGCCGTTGGGGTTGGTCAGCGGCAGCTCGTCGCGGCGCAGCAGGTTGCGGCGGCGCAACTCGACCGGATTCATCCCCATCCCCATCTCCCGCGCCGCGATGTCGAGGAGCATCTCGCGCGCCACCGACTCGAACTGCCAGGGCCCGCGGTAGGCGGTGCGTCCGGTCGTGTTGGAGAACACTGACTTGCAGGAGAACGCGGCCTCGGGGACCCGGTAGGGGCCGGGGAAGAGCAGCCCGACGGCGGCGGCGGTCTGCACCGGCCATGGCGTCGGGTAGGCGCCCGCGTCCTGCACGTGGTCGATCGCGGCGGCCAGGATCCGGCCGCCGGAGTCGAAGGCGATCCGGGCGTCGCCGTGCTCGTGGCGTCCCTGCCCCGCCGCGATCAGGTTCTCCTGCCGGTCCTCGATCCACTTCAGCGGGCCGGGCACCTTGCGCGCCGCGAGCATCACGCACATGTCCTCGCGCTGCGGCACGGCCTTCTGCCCGAAACCGCCGCCCGTGTCGCGCATCACGACCCGAATGCGGTGCTCATCGAGGCCCAGCAGCCGGCTGCAGAACAGCCGCGTCTCGTGCGGCGTCTGCGTCGACGCCCAGATCGTCATCTCGCCGCTGGACGGCGACCATTCCGCGACCAGGCCGCGCGTCTCCATGGGCACGGCCGCGTAGCTCTGCTGGTAGAAGGTCTCCCTCGCCACATGGGCCGCCCGCTCGAAGACGTCCGCGAGGTCGTCCGCCGGGCGCCCGGCGAGCTCCCCGGCCAGGTTGCCCGGGTAACCGGGGTGTACGCGCTCGGTCGCTTCGCCGGCCGTGGCGTAGTCGAGGACAGGCGGCAGCGGCTCGTAGTCCACGACGACGAGTTCGGCTGCGTCCTCGGCGATGTAGCCGTCGTCCGCGACCACCAGCGCCACCGGATCACCGACGAACCGCACCTCGCCCTCAGCCAGCGGCGGCCGCGGCGTGTCCGGCACGTCAGGGCCCATCAGTGAATACCAGGGGGCGTGAACATCAGGGTTGAGGTCGTCCGCCCTGAAGACGGCATGGACGCCCCGCAGCGCCAGCGCCTCGGAGGCGTCGACCGAGAGGATCCGGGCACGGGCCAGCGGGCTGCGGACGAAGTGCGCGTGCACCATGCCAGGCCGCACCACGTCGTCCACGAACGTTCCGTGGCCGGTCAGCAGCCGCGGGTCCTCGACCCGGGGCGTGCGCGCACCGGCATAGCGAGGCGCGCTCGCCGCCGGCCCGTTCATCGACCCGCCTGCGCTGAGAGGACCGCGATCTTTCCGCCTGGCCGCTGGCGAACCCAGGCAGGTACGTGCCGTTGCATCGCAGGCCTCCTTTCCCCTCGTACCGGCAAACAGAAGGAGCAGACCGTCCGTGGCGTTCGGCGAGAACACGACCGGCCGGGGGCGGACGGTCACGGCCTCCGGCTCCCTCGATCCAGCGAGGGGCGGGTCGTGCTGAACGAGTGTTTAAATGCTGAACAACTGTTTAGCAGCCGCCTGGGTGGCCGTCAAGGGACAATGAGGGGCATGACTTCATCTCGTCGCATGGGAAGCGAGACTTCCAAGACGCGCTCGCTGCTGCTGGACATCGTCGAGCGCCTGATGCTCCGGGAGGGGTATGCCGCCGTCGGGGTCCGGCGGGTCGCGCGGGAGGCGGGTGTCACGCCGGCGCTGATCCACTACTACTTCCGTACGCTGGACGACCTCTTCCTCGCCGTGCTCCGCAGGCGCGCCGATCAGGAGTTCGAGGCGCACACCCGCGCGCTGAAGTCCGGTCGGCTCGTGCGGACTCTCTGGGATTACAACCGCATACCGGCGGGTGCGGCACTGACCATGGAGTTCATGGCACTGGCGAACCACCGCAAGGTGATCCGCAGCGAGTTCGCCCGCAACGCCGAGCGATTCCGCGAGACCCAGATGCAGGCTCTCGGCGGCTACCTGAAGGAGCGTGGGATCGAGCCCGACGATCTGCCTCCGGCCGCGCTCGCCGTCCTGATCTCGATGATTCCTAGGACGCTCGTGCTGGAGGACGCCCTGGGCCTGACCGCTGGGCACGCCGAGACCCTCACCTTCATCGAGCGATGCATTCAGGCGATCGACGACCGCCCAGCCGAGGAGGGGCAGGACCCCGCCGGCCACGGCGCGCCCGCGTGAAGGCAGGCCCGGCACCGGCCCATCCCGGTGGGCGGGAGGGGCCGGCGGACCTGTTGGTTGCCATTGCCGCCTCGCCCCTTTCCCGGCTGTCGGCGGTATGTGGAGGAGTCAGGTCCCGTTCGCGGGCTGACGGTAGGTGTGTCCGTCGACCGTGGTGGTGAGCGTGCCGGTGGCCTGGAAGATGTTGGTCAGCACGTCGATCGTCAGGTGGAATCCGCTGGCGCTGGTCTTCTTGGTCGCGTGCACGAGCCCGGTCTCCACCAGGTCGGAGAACCAGTCGAGCGTGTTGATGGTGGGGGAGGAATCGGTCGCTGCGACGCTCTCGGTGCCGTTGATGATGTGGATCCCGTCGTCGGAGTAACGGGAGTAGCTGGCGGCGACGGCACTGACGGCGGTGCGCGCCGGGTTCTCGGTAATGGTGATCTTCGCCGAGCCGGACGCCTTGCCTCGCAGGGTGTAGATGCCCTGCGGCGGATAGGGCCGGTTGGGCGCCGGGCTCCCCGGCGTGTAGGGGGTCCCCCAGGGCACGGTGTCGGAGATCGGGGCGGTGTGGCGCGGCCGGAGCGGTTGGCGACTCGTCAGCCGGGCGATCATCATGCGGGCGGTGCGTCCGCCGGGTTCGGTGGAGGTCTCGCAGGGCAGCGGGTTCGCCCCGCCGCAGGCGGGCGGGACGGCCAGGGCCTGCCAGTAGACGATGCTGGTGCCGTCGGGCGACCAGCGTGGGTCGGCCATGCCGTTCCAATTGGGGTCATTGATCGCGCCGGGGCCGCCGTTCCCGGCGGCGTTGATCTGCTGCCCCTGGTAGGCGCCGCGGTCGCCGTACCGGTCGATGAGGTAAGGCTGGAAGAACCGCCGCTGCCCGTTGTTGCGGGTGGAGGACACGGCGCTGGAGGTGATCAGGTCGGTGACCGGCGGGATGCCGCGCATACCGGCCACGAACATCTGCCTTCCGGAGCCGCGGGTATCCATGACGACCGTCCATTTGTCGTTCGGGGAGCTGTCGACCGGGTCGGTGTACTCGGGGTTGCTGGTGAGCCGGCGGACCTTGCCGGTTCGCAGGTTCGCCGCGAAGACATCGATGTTGGACGACTCGGCCGGGTAGCCGATGTAGATGACCTCTTTGCCGTCCTTGGTGAAGCCGCGCAGTTCGCCGACCGAGATGGCCTGGGGGTTGATGCGCAGTTCGCCGGGTCGCTTGGGGGCGACCGACAGCGGTTGCGCCTGCGGGTCCGGGTCGAACAGCCGTGTGACCTTCTCCAGGTCGTAGCGCGGCGCCAACGGGGTGCCGGTGGTCGGCGAGGGATCGAAGGTGAGTCGCCCCAGATAGCCGAACTGGCCGAGCTTGCCATTGGAGTAGGTGAAGCTGTTGAACCCAAGATGGACGTTGTCGGGGTTCAAGCGCAGTTCGCGGATTTCGCCGCCCGCCCCGGAGCCGTCGGCGGTGACGTTCCAGCGGATCGGGTAGATGTGTACGCGGGCCGACGTGCACGCCTTGTCGGCGAGTCGGTAAGGCGAGCAGTCGATGACATTGGTGCCGGCGAGGACACGCCTCCCGTCGGCGAACGGCTGAGGGTAGTGCAGCGCCGCCGAGCGGCCGACGGCGTTCGCGTCGGGTACCCCGCAGGTGAGGCATTTCCAGCTGTCGCCGCCGGGGAAGGTGGTGCCGTCGGTCTTGACGATGATCAGTTGCTGGCCGGCGTAGACGCTCGCCGGATCGGGTGCGGACGGCGCTCCGGTGAAGGCGACGGTGGCGGTGACGTGATGGCCGTCGGGCAGGAACCCTCCAGACTGCAGCCCGGTGGAGACGCCGAGGCAACCGGTGCCGTGCGGGTTGATGGAACGGGTGCACGAGCCCGCCGCGATGCTCGGCGTGACGGGAGGTAGCGGCAGCTCGCTGACCTTGATCGGTTCGGGCTTCGGCGCAGGCGGGGCCCCGTGCCACCCGGCCTTGTGCACCTTCAGGTCGGCGGCCTGAGATTTCGGTGCCTGCCACAGCGCACCCCCCACGCCGATGAGAAGGACGAGTGCTAACAGCCATACCGGTGACCGCCCTATTCGCTGTCCGGACGTCATCGTGCTCACCATGCGTCACGCCCCTTCCTGGAACCGTGAAGACAGCAACGCGGCCGAGCGGGCCATCGCGACCGACATTGCCGCTATCGATTTTTGAGAATCATACTCTCGATCCCTTTGTTTTACTCTTGAAGTTGGCTGGTTTTTCCGTCAGAGGCATTCAAGGCATTCGTCTATGCCACGCGTCCGCGAATACTGCTGCGGCCGTGTTGATTCGAGTACCCCAGTCGGTGGTAATGCGTATTTACCTGTCGCTCACCCGCCTTCCGTCAACGGTACCAATCTCCTATGAAGGAATCCCACCTGTCGTACCTGGCGAGCCCCGCCTGGGCCGAGACGTTGCGCACCGACCTGCTTCCACCGGCTGCAGGGAGCGGCCGACCTCGGCGATGACGTTCTGGAGATCGGCCCAGGCCCCGGTCTCACGACCGACCTGCTCCTCGAAGTGGCCGGCAAGGTAACGGCGGTCGAAGTGGACCACGACCTCGCAACCGGCCTGCGCGAACGCCTGCACGGCCAGAACGTGGAGGTCGTCCACGGAGACGCCCGCACCGTCGGACGCGAAGAGGGCCGGTTCAATGCCGGGACTTGCTTCTCAATGCTTCACCACATGGAATCGCCCCAGGCCCAGGACGAGTTGTTCGTCCGGCTCCACGCCCTCCTGAGGCCCGGCGCCGCACTGCTCGGAGTCGACTCCGTTGACAGCGAAATGACCCGATAGGGACACCGCGACGACACCTACGTACCCGTCGACCCCGACACTCTCGAAGAGCACCTGCGCGCCGCCGGATTCGCAAACATTGCCGTGAACCGCCCTAACCAACATCAATTCCGCTTCACCGCAAGAAATCCCACACCCCCTTTGTGGCCAACCCCCGACCAGACGACCGATGAGCGGACGATGCTAGGGTTCCAGACCCGGCGTCGAGGGGCACGCAGTAGCCACGCAGTAGCTAATTGACTGCAGATCGACGAATCGGCCGCCACATAGAATCAGTTCTTCGGTGGTGAGGTGTATCTGCTCGACTCGGCCAGCTCGGCGGCGTCCCTCATCAGATCGAGGACGATGGGGCCGAACGCCAGCAGCTTCTCGTCCTGGCCGGCTCGCTGGTAACCCTGTTCCAGCACCACGCCCAGCTTCCATTTGGCGAGGACGAGGTAGTAGTCGATGTCGTCGACCTGGCGGCCCGAGACATCGGCGTAGTGTGCGAGGAGCTGGTCGCGCGACGGCATCCCGCGCAGATCGACGTAGCTGGCCTCGGACGCCTCGGGCGCGCCGGTGTCCGCAGGCCAGCTCTGGATCATCCAGGCGAGATCGAGCTTGGGGTCGCCGACCGTGCCCATCTCCCAATCGACGATGGCGGCCAGGCGCGCCGGTGCGCCGTCCCGGAACATCACGTTGGCAAACTGATAGTCGCCGTGCATGATGCCGGGCACGTAATCCAGCGGGCGATGAGCGCGCAGCCACGCCGCGGCGACGTCGAAGCCAGGGAGTTCGCGGCCCTTGGACCGCTCGAGGAAGCGCGTCCACCGGTCGACTTGGCGCTCGTGGAAGCCGTCGGGACGGCCGAGGTCGTGCAGGCCCTTCGCCTTCCAGTCGACTCTCGACAGGAGCGCGATGCCTTCTGCGAGTTGGTAGCCGAGTCCGGCACGAGCCTGGGGATCGGTGTCGAAGGGATCGGGCCAGCTCGTACGTCCCATGGGAGACCAGCCGTCGACGAATCCCATGAGGTAGAACGGGCGGCCGAGCACCGAGGCGTCCTCGCAGACCGCGATCGCCTTCGTGTGCGGTACATCAGTGCCGTCCAGCGCCTCGACGATGCGCCACTCCCGCAGGATGCCCTTGTCCCGGTCCGCGGGCGCCTCCGGTGGCGGGATCCGGATGACGCAGCGCTCGTCGCCACGGACGACCTCGTAGATCTCGTTCTGAGTCCCGCCGGACAGCAACCGGTGCTCGATCGGGGCGCCCTCTCCGCGCAGGCCGGCACCGTCCATCCAGGCGGCGAGCCGTTGAAAGTCGATCACAGGTTTCCCACCTCGTGTTCAGTGCGGTCGGCGAACTTGGCCCGGGCGGCCTCGGCCTCCCGGGGGATCCATTCCGTGGGCCATCGATCGTCGTTGGGCCGGTGGCCGCGCGGTACCTGCTTGGCCACGGTGACGTTGTGCACTTCGGTCGGGCTGTCGGCGAGGCCCATCACGCCGGCGCCGTGGATCATCTGGAAGAACGGCATCTGCCATGCGGTGTAGAGCACGAAGAGCCGGAACTGGACCAGCTGTGCACATCATGTCCAGGGCCTTCTGCGCGAGCCCGATGGTCCGCATGGCGTGGTGGATGCGGTCGCCGCCCAGCCGGGTCTGGGCCACGGCGAACGCCCGGTTCTCGCCCCCCAGAAGCGCGTCGGCGGGCACCCGTACGTCGTCGTAGTGGATGAGCGCGTGGGAGCCGTCGTTCATCGCCTCGCCGTACAGGCCGACGTTGCGCTCGGTCTTGACACCGGCGGTATCGGTGGGGACCAGGAACATGGACATGCCCTGGTACCGGCTCACGTCCGGGTCGGTCACCGCCATGACGATGAGGAAGGCGGCCACTTTGGCGTTGGAGGAGAAGTACTTCCATCCGTTGATGACCCACTCGTCGCGGTCCTTGACGGCGCGGCAGGTGAAGCGGGTCGGGTCGGCTCCGGCGTGCGGCTCGCTCATCGAGTAGCCGGAGAAGATCTCACCGTCCAGCAGCGGCTGAAGGTAGCGCTCCTTCTGCTCCTCGGTGCCGTAGTGCGCGATGATCTCGGCGTTTCCGGTGTCCGGCGCCTGGCACCCGAACACCTGGGACGCCCATGGCGTCCAGCCGAGAATCTCGTTCAGCAGCGCCAGCTCGAGCTGGCCGTAGCCTTGCCCGCCCAGCTCGGGTCCGAGGTGCGTCGCCCACAGTCCGTGTCGCTTCACTTCGGCCTTGCGTGGATCAAGGATCTTGCGCCGGGACTCGTCCCTTGGCAGGAAGGTGTCGTTCCCCCACAGGTG
The DNA here is from genome assembly GCF_040299565.1 of Spirillospora sp. NPDC000708. Lineage (NCBI taxonomy): Bacteria > Bacillati > Actinomycetota > Actinomycetes > Streptosporangiales > Thermomonosporaceae > Spirillospora > Spirillospora sp. NPDC000708. Next base: position 138,813 of record NZ_JBEPCJ010000014.1, read on the forward strand.
GGCGAGGGGCTCGACCTCCTCCCGGACGAACGCGTCCGCCCAGTCCAGCTTCTTCTGATGCTCGGGGTTCGTCTCAAAAATCCATCCCATTGAATCCTCCTCTCGCAAATGAGAATATCATTCTTTCTACCAAGAATCATATTCTGTGCCCGGGAGGTTCTCGTGAGACTCGGCGACCAGGCGCAGGGCGAAGGACGGGCGCGCATCCCGACCATGGGGCCCTCCGGCCGAGCGGATGATGTCGCGAGCCGAATAGCTCAGCGTGCCCTCGCAAAGAGAGGCGCTGACTACACCGATGAGGTACGCCGTCTGCTCGATGCTGCCCTCGACGCCATGCGGCAGCGCGGCACGACATCGCGTCCGCGCGTGGCCGACATCGTGAACGCCGCCGGGCTGTCGAACGAGGCCTTCTATAGGCACTTCCCCTCGAAGGGCGCCTTGGTCGCAGCCCTGCTTGAGGACGGAACCGAGCGTTTGCACGGCTACGTGGCCCACCAGATGGCCGATGAGCCGACACCGGAGGGGAAGGTGCGCCGGTGGGTTCAGGGTGTGCTTTCCCAGGCTCGTTCGGAGACCGCCGCCGCCACGTGGGCCGTGCTGTGGAACGCGGGCGCCATGAACGAGGTGATCGGGTCCGCGCTGCCCACGCCCACCGACCGCCTTGCCGAGTTGCTGTCCGAACCGCTGCGCGACCTCGGCAGTGCCGATCCGGTCTTCGACGCGTCGCTGGCCGCTCATGCCACATTCGGCAAGCTGGGGAACTATCTGTGGAGCGAAAGGCAACCCGCAGACAGCGATGTCCAGCGAATCACGGCGTTCTGCCTCCGCGCGATCACCCTGGTGAGCGGCGAGCCGGGATAGGCGCGGGATGCCTCTCATCGTCGGTAGGAGGCCCGCCGAGGCGAAGACCGTCGATCTCCCAGCGCGTCCAGGTGGGCTGCGGGTCATCCAGGTCTGCCGTCGACCAACCGAAGACCTGTCCGTAGAAGCAGCGGGCCTCCGCGAGGTCTCGGCAGGCCAGCTCGACGAAGCACGCGGCCGAGTGGTCACCGATCAGCGTGGTCTCTCCTGATGGTCCCGGCTGTCAGACACCGAACTCGGCGCCCTGATATCGGCGAATTGGGCTATCCGCGCCAGCTGGGCGACGTCAGTGGGGTCTGCCCGGCAGGGGCCCCCGCAGCCTCGACGGTCCGTACGTGCGCATCCACGTCGTCGACCCTGAAGATGCAGGTCCATGAAGGCGACTGACTGTCATCGGCCAGCGCCTGGACCCCGGCGACCCCTGGGCCGGAAGCGCCCTCGGTGAAGATCTCATAGTCGCCGAAACCGCTGAAGGTCAGCGTGTAGGCCTCCCAGCCGAACAGCTCACGGTAGAACGCCTTCGAAGGCTGGGGGGCCGGGCTCCCTAGATCGACCCACGACTGGGTGCCATGGCGTTCATAACTCATGACGGGGCGCACCTGACTCACAACAGACACGCTAGGTGCGCCACCGTCATGTGATCGGCCGGTGGCGTTTTCGGTTTCTCCAAGGAGCGGGGCGCTCACCCCAAGAGACGGCGCCGTGCGGATGGCCGTCCACGCGCCGCGTGACGTCCCGGAAAGTCACCCGGACCGAGAGAGGGAAACGTGTCCGCAGCGCCGGCTCTGCGACTGCGCTTCGGCCGCCGGCCTGCGCACTGGTCAGCGGCTCTCGTCGTGGCGGAAGACCCTCCCGGCCTTCATGACGAACCGAACGTCCTCGGTCACTCCGATGTCGGTGAGGGGATCGCCGGGGACGGCGATGATGTCGGCCAGGAGACCGCTCTCCAGCCGGCCTCGGTCGGTGACGTCGATGAGGTCGGCGGCGACCGTGGTGGCGGCGCGGATTGCCTGCAGCGGTGTCATTCCGCGCTCGACCAGGGCCAGCAGTTCCTTGGCGTTCTTTCCGTGCGGGATGGCGGGGGCGTCGGTGCCGCATGCCACCTTGACGCCCTTCGAGATGGCCTTGCTGATCGTGGCCCGCGACCGCGGGAACACGTCCGCGGCCTTGGCCTGCAGTTCGGGGGCGGCCCTGGAGACGTCCATGCCGTCGGTGAGGTAGGTGGTCGCCACCAGGAACGTGCCGCGCTCCACCATGAGATCGAGCGTCTCGTCGCTCGCGAGCGAGCCGTGCTCGATGCAGTCGATTCCCGCTTCGACGGCGTTGCGGATGGCGTCATCGCCCATGCAGTGGGCGGCGACCTTCAGCCCGGCGCGGTGGGCTTCGTCGACGATCGCCCGGAGTTCCTCGTTGGAGTACTGCTGTGCCCCGGCCGGACCGGTGTGCGACATGACGCCGTTGGACGCACAGACCTTGATGACGCGCGCTCCGTGCTTGATCTGGTAGCGGACCGCCTTGCGGACCTCGGCGACGCCGTTGGCGATCCCCTCCTCGACGGTGAGCGGCATGATGTGGGGCGCGAAGGCCTGGAACATCGTCGGGTCGAGATGACCGCCCGTCGGTGTGATGGCGTGGCCGGCGGGCACCACCCACGGCCCGTCGATCCAGCCGAGGTCCACGGCCTTCTTCATGGCCACGTCGAGAAGGAGCCCACCGGTCTGCACGAACAGGCCGAGGTTGCGCACCGTGGTGAACCCGGCCCGCAGGGTCCGGCGGGCGTTGGTGACGGCCCGCAGCGTGCGGACGGCGGGGTCGTCCTGCACGGGGTTCAGCGGGCTGCGGTGGTCGGGCCCGCCGAGCAGGAGGTTCACCTCCATGTCCATGAGGCCCGGCAGCAGCGTCACGTCACCGAGGTCGATCAGGACGGCGTCGTCGGGCACGGAGACCGGTGCCACCTCGGCGATGCGCTCGTCCACGATGAGCAGCGAGCCCGGTGCGATGAGCTCGCCCTTGTCGATGTCGAGCAGCCGGGCGGCCCGCAGGTGGATCGGTGGCTGCGGCTTTCTCTCACGCGGCATGCGCGCTCCTTCGACGTCGTCGGGTGCGGTGACGGGACGGGCAGGGCCGGTCAGACGGCGGGTTCGACGACGGCGTCGATGCTCGACGCGCCGCTGTCGGGGACCCTCGGCTGGCTCCACGCCTCGACGGGGAACGCGACGGTCACCAGCGCGCAGAACAGCCAGAGCAGGTGCTTGTCCTGGTCGGAGATGCCGTCGAGCTCGACCTGCTCGAGGTAGGGGGTGGCGCTCTCCAGGCGGGGGAACGCGGCGTCGTAGAAGGCCTGCAGTTCGTCCATGGTGCTGGCGATCCGCTTGGCGTAGCGCTCGCGTTCGGTCGGGAGCGCCCAGCCCGCGAACGGCTCCAGTTCGGCGAAGTCGGGGGGAAAGGTGCTGGCCATCGTGGGTGTCTCCTCAGGTCAGGACGTCGCCGAGGCGGCCGGCGCCGGGGACTGCTCTCGCCGGTGGTCGCGCACGTACCGGTTCGCGGTGTTGTGCAGGTGCCGCAGCAGCACCTCCTGGTCGTTGAGCGGGAACTCGGTCACGGTCCGGGACTCGAGCATCGTCTGGGTGGCCTCGAGGGTGTTGCCGTCCTGCAGGCCGTACTCCTTGAACGAGACGACGGCGAGTTCCTGCTGGAGGCGCTGGAACGCGTTCTTCGGCGGGACGAAATAGGCCGTGCCCTCGAAGATGTGCGTGTTGTAGGAGGTCGGCCAGTAGTGGTAGGTGAGGACCCAGTTCGGCCGCCAGATGAGCAGCATGAAATTCGGGAAGAAGACGAACGAGTCCATGCCCCAGTGGGGGTGCCGGGCCGGGTTCACGGCCGGCGGCCATTCGTCCAGGCCGATGTCGGGGGCGTCCCACGGGCCGAAAAGACCGCTGCGCAGCGCCCGCTCGATCGGCTTCACCATCTTCTGGTCGTGCGGGGGAGCGATGCCGCCCCAGGACGACACCATTCCGTGCGGGCCGTCGATGTCGTACGCGATGGCCTCGTAGCCGTACTTCTTGATCTTCTGGGCCTCTTCGGGCATGTACTGGCCCGCGTGCAGGATCGGCGCGTGGTAGAACTCGGCGAACGCGTCGATGAACAGCTTCCAGTTGCTGCCGATCTCGGCCCGGTACTTGTGGACCTGGGTCAGCTTGTCGAAGGGGTATCCCTCGATGCCCTTTCCGTACTTGCCCAGGTATTCGCGCAGCGGGGTCCTGTTCTCGCTGTCGAGGTTCACGAAGACGAACCCCTCCCAGACCTCCGCCTGGACGCCGACCAGCCCGTAATCCGACTTGTCGAGGTCGAAGAACTCGCCCTCCTGCTGGACGAAGGTCAGCTTGCCTTCGAGGTCGTAGCGCCAGGCGTGGTACTTGCAGGTGAACTGGCGGCAGATGCCGCTGGTCTCCTCGCGCGGGTAGTCGTTCCACACGAGCTTGTTGCCGCGGTGCCGGCAGACGTTGTGGAAGGCGCGGACCTCGCCGTCCATGCCGCGGACGACGACGATCGAGGTGCGGGCGGCGTCCAGTTCCTTGGTGAAGTAGCTGCCCTTCCGCGGCAGCTGCTCGACCCGGCCGACGTTCAGCCACGTGCGCCGGAAGATGGCGTCGCGCTCCAGCTCGTAGTGCTCGGGCGTGATCGAGTCCGCGTAGGAGAGCGGGCCTTTGTCGATCTTGTGGTGCTCGGTCCAGCTGCCCTCGGCGGGCTTGGGGAAGTGCGCCATGTGGTCTGCCTCTCCGGTCGGTCGTCGCGGCGATGGTAGCAAGGATCTCCAAAAATGAGAAGCTCATTCTCGCTCGTGGAGGGCCTGCGGCGGCGGGCGCGGGGTCATTTGATCGCGACGGGGTTGAGCGGGGAGCCGACCCCGCCCGGGATGTTCAGCGGCGACGCGACGAACATGCACTCGTGGACGCCGTCGGCCGCGCAGTCCTCGGCGAGGGCCTCGAAGTCGAAGAGCTCGCCCAGTAGCAGACCCATGTCGCGGATCGCGAGCATGTGGAAGGGGATCATCGGGCCGCCGGCGTTCGCGCCGAGCACCTCGACGGCGAAGTTGTCGGCGCAGACGGCCGCGATCTCGTGGTCGCGGATCCAGCGGGCGCACTCCCAGGTGAGGCCGGGGGAGCGGCCCAGGCCGACGTCAGCGCCGCGGCGGTGCCGGGGATAGGTGCCGGTGCGCAGCAGGAGCACGTCCCCCGGGCGGGGGCGCAGCCCGGCCGCGTCGAACGCGGCGTCGAGGCCGGCGGGCCCGATCTCCGTCCCGGGCTCTAGGTGGTCGACGCCGAGCCGGCGCGGGATGTCGAGCAGCACGCCGCGCGACACCACGCCGGCGGAGAGGTTCTGGATCGAGCAGCGCTCGGCTCCCCACGCGGTGACCGCGGTGTCGTGGTGGTAGCCGTTGTAGAGAAGGTCGTCGTACCAGAGGTGGCTGAGCGCGTCGACGTGCGTCGACGAGTGCGTCCCGAGGATGACCATGTCCTCGGACGAGCGGAAGTCCGAGAGCTCGCCGCGGGGGTCGTCGCCGCGGTACCGGGTCATCGTGTGGATCGGGTTGAAGCGGCCGCTGCCGGGGGCGGAGTAGGGCCCGGTCCCGTCGGCGGGGACGGAGAGCCCGAAGGTGACGCCCCTCCGCACGGTCGCGGCCGCCGCGCTCACGCGGTCGGGGGTGATCAGGTTGAGGGCCCCGCGCTGGTCGTCGTCCCCCCAGCGTCCCCAGTTGCTCAGCTCGCGCCCGAGGGTCCGGACGCCCTCCATGTCGATCGATGGCATCGGACGGCCTCCACAAGGCGAGAATTGAATTCTCAATATTCGAGTATGATGCTTCCGCTGCTGGCGCGGCGTCAACCGGCCGGCGGGCGCGCGCCTCCGGCCGCGCCCGGGAGGGACGAGACTGGTTTTGACGTCGAAGTCGAGTTACGATCCCGTCTGCGGCGGCCCGCGTCCCGGACGCCCCTCACCCGAACCCCGCTCACCCCAATCCCGCTCCCTGAATCCCGGCTAGGAGGTCGAAGCGTGGACGGTTCGCGCATCGCCGACATCATCGAGATCGAGCAGATGCTCGCGCGCTACGCGGTCGGCATGACGAAGGACGACGTGGAGGCGGTCGTGGCGGTGTTCGCGCCGGACGGCTCCTACAGCGCCTTCGGGGAGAGGTACGGTGTCGCCGACTTTCCCGAGCTGGTCGCGGCCGCGCCCAAGGGCGTGTTCTCGGTGAGCACCCCGGCCATCACCTTCGACGGCGAGGACGCGGCCAGGGGCGAGCAGCCGCTGTGTTTCGTCGCCCAGACCGACCACTCGATGCGCATCGGCTACTACACCGACACCTATACCCGCACCCCGCAGGGGTGGCGGCTGCAGACCAGGGCGATGACGTTCCTGCGGCGCAGCGGGGCGCGCGATTCGGGGCGCGCGCATGATCCGCGGCGTCCCGCGCCCAGGCGGACGTCGGCGAGCTGATCGCGCGATCGATGGATCTTCAAGAGTTCCGCACCGGTCTGGACACGTGGCTGGACGAGCACGAGCCGGAGCTGGCCGCCGGTTTCGGGCCGGAGGTGTCGTTCGACGCGGAGATGGCGCATCTGTCCAAGGTCAAGCGGATGACGTTCGACGCGGGCTGGATGCGGTGGGGCTGGCCCGAGCGGGTCGGTGGGCTCGGCGGGTCGACGCTGATGCGCGCCTACCTCGGCGAGGCCCTCGCCGCCCGGGACATGATCGAGCCGGGCATCTATTCGATGACCGAGGTGCTGGCGCCGACGATGATCGGGTTCGCGCGCCCGGAGCTGGCGGCGGAGACGGTGCCGCGGCTGCTGCGCGGGGACGAGACCTGGTGCCAGGGGTTCTCCGAGCCGAGCACTGGCAGCAACCTGGGTTCGTTGGCGTGCCGGGCCCGCCGCGACGGCGACGTCTGGCGGGTGTCGGGCCAGAAGGTGTGGACGAGCCTGGCCCAGTACGCGCACCGCTGCGTCCTGTTGACCCGGACGGGCCCGCCGGAGTCGGGCAGCCGGGGCATAACGGCGCTGTTCGTCGACATGGACTCGCCCGGGATCACGGTCCGGCCGATCCGTGCGATGCACGGCCGCGACGAGTTCTGCGAGGTGTTCTTCGACGACGTGCGCGTCCCCGACGAGCGAAGGCTCGGGGACGTCGACGGCGGCTGGGCGATCGCGATGGACCTGCTGCCCTATGAGCGCAGCACCTCGCTCTGGCACCGCAGCGCCTACCTGCGGCAGCGGCTCGGGCATCTGCTGGCGTCCGCGCCGGAGGGCGCGCTGGACCCCGCCGAGCTCGGCGAGGTCGTGCAGATGGCGTTCGCGTTCCACGCGCGTTCGCGCGGGACGCAGTACCGGATGGCGCGCGGGGAGCGCCTGGGGCCGGAGACCTCGATCGACAAGGTGCTGCTGGCGGCCACCGAGCAGGCGGTGTTCGACCTGGTCGCCGGCGCGGTCCCGGCGGCGGTCGCGCTCGGCGACGACGCCGACGGCGACCGCTGGCGCACCGGGTTCCTGTACTCGCGGGCGGCGACGATCTACGGCGGCAGCGCCGAGATCCAGCGCGACATCATCGCGCGCCGCCTCCTCGACCTGGGGGACGGCCGATGATGGACGCCGACACCGCCGAGCTGCTGGCGCAGAGCCTGGAGCGGGCCTTCCGGAACACGTCCGGCAAGGAGGTCGAGGCGGCGCTGGACGAGGTCGGCTGGCGCGAGGCCCTGGAGGAGGAGGGCGCCGCCGCCATCCCGTTGCTGTTCGCCCGCCAGGGCGAGGCGAACGCGACGTCCGGCGCGCTAGACGATGTGCTGACGTCCGTGCTTGGACTGCCGACCGGGCCGGGCATCGCGTTCGTCCTGCCGGAGTTCGGCGATCACACACCGCCTGGTTCCCTCCATGACGGCGACCTCGCATTGCAGGGCCTCGGCAGCGCGCGGATTGCCGCCGCGGACCGCGCCGTGGTGCTCGCGACGCGTCCGGACGGCGCCCTGAGCGCGATCGTCGTCGACACCGGCGAGGTCGAGGTGCGGCCCATCGGCGGCGTCGACCCGCGCCTGGGCCTGTGCGCGGTCGGCGGGCGGCACGTCTCCGCCACCGGCGAAACCCCCGTCACGGCGGCGGCCTGGGACGCCGCGCTGGCGGTGGGCAAGGTCGCGCTGGCGTACGAGCTGATCGGCGCGAGCCGGACGATGCTGCGCCTGGCCCGGGAGCACGCGCTGACCCGCGTCCAGTTCGGCAAGCCCATCGCAGCGTTCCAGGCCGTCCGGCACCGGCTGGCCGAGTGCCTGGTCGCCATCGACAGCGCCGAGGCCGCCGCAGGCGCCGCGATCGGAGCGGACAGCGAGGTCTCACCGCTGCTCGCGGGGATGGCCAAGGCTGTGGCCGGACGCAACGCGCGCACCGTGGCCCGCCACTGCCAGCAGGTCCTCGCGGGCGTCGGCTTCACCGACGAGCACGACTTCCACCGCTACTTCCGGCGCGTCCTGACCCTCGACGGCCTCCTCGGCGACGCGCGAACACTGACCCGCGCGCTCGGAGAAGAGCTGCTCCGCGAGCGCCGCCTGCCCGCCGCGCCGCCCCTGTAAGACACGCCCCGCCGCAAAACGCGCCGCCGGTGGCGCCGGGCCGTTCGGCCTCGGCACCACCGGCGGTCCGGCGTCACTTATTGCGTTTGGAGAGCTGCCGGTCGAGGGTCGCCCGCAGCTCCGGCGACAGGAAGGACCGGTCCTCGGCGGCGATCGCGAAGTCGAGCGTGGCGAGGACGGCGCGTTCCAGGTGCAGGTTGAGGACCCGCTTGGTGTCCTCCAGCGTGCGGCGGGGGAGCGCCGCGAGCTTGCGCGCGCACGCCATCGCCGCGTCCATCACCTCGCCGTCGGCGCAGACGTGGTTGGCCAGGCCGATCTCGGCGGCCCGGCGGGCGCTGATCCGCTCGCCGGTCAGCGCGTACTCCTTGGCGAGCTGCAGGCTCGTCAGCAGCGGCCAGGTCACCGGGCCGCCGTCGGCGGCCACGAGCCCGACCATGACGTGCGGGTCGGCGAGGTGCGCGCTCTCGGCGATGTACACGATGTCGGAGAGCGCCGCCAGGCTGCATCCCAGGCCGACGGCGGGGCCGTTGACGGCCGCGACGATCGGCAGCCTGCACTGGACCATCCCGGTCACGATGCGGCGGGCGGCCACCAGGGTCTGCCGCCGCAGCGCGTCGTCCTTGGTCAGCTCGTCCAGGTAGGAGAAGTCGCCGCCCGCCGAGAACGCGCGCCCGGCGCCGGTCAGCACGACCGCGCGGGCCCCGTCGTCCGCGTCGAGGCACGGGAACAGGTCGGCGAGGGCCTCGTGGAGGACGTGGTTGGTGGCGTTCAGCGCGTCGGGACGGTTGAGCGTCACGATCCGGATCGGCCCGTCGGCGGCGACCTGGATCTCCGGGGGCAGGCCGTAGTCGACCGCGGTCGCGCTCATGCGACCGGAAGCCCGAGGATCCGCGTCGCCACCAGGTTGCGCTGGATCTGCGACGTCCCGCCCATGATGCTCTGCGCCCGGCTGTAGAGGTACATCCTCAGCCACGTGTCCTCCTCGATGCCGCCGGTGAGGTTGCTCATGCCGAGTGCGGCGTGCCCGACGGCCTGTTCGACACGCGTCATCAGCAGCTTGTCCACCGAGCCCTCGGGCCCGTGCGAGATCCCGTCCAGCCGGTCCGAGAGCCGCCGGCACACGTGCAGCCGCAGCATCTCGGCCTCGATCACCGCCCACGTGACGTCGCGCACGTTCTCCTCGGTGGACCGGCCCGACTCGGTGCGCAGGCGGGCCACGAGCTCGTTGATCGCCTTGCTGTAGCGGGCGACGTAGCCGAGCTCGCCGGGCTCGCGTTCGTGGCTGACCACGGTCATGGCCAGCTTCCAGCCCTCGCCCGGCGCGCCGATCATGTCGGACGCCCGCGCGACCGCGCCGTCGAAGATCACCTCGCCGAACTCGCGGGTGACCCCGTTGATCATCTTGAGCGGCCGCTGCTCGATGCCCGGCTGGTCCATCCGGACGGCGAACGCCGACAGCCCGCGGTGCTTGGGCGCGTCCGGGTCGGTGCGGGTCAGCACCAGGCACCAGTCGGCCTCATCGGAGTAGCTGGTCCAGACCTTGTGCCCGGTGATGCGGTACTCGTCGCCTTCGCGGACGGCGCGGGTGCGCAACGACGCGAGGTCCGAGCCCGCGTCCGGCTCGCTGAACCCCTGGCACCAGCGCTCGCGCCCGCTGACGAGGCCGGGCAGGAAGCGCTTGCGCACGTCCTCGGCGGCGTGGCGCAGCATCCCCTGCACCAGGTAGCCGAGGCTGGGGCGCGGGGGCGCGCCCGCCAGCGCGAGCTCCTGGTCGAGGATCGCGTCGTACACGGTCGGCAGGCCCTGGCCGCCGACCTCCTCGGGCCAGGACAGGCCGAAGAAGCCGGCGTCGTAGAGGGCGCGGTGCCAGGGCGCCTGCCCGTCCCAGTACGCGTCGGAGGTCGACGACTGGGGGAGCCTCGGGTTGTGCTCGGCCAGCCACGCCCGCAGCCGCGCGCGGAACGCGGCCTCCTCGGGGGAGTCAGCGAAGTCCATCGTGCCCGCCTCCGATCTCGTGGTGCGCGGCGACGCGCGCGAGGTTCACGCCGACGTCGCCGAGGAGCTGCGCCGACACCAGCGCGCGCCGCAGATGGACGTGCGCCAGGCACTCCCAGGTCATGCCGATGCCGCCGTGCACCTGGATGGCGGTCTCGCACACCTCGCGGGCAGCGCGCGCGCAGTACGCCTTGGCGATCGAGGCGGCGGCGAGCGCCTCGCGGGACGGCAGGGCGTCGGCCGCCCAGGCCGCGTGGCGGGTGACGCTGCTCGATCCCTCGACCGAGACGAAGGCGTCCGCCAGCAGGTGCTGGACGCTCTGGAAGGTGCCGATCAGCGCCTCGTACTGGCGCCGGACGCCCGCGTAGGCGCGGGCGAGGCCGACCGCGCCGCGCATCGTCCCGACGAGGTCGGCGCAGGTCAGCGCGAGGGCGAGGGCGGACCACGCGTCGACGTCCGCGGCGGTGAGCGGGCCCGCGGCCGGGAGCCGCTCGGCCCGCGCGTCGCCGACCGCCGCCGCCGGGCGGGTGAGGTCGCGTCCCTGCGACGTGCCGGTCACCGGGACGCGGACGAGGTCGTGGCCGTGGCCGTGGCCGGTGCGGACGAGCGCGAGGGCGGCCGTCGCGCCCCGGGCGTCGATCGCGACGCCGGAGCAGCGGGCGTGCTCGTCGTCCAGCACGACCAGGCCGGAGAGGTTGGGCCGCAGCAGGACGGTCTCGAGGCCGGCGGCGGGCTCCGTGCCCGCTCGGCGCCGCAGCTCGGCGGCCAGCGTCGGCCCGAGGAAGGGGGCGTCGGCCGGGCCCCGGCCGAAATCCACGGGGTCGATCGCGGCCTCCA
>NZ_JBEPCJ010000015.1:0-137206 GCF_040299565.1 Spirillospora sp. NPDC000708
GACGACGACGCCGTCTTACACCTGGGTTTTACCACCGTTTGCCCCACCGGCCCCCACGCCCGGTGACCTCCCGGGCGGACTCGCCTCCCGACCCCCCCGCGGGCGGGGACCCCCCCGCGGGGCGGCGCCCCCCCCGCCGGCCGCTGCTGCTGTCCGGGGTCGCCGCGGCGGCCTGCGCGACCGTGGGGGCGACCGTCGTGGCGACGTACCGGCCGGCGGAGCCGCCCCCGCCGCCCGCCGCCGTCGGGGCGTTGCTCGACCAGGCCGCCGACCGCGCCGGCACCGATCCGGTCCCGCGGCCCGACCAGTTCGTCTACCAGGACACGATCGAACTGCGCCGGGTCATGAACACGGGGCGCTGGTACAAGGACCGCAACCAGTCGTGGATCTCGGTCGACGGGTCCCGGACCGGACTCGTCCGCCTGAAGAACTGGATCCGGCCCCGGCCGGACGAGGGCGTCCCGCCGGACGGCGACAGCGTCCTCAAGCCCTGCGGGCAGGTGCCGCCGATCGAGCGGCCCTACCTCGGCGACGTCCCCGCCGACCCGGACGCCCTGCTCCGGCTGCTGGCGACCAGCGGCGACGGCACGCGGGCCGAGCGGCAGTGGGAGGCCGTCATCGACCTGATCGACCGGCCGGCGCCGCCCGCCGTGCGCGCGGCGCTGTTCCGCGCCATCGCCCGCATCTCCGGGGTGCGGCTGGCGAGCGACTCGGTCGACGCGGTCGGGCGGCACGGCGTCGCGGTCACCCGCACGCGGGACGGGGTGCGGGAGGAGCTCGTCTTCGACCCCGTGACCCACCGGTACCTGGGGACCCGGAACGTCGTCACCCGCTCCAGCGACCAGCTCGGGAAGCGCGGGTCGACCCTGTTCGCCAGCGCGGTGGTGCGGACCGAGATCGTCGACAAGGTCCCGGAGCCCGTGCCGGGAGCGGAAATCTCCAACTGCTGAACGGGACGCGGCCCGCGCCCGGCGCCCGTCCCCGGACGGGCGGGCACCCGGGTGCGGGCCGCGCCGTCCGAGAGGCGGGGCGGTTCGTCCGGAAAGGCGCGAAGAATGCGAGATGGCGGCGCTATCGTGTCGCCTGACCATCGCGCTGCCACGCCTCGCACAGGAGCCTTCATGGGCTACCCCCCGCCTCCCGCCCAGCCCGGCCCCGGCGGCCCGTACCACCCCGGTTACGGGCCGGGGGGCTACGGCGCCCCGGCGCCCGGCGGGCCGCCCGCTCCGCCGTACGCGCCGGCGCAGCCCGCCTACCCGCCGAACGGGTACGCGCCCGCCGGGTACCCGCCGCCGCAGCCCGCCTATCCGGCGCCGCAGCAGGGCGGGTACCCCGCGCCGCAGCAAGGCGGCTACCCGCAGCAGGGCGGTTATCCGCAGCAGCAGCATCCCGGCCAGTACGGCACGGCCCCCGCCGACCTGTACGGTTCGCCGATCCTCGTCTACGACCAGCCGGCGCAGTTCTTCTCGACGGAGGCCAACTACACGATCTGGAGCCCGCAGGGGCAGCCCGCGGCGCACGTCCGGGAGCAGGGCGTCAGCGGGGCGAAGAAGGCCCTGCGCGTCGTCAACCAGGGGAGCCAGACGAAGGCCGAGCGGAAGCTGACGATCTTCCGCCCGGACGGCATGCCGTACTTCCACTTCTACAAGCCGTACGGGTTCATGGGCACGCCGAAGATGCAGGTGCTCACCGCGCAGGGCGGCCTCATCGGGCACCTGCGCAAGCGCGCGATGCGGGGCTGGGAGATCCTCGGCGCGCAGGAGCAGCAGCTCGGCTACTACGAGCTGCTCAGCGGCCGGATCACCGACTGGCAGCAGCAGGAGATCGCCCGCATCCAGCGCGGGTTCGAGGGCATGGGCGAGCTGCTGTCGCAGATGTTCACCGGCGCGGACCGCTACGTGCTCCGGATGCACGCGCCCTTGCAGGAGCCGATGCGGACGCTCGTCCTCGCCTGCCCGCTCGCGTTCGACACCGCGGTCTCCCAGAACCGCAGCATCGGCGGCTGGCTCTAGCCGCACCGCCCTTCGGCGCGGCCGCCCGCCGCGTCGACGGCCGGTTCGGGGACGGAGCCGGCGGTGCCCGCGCGCGGGCGGAGGACCCCCGCCGCAGCCGCGGCGGCGACGCAGCACGCGACGGGCAGGAAGAACGTGAGGTTGAGCGGCATGACGCCGGTCAGCGCCCCGATGGCGGCGGGCCCGGCGAGCATCCCGAGGTAGCCGATGCCGGCGACCCGGGAGACGTTGACGCCGGCGGCGTCGCGGTCGGCGTGCCCGGCGGCGCTGAACAGCTGCGGCACGCAGCCGGACAGCCCCGCTCCGAACACCGCCCATCCGGCCAGCGCCAGCGGGATCCACGGGGACAGGGCGGCGGCGGCCATCCCGAGCGCGGCGGCGGACGCCCCGTAGCGCAGGACGGCGACCGCGCCCAGCCGGGCCGCCGCACGGTCGGCGAGCAGCCGCCCGATCGTCATGGTGGTGGCGAAGGCGCCGTAGGCGAGGGCGGCGGTGGCGGCGGGCGCGTCCAGGACGCGGCGCAGGTGCAGCGCACTCCAGTCGTTGGCCACGCCCTCGCACAGCATGATCACCAGGGCGAGTGCCGCCAGCGCCCAGATCCGCCAGGGCGTCCGCCGCCGCGCCGCCGCGCCGGCCGTCGCGCGGGCGGGCTCCGGCCTCAGCAGCGCGGGCGCCGCCGCCACGGCGACGGCCACGCAGACGACCGCGACGGCGGTGAGCGTGACGGCCGGGCGGACGCCCGCGCCGAGCGTGGCGGCGCCCACGAGCGAGGCGAGCACGCCGCCGATGGAGTACGTCGCGTGGAACGCCGACATGACGGGCCGCCCGTACCCCCGTTCGACCTGGACGGCGTGCGCGTTCATGCCCACGTTCAGGCCGCCGCCGTTGCAGGCGCCGAGCACCGCCAGCGCGGCCCCGAGCGTCCAGGCGTTCGTGGCCAGACCCGGTCCGACGACCGCGACGCCGCTCAGGGCGGCGCCGATCGGGACGACCCTGCGCGCGCCGAAGCGGTCGGTGAGCGGCCCGATGGCCTGCATGCCCGCGAAGGAGCCCGCCCCGAGCAGCAGCAGGAGCCGGCCCAGCTCGGCGTGGTCGATCCCCGTCCGATGCTCGATGCTGGGGATGTGCACCACCCACATGCCGAGGATGAACCCGGACAGGCCGAAGTAGACGAAGGTGGCCAACCGGCCCGCCCGTAGCGTTCGCTCCATATAGTGAACATAACGAACATCCTCCTGCATCGAAACCTTGCATTCCGAACAAGAATGGTGTTCGATCGCGAGTATGGCGGACACGGAGCGGCTGCGGCGGATCACCGAGGCGGTGCGCGACGCCGGCAGCATCGGCGTCGCGGAGCTGGCCGGCCTCACCGGCGCGTCGGAGATGACCATCCGGCGCGACCTCGACCACCTCGCCGCCCAGGGCGTCCTCGAACGTTACCGGGGCGGCGCGAGGACCCTGCTGCTGCGCGGCGAGGAGCCGCCGTTCGCGGTGCGCGTCCACGAGGAGGTCGAGGCCAAGCGCCGCATCGCCGCCGAGGCCGCCGCGCTCATCGCCGACGGCGAGTCCGTCGTGCTGGACAGCGGCACCACCTGCCTGGAGGTGGCACGCGCGCTGGAGCACCGGCGGCTGACCGTGATGCCGCTGTCGCTGCACGCGATCAACGCGCTCGCGGGCGCGCCGCGGCTGACCCTGCTGGTGCCCGGCGGCCGGCCGCGCCCCGGCGAGCTGGCGCTCACCGGCCCGCTCGCCGAGGCGTCGCTGGCCGCGCTGCGCTTCGACACCGCGATCATCGGCTGCTGCGGGCTGACCGCGGCGGACGGCCTCACCGCCCACGACCTGGAGGACGCCGCCGTCAAGCGCGCCGCGATCGCCTCCGCCCACCGCGTCGTCGCCGTCACCGAGGCCGCCAAGCTCTCCCGCACCGCGCTCGCGTTCGTCGGCCCCGCGTCCGACCTGGACGCGGTCGTCACCGACGGCTCCGCCCCCCGCGACCGGGTCGCGGAACTGGCCGCCGCGGGCGTGACCGTCCGCACCGTCTGACCCCGCACCGTCCGGCCCGCACCGTCCGGCCCGCACTCAGGAGCCCCGGCAGCGGCGGCGGTCGCCGTCACTGACCCCGTGACGACGGCTCACCATCTACGCCGCCACCCTCTCCGTCGCGGTCTGCCGCGACGACGCGGAACGACGGCCGCCGCCGCTCCGGAAGAGGAAGCCCCTCGGTCTCGCGCGCCTCAGCCCGCAAGCAGCCCGGCCCACCGGGCCGAATCCCCACGAATGACGGCGGGCGACCAAGGCAGAGCCTGTCTCAGGCGGTGCCGAGCGGCTGCGCGCCGATCACGGAGAGCAGTTGCAGTTTCTCGTGGCTTTCGCTGCCCGGGGTCGCGGTGTAGACGAGCAGGTGGTGCGACTGGTGCGGGTCGAGCAGCGTCTGGCAGTTCAGCTCCAACGCGCCGACCTCGGGGTGAACGAAACGCTTGACCTCGTGGGGACGGATGCCGACCTCGTGGCCGTTCCACACGTCCCGGAACTCCTCGCTCTGGGCGAGGAGCAGGTCCGCGTAGCGCGCCGCGCGGGACTTCGGGCCCCGCAGCGTGGCGATCTCGCGCAGGCCGGAGGCGAACATCCGGGAGAGGAAGCGGTGGTCTTCGGGCGCGTACAGCCGCCGGGCGGCGGGATCGGTGAACCAGCGGTACCCGAGGCTGCGCGCGGGACCGGTGTACCGGGTCGTGTCGCCGGTCAGCGCGACGCCGACCGGGGTCTGCCGCAGGGTCTCGCCGAGTTCGGTGACGATCTCGGCGGGGGTGTCGTGCAGGCGGTCGAGGATGCGCAGCAGGCCGGGCCCGACGTGCTCGCCGTCGGCGCCCCGCGCGGGCGGGTTGTGGCCGGCGAGGCGGAACAGGTGGTCGCGCTCGTCGAGGGAGAGGTAGAGGCCCTGCGCGATCGAGGCGATCATCTGCTCGGACGGCTGCGGGCCGCGCTCGCGCTCCAGCCGGGCGTAGTAGTCGGTCGACATGTGGCAGAGGGCGGCCACCTCCTCGCGCCGCAGGCCCCTGGTCCTGCGGCGCCGCCCGCGCGGAAGGCCGACGTCCTCGGGCTGCAGCGACTCGCGGCGGCGCCGCAGGAACTCCGCCAGTCCCGGCCGATCGATCACCATGCTCGTCCTCCCGTGGTGCTGCTTCCTTTCTAGCGGCCGCCTGGCACGGCAACCACGGATCGACAGGTCCTGGATGGCGGCGGCCGCCTCGGTGACCGTGGGGTGGGCGACAAGACCTCTGGGGAGTGAACCGTGCCACGAAAGCGAATCGACATCACCGTTCCGGACCTCTCCGGCGGACGCGCCGTCGTCACCGGAGCGAGCGACGGCATCGGACTGGGCATCGCCGCCAGGCTCGCCGCCGCCGGAGCCGAGGTCGTCATGCCCGTCCGCGACACGCGCAAGGGCGAGGCGGCGGTCGCCGCGATCCGCGGGCAGGCCCCGGGCGCGACGGTGTCGCTGCGCGAGCTGGACCTCTCCTCGCTCGACTCCGTCGCCGCGCTGGGCAAGACCCTGCTGGACGAGGACCGGCCCATCCGCATCCTCGTCAACAACGCCGGCGTCATGACACCGCCCGGCCGGCGGACGACCGCCGACGGGTTCGAGTTGCAGTTCGGCACCAACCACCTGGGGCACTTCGCCCTCGTCGGGCACCTGCTGCCGCTGCTGCGCGCCGGCCGCGCGCGGGTGACCTCGCAGGTCAGCGTGGCGGCGAGCCGGGGCGCCGTCAACTGGGACGACCTGGACTGGGAACGCTCCTACGACGGCATGCGCGCCTACCGGCAGTCCAAGATCGCGCTCGGGCTGTTCGGCCTCGAACTCGACCGGCGCAGCCGGGCGGGCGGCTGGGGCGTCACGAGCAACCTCTCCCATCCGGGGGTCGCGCCGACCAACCTCCTCGCCGCGCGCCCCGAACTCGGCCGCGACGAGGAGACCGCGGGCCGCAGAGTCATCCGCGCCCTGTCCGGACGGGGCATCCTCCTCGGGAGCGTCGAGACCGCGAAGCTCCCGGCCCTCTACGCAGCCACCTCGCCTCGCGCCGAAGGCGGCGCGTTCTACGGACCGCGCGGACTCGGGCACCTGGGCGGCCCGCCCGCTGAGCAGAAGCTCTACGGCCCCCTGCGCAGCGACGAGGAGGCCCAGCGCGTCTGGCGGATCTCCGAAGAACTGACGCGAGTGCCCATCCCCGGCGCCTGAGAGCGGACCCGGTCTCGCTGGTCCAGCCAAGCGGCACCCTCCGTCTCCGGAGTGTCCAGGCGGTGGGCCGTCACCACGCGCGGCTCGTCGGGAAGGACGCCGTGCAAGAAGGTCAGGGCGTGGCCTTGCGGGTGACGACCACGACGTAACGGCACTCGTCGGTCGTGTCGTTGATGAACTCGCGAGCTTGGGGCTCGCCGAGCTCGAACGTGTCTCCGCTGGTGAGACGGTGTGAGGTCGGTCCCTCGGCCAGAGTCAGCTCGCCGTCCAGGACCCAGACGAGCTGGGCGATGAACGCGTACGTCCCGGCCGGCATCGACACCCGGGCGCCCGCGGGCAGCACGATCTCGGTGACGTCGGCGGGAAAGCCCGGCGTCGATATCTGGCGCCGGAGGTAGCCGGTGTCGGGGTCCGTCCAGTGGGGGGTGTCGGCGGCGCGCCGCACCCCGTCGGCGCCTCCCTCGGCCGGCGACAGCAGCGCGGTCATGGTCAGTTCCAGCGCGGCGGAGAGCTTGCCGACGACGAGGGCGGTCGGGTTGCTCTCGCCCCGCTCGATCTTGCTGATCATCGCCCGGGACACCCCGGAGGCGTCCGCGAGCCGGGCCAGCGACCAGCCGCGCCGGACCCGTTCCGCCTTGATCCGCCGTCCGAGGCCGTCCGGGCTCTCCATCAAAGTGGACACGGCTTCACCGCGGGAACGGCGCCGCCGTCCAGGCACAGCTTCATGAAGACGCTGTTGGGATCCCGGACGTAGTCGGCGAACGGCTCGCAGAGGGCGAACCCGTGCCGCGTGTAGAGCCGCCGGGCCGGTGCGAAGAAGTCCTGGCTCCCTGTCTCCAGCAGCACCCGCCGGTAGCCGCGCGCGGCGGCGACCTTCAGCAGGTGCCGGAGCATGACCGTTCCGACGCCCCGTCCCCGCGCTGACCGTGCCGTCCGCATGGACTTCAGTTCGGCGTCGCCGCCGCCGAGGTCCTTGAGCGCGCCGCAGCCGCGTAGCTCCGGGCCCTCCCAGACCGACCAGAACTCGACCCCCGCGGCGCGCAACTCGTGCAGATCCAGCGCATGGACCGACTCCGCGGGCGAGGTGGCGTGCATGTCGGCCAGATGCTCTTCCAAGAGCCCATGGACCTCGGGCCGGGTCAGGTCGTCGAGCTCGAAACGCAGCGTCATCCGGACTCCTGTCTCACCCGCTCAAAATACGGTGGGGTCAACGATGGACGGTTTCTATCATAGTGGACATGTATCCACTATATGAGCGCTTCGCGATGCCGGCCGCCGCCTCGGCCCGACGGTGGATGCGACCGGTGCTCGGCCCATGACGACGGCGCTCGCCACCGGAGCCGTCGCGGGCCTCGGGATCGCCATGCAGGTCGGAGCCGTCGCCGTCTACCTGCTCCTGCTCAGCTCGATGGCGCCCGTGCGGGTCGGTGCCGCCGCTGCCCTGGGCGTCGCGACGGTGGACGGTCTCTACAGCGCCGTCGCGGTCGCGGTGGGAGGGGTGGTGAGCCGCGTAGTCGGACCGGTCGTCGGCCCCCTCCGCTGGGTCGCCGCCGCCGTGCTGTTGTGGATCGCCGTGCGGGTCGTGATCGACGCGGTCCGCGAGGGCGGCGGCCCGTCCGGCCCACTCGACGCTTCGGGAGCGTCCTCACCTGGACGGGCCTACCTGCGGCTCATCGGGATCACGGTGATGAACCCGGGCACGGTCCTGTACTTCGCCGCCATCGTCATCGGCAGCCGCTTCGAGGCCTTCGACGCCGTCGACCGGTCCGCGTTCGCCGTCGCCGCGTTCACGGCGTCCGCCGTCTGGCAGATGGCGGTGGTCCTCGCCGGTGCGGCGTTGGGCCGCCTGCTCACCGGGTACCGGGGACGGCTGGTGACGGGAGTGGTCGCCGGGACGCTCATCGCCGCGCTGGCCGTGCGGACGTTCGTCGGGTAGCGGGCCGGGCACAGCTCATCCGGCTCCTCGCGTCTCTTGATGGCCGCATGCGAGATCCAGGACGGTGGCGACGCGGTCCAGCGTGCTGACCGGCGGGGTGTAGGGCAGGCGGAGGTGGTGGGAGTGGGTGGCGTCGGCGGCGAACGACGGACCTGGAGACAGTTCGAGTCCGTGGGCGCGGGCGCGTGTCGTGACGAGATCGGCTCGCTCGGTGGTCAGGCGCAACCAGAGCGCGAGGCCCCCTGGAGGGACCGTGAACCGCCAGCGGTCGTCTCCGGCCAGCAACCCGCTCAGGTGGTCGCGCTGCCGGCGCAGGGCCGCCCGCCGGTCCCGCAGCAGCGGTTCCAGGTCGCGCAGGAGTTCGGCGGCGACCAGTTGCTGGGTCGGCGCCGCCGACAGCGGTTCGCACAGGGGATGGTGGGCCAGCTCGCCGATGAGCGCGGCCGGCCCGCGGATCCAGCCGACCCGCAGCCCGGCCCAGATCGTCTTGGCCGCCGACCCGATGAGGAGGGAGCCGGGTATCCGCTGGACCGGTGCGGGGGTGTCGCGCAGGTCGAGATCGCGCATGGTCTCATCGGCCACCACGGTCACTCCGTGCCGTTCGGCCAGCCGGCCCACGGCCTGCCGGTCGGCTTTCGGCATGAGCGCGCCGGTCGGGTTCTGGAAGTCGGGGACGAGGTAGGCCATCCCGCCCGCCGCGGTGCGGAAGGCGCCGTCGAGCTGGTCCAGGTCCCAGCCGTCCGCGGTCACCCGGCAGCCGACCAGGCGTCTGCCGGAGGCCCGGAAGCCGGCCAGCGGATCGACATAGGTCGGGATCTCCACGGCCACGACCCGGGGACGCAGGTGCGCCGACAGCAGCGCCAGGGCCGAGCGCGCTCCCGAGGTGATCAGTATCTGTTCGGGCCGGGTGGCGAGCCCCTCCGCCGTGTGGCGGTCCGCGAGCAGTGATCGCAGCTCGGGCAGCCCGGGGCCGGTCTCCCCGCTTTCGGCCAGGACCGGGCCGGAACGCTCGGCCGCTCTCAGCACGGCCCGCTGATAGGGGGCGTGCGGTGCCGCCGGAACCGCCCTGCGCAGGTCGATCGCGCCGTGCTCGCCGACGGCCGACGACGGCGCGATGCGCGTCGTGGCCGCCGGCGGAAGCCGCAACGTGCTCGCGCTGCCGCGACGGGTGTCGACCCATCCCTCGTCACGCAGGATGCCCAGCGCCGCGATCACCGTGCCGCGGCTGACGCCGAGCGCCGCGGCGGCACGGCGCTCGGCGGGCAGCCGGGAGCCGACCCGCAGCCGTCCGTCCAGAGCCGCGTCGCCGACCGCGTCGGCCAGCGCTCGTGCCAGGGCGGCACCTGGTCTGCGCCATGCGCCCAGCGCGGCGGCCAGCTGGTTGTCCGTGATGTGCACTGGTCCAGTTTGCTCTTATTGGACCAGTGTTTCGCACCCCGCTCTGGATACCGTCCACCTGGAACCACGGAAATCGGAGCCTCCCATGCACCCACGCCTCGCCGCCGATCTCGCAGAACTGCCTGCCCTGCTGGAGGCGACTCGCGTCCAGGCGACCGGGATCCTCGGCCGCCTGGACGAGCAGCCGGTCGTCCCGCCGCTTCGTCCGCCCGCCCCAGAACCGCTCCCCGAGGAGGGAGCCGGGCTGACGGCGGCGCTCGAGGAGTTCACCCGCACCTGGGCCCCGCTGTTCTCGGCGAGCCCAGGCCCCCGCTACCTGGGCTTCGTCACCGGTGGCGCCACGCCGGCCGCGTTGGCGGGCGACTGGCTGACCGCGGCCGCCGACCAGAACCCCACCTCGGCGCTCGACGGCGCGGCGCCCGAACTCGAACGCCGCACCATCGACTGGCTGCGCGACCTGTTCGGCCTCGGCAGCGCGCATCACGGCACGTTCGTCAGCGGCGCGACCATGTCCAACACGGTGGGCCTGGCCATCGCCCGCGAATGGCTGGGCGACCGCGCGGGCGTCAGCGTGGCGGAAGAGGGCGCGTCGGCATTGGGACGAGTCACCGTCCTGTCCGGCAGCCCGCATTCGAGCATCGCCAAGGGCCTGTCCATGCTCGGCCTAGGCCGCACCGCGCTGATCCCCGTGCCGACCGTCCACGATCGGGAGGCAGTCGACCTCGCCGCGCTGGAGCAGGCGTTGACGCAGGCAGACGGCCCCTGTGTCGTCGTCGCCAACGCCGGCACGGTCAACACCGTCGACTTCGACGACCTCCGCGCCATCGCCGCGCTGCGGGAACGCCACGACTTCTGGCTGCACGTGGACGCCGCCTTCGGAGGTTTCGCGACGCTGTCGCCGGACCACACGGACCTGGTCGCCGGGCTCGACGCCGCCGACTCCATCTGCATCGACCTCCACAAATGGCTGAACGTCCCCTATGACAGCGCCGTGCAGTTCACCCGCCGCCCGGATCTCCAGGTGCGGGTGTTCCAGAACGCCGCCGCCTATCTCGGCCCGCTCGGCGAGACCCCTGACCACGTCCACCTCACGCCGGAGAATTCGCGGCGCCTGCGCGCCCTCGCCGCCTGGTTCACGCTGCGGGCCTACGGACGGGCCGGGCACCGTGAGATCGTTCAGCGGAACATCGCCTGCGCACACGCTCTCGGCGAGGCGATCAAGGCGATCCCCGGGCTGCGCCTGCTGGCACCGGTTCGCCTGAACGTCGTCTGCTTCACCCTGGCCGCGGAGCCCACCGCCGAGCGGCTCGCCGACCTCGCCGCCGAACTGGCGGAGGACGCCTTCCTCACCCCGACCACCTATGCCGGGGTGCCCGCGCTTCGAGCCGCCTTCAGCAATTGGCGCACCACCCGACCCGACGTCGACCGGATCACGAAGGCTCTGAGGGGCTGCCTGGACACTCCGTCATAGGAACTGCGGACGACGGGCCGAGCCGCCGCCCCGGTCAGGACGCGGTCCGCGGATCGGCTGGCCGAGCCGGTCACGTGGTCCTCGTCCGATCCGACGGCGCGTGCGGGACGAGGCCGATGCCGAGGGCGGTGGTGGGGATGTGATCAGGGCGGCGGCGGGTTGCCCAGGCCGGCGTCGCGGGCTTTGGCGACGGCTGCGGCGCGGTCGGTGACGCGCAGTTTGGTGAAGATGTTGGAGACGTTGTTGCGGACGGTCTTCTCCGACAGCATGAGCCGGCGGGCTATGGCGTTGTTGCCGGTGCCCGCCGCCATCAGGGTGAGGATCTCCAGTTCGCGCGGTGTCAGGTCGGGGAAGGCGGACGGCGGGGACGGGGCGGTGAAGAAGTGCGCCATCCGGCCGGCGATGGCGGAGCCGAAGATGGCCTCGCCGTCGGCGACGACCCGGATGGCGCGCAGGATCTCCTGCGGGCCCGAGCCCTTGAGCACGTAGCCGCGTGCTCCGGCGCGCAGGGCGGCGAACAGGGAGGCGTCCTCGTCGACCATCGTGAGGATGAGGATCGCGGTGCCCGGCGCTTCCCGGAGGATCCGCCGGGTGGCCTGCACACCGTCGGCGCCGGGCATCCGCAGGTCCATGACGACGACGTCGGGGCGCTGCTCCAGGGTCACCGCGACGGCCTCGTCGCCGGTGGTGGCCTGGCCCGCGAGCTCGGTGCCGGCGGTGTCCTCGATGAGGGAGCGCAGGCCCTCGAGCACGAGCGGGTGGTCGTCGGCGACCACGACGCGGATCATGCCGGTTCCGCGAGCGGCAGCACGGCGTGCACGACGGTGCCGGTCGGGTCGCGGCGCGTCACCGTGCAGGTGCCGCCGAGTTCGGTGGCACGGCGCCGCATCGAGGTGATGCCGACGCCGGCCCGGAAGCCGTCGGGCAGCCCGCCGCCGTCGTCGCGGACCACCAGTTCCAGGCCGGACGGGCCGGACGCCAGCTCCACCTCGACGCGTGCGCCGGGGGCGTGCCGGGAGGCGTTGGTCAGCGCCTCCACCGCGATCCGGTAGGCGGCGACCTCGACGGCGGCCGGCAGCGCGGGCAGCGCGGCGGGCGCCGCGATCGAGACGCCGCCGAGCCGCGCGGCGTGCGACCGGACGGCCTCGGTGAGGCCCAGCTCGTCCAGCACGGCGGGCCGCAGGTCGTAGACGATCCGGCGGATCTCGGCGATGACGTTCTCGGTCTCGGCGCGCAGCCGCGCCAGCAGGCCGGTCGCGGCGCCGGCCGGGAGGGCCCGGCAGGCGGTGTCGATGCCGAGCGCGATCCCGGTGAGGGACGCGCCGAGCCCGTCGTGCAGGTCGTGGCGGAGCCGCCGCCGCTCCTCCTCACGGGCGCCGACGAGCCGTTCACGCGAGGTGCGCAGCTCGGCGGCGAGCGACAGCGCGCGCACCGTGACCGCGACCTGCCGGGCGAGCTGCCCGAGCAGCTCCCGCTCGGCGGCGCCGAACCGTTCGGCCGGGTCGCGGGTCTCCAGCACCAGCGTCCCCACCGCCTCGCCGCCCCGGCCGGCGGCCGTCATCCCCGCCGCGCCGCCCGCGGCGTCGCCGCCCGGTTCGGCGAGCGGCAGCGGCAGCGGCAGCGACTCTCGGTGCCCGCTGCCCGGCACCCCGTGGGCGGCGACGGCGACGCCGCCCACCTCGATCGCGGCGTAGGGCAGGCGCAGGACCTCGGCGATGGTGCGGGCGGCGGCCGGCAGGACGTCGGCGGGTTCGGCGGCGGCGTGCAGCCGGTCGCCCAGCCGCCCGACGACCGTGGCGGGCTCGTCGCGCAGCCCGTAGACGAGTTGGCTGGCGCGGCGTTGCAGCAGGTCGCGCAGGGGCAGGACGGTGAGCGCCGCGCCGGCGGTGGCGAGCGCGCCGGGGAGCCGCCCGCCGGCCAGCGCGCCGAGGGCGGTGGCCAGGACGAGGTAGACGGCGACGACCCCGGCGGTGAGCAGCCCGTAGATCAGGGCGCGGTGCATCACCCGGCGCAGGTCGAACAGGCCGTACCGGACGATCCCGACCCAGGCGGCGGCGCCGAGGACCAGCGCGGCGGTGTTCTCCAGCGCGCTGACCACGACCGTGTCACCACCGCTCATCCCCACGGCCACGCAGATCAGTTGCGACGCGGCGATGGCGTAGCCGGCGCCCGCGACCAGCCGCAGCGCCCGGCCCGCCGGGTCCGGGGTCCGCCGGGCGCGGCGCATCAGGGCGGTGGAGGTGGCGAGGGCGATCGGGCCGAGCAGCAGGATGGCGAGCACCCCGCCCTCGGCGGCTCGCCCCGCCGCGCCCGGGAGCCCCGTCGGGTTGTCCCGGTCCGGATAGTCGATCATCGTCGGTGAGAACAGCGCCCAGCAGGCGATCGCGGCGAGTTCGGCGCCGCACACCGCGGCGAGGGCCCGTCGCCGCCGGGACGGGCCGCCGAGCCGCCCGTCCGGGAACAGCAGCAGGCCGAAGGTCGCCGCCAGCGGGACGCCCGCCAGCGCCGCGAACGTGTTCACCGTGGCCAGCAGGGCCGGGGCGGGGATGGCGCCGTCCCCGTGGTCGTAGGCGGCGGCGACGGCGATCTGCAACGCCATGTTCAGCGGCAGGCACACGCCGGCCGCCAGGAGGATCCAGCTCACCGCGTTGCGCGGCCGGGAGCGGACCACCGCCGCGCCGACCGGCGCCACGGGCAGGCAGACCACCGCGGTCACCGCGAACAGCACCGGCAGCGCGTCCGGGGTACGGGCCGCCAGCAGCACCGCGAGGACCGCGGAGGCGGCGGCCAGCGCGACGGCGGCGTCCGCGGTCACCCGCAGCGGGCGGCTCATGGCAGCGATTGTCGGCCATTGCGGGCCAGGCCGCCAGAGGGGCGTCCGCCGCCGCCCCCGCGGGCGACGGCGCCCTCCGGCCGGCGGCGGCCGGCCGGAGGTCCCGGTGGTCACGGCCGTGCGGCGGCGGGCTCGGCCGACGGCCGAGCGGCCGGGTCGGCCGGCGCCGCGTCCCAGTCCCCGTCGGGCAGCCGGACGACGGCGGCCGCGCAGATCGCGAACCCGGCCAGCATCGTCACGCTCGCCGCGTCGTCCACGGCGGGCGAGCCGGCGATGTGCGACGCCAGGTGGATCAGCGGAGTGATCCCGACGAGCAGCCCCGCGGACCGGGGGACGGCGCGGGACCGCCACAGCGCGGCGCCGAGCAGCACGCCGCCGACGATGTGGCCGAGCACGAAGACCAGGGTGAGGACCCCGATCAGCGCGTCGCCCTCGATCGCGTGGACCAGCGCCGCCGTCCCCGGCCCGGGGTTGCGCGCCGCCTCGTACAGCACGGCGTCCAGCGGCAGGAGCCCGACCACTCCCGCCAGCCATCCCGCGCCGGCGATCCAGCCGCCGGCCAGCGCCAGCCGCGGCGCGCCCCGCCGGGCCAGCCGAGCGACGGCGAGCACGGCCGGCACGACCAGCAGGGTCAGCACGTCCAGCGCGAGCACCGCCCGCATCGCGCCCTGGTGGGCGACGACCTTCGCCACCTGGTCCGCCACGCTCTGGCCGTCGGTGTCGCCGACCGGGTTGACGAATCCGGCGGCGAGCAGCACCGCCGGCGCGATCACCAGCGTGCCGGCGGCCCCGGACCGCGCGAGTGTCCTGATGTCCATGACCTGCTCCTTTCACAGTGGACGGTCACTCGAAGAGTGGACGCGGACGCGTCCCGGGACACAGAGCCGCCGGTCCCGCCGCTCAGGGAGGAAGCCCGGCGCGCCGCGGATGCCGCAGTGCGTGAACCGCGGCTCGTACCGGCCGCCGGTCGGGGGTGGTACGGCGACTTTCGGGTTCTACTGATCGCCGTGGGCGCGGCGCTCGCCACCATGCCCGGCGGGGCGTCAACGGGCGTGCCTGGCGCCGGCCGGACCCGGCATCCGAGGCGGCCGGTTCCGGATCGGACCTGCCGCCCGGAACTAACTAAGACAGGGTTGTACGAGTTATGCTAGCCTGCAATTCAAACACGGCTGTTCGAGTTTGTGATGGAGGCGAGAGGAGCGGCCGTAGCGGATCCCTCGCCGCTGGAGGTCTCGGCGGACCGGGGTCGGCGAGCCCGACGGTCGGCGCGACTCGATCCGACCGGCACAGCAAGAGGGGAAGAAAGTCCATGAGCACCAACCCGGCGCAGAACGCCCCGACCATTCCCAGACCGGACGTCGGGGCCGACACGCGGTTCCTGCGGTCCGTGGCGAAGGTGACCGGACTCATCGGCGGGCCGTTCTTCCTGCTCACCGTCATCCTGCACCCGGCCCGCGACGGGCACGACATCGCGTCGGACGCCGACTGGTACATCTTCACGCACACGCTGGAGGCCATCGGCCTGCTGATCCTGGCGGTGTGCCTCGCCGGCGTCCTGGCTCTCGGCACGCGCCGGCTCACCAGTGGCGGGCTTCTCGCGGTCCTGACCGCGTTGGTCGGCACCATGCTGTGGTTCGGGCTGATCGTCTTCGACGGCAGCCACAACCCGGCGACGGCGATGTACGCGCCCGAGCGCGTGCACACCTCCGCGGACATCGACTTCGAGAGCGGCACCATCGTGCTGGCCGCCAACGTCCTGTTCCCCCTGGGGTACCTCCTGCTCGCCCTGCTGCTCCGCCGCAACGGCCGGGGCTGGACCGGGCTGCTGCTCGGCTTCGGCGGCATCGTGTACGCGCTCGGTGGCACGGTGTCGCTGATGGGCCTCGGGCCGCATTCGTCGTTCACGTCGGTCATCGAGATCGCCGGCGCCGCGCCGTTCGCGCTCGGATACGTCCTGCTCGGCCGCACCGGCGGCCAGATCCATCGGCCCGCCGCGGACGAGGCCGTCCGAGCGTGACCGCGCCGGCCGCGGGGCTCGGAGCCCTTCCCGATCCCCGCGTCGACGGCGCCCGAAGGCGTTCAGTCGTGAGGCGCGGGGACCGTCGCCCCAGGCGCGGTGAAGGCCGCGAGCAGCGTGGTGGTGATGAGGCCGGCGACTTGGTCGGCCTTCACCCGCCCGGCGGCGGCGTCCTCGGCCCCGGCGTGAACGAGGCTGAAGACGGTGGTGACCATCCACCGCATCGGCAGGTCCGTGCGGAAGGCGCCCGTGGACCGTCCTCGTTGGATGACGGACCGGATACGACGCAGGACGCGGTCGTGCACGCCGCGGATGCGCTCCGCGGGAAGCTCGCGCTGCGCGGCCAGCAGGATGTTGCCGAACTGATCCACGATCTGCCATGAGGCGGCCACCAGACGGGTGAACGCCTCGACCGGATCGCCGGCGGTGTCGGTCGCATCGAGAACCTCGTCGGCATGCCGGACCGTGCGCACCAGAGCCGCGTCGATCAGCTCGCCGCGGGTCTTGAAGTGGCCGTAGAGCGTGACACGCCCGACGCCCGCGCTCGCGGCGATGTCGACGACGCTCGCGTCGGGATCGCGGGCGAGGCATGCGACGGCGGCGTCGAGGATCGCCTCGGCGTTGCGGCGGGCGTCCGCGCGCCGCGCTCGCGGAGCCTCGGTGCCGGTGCTGTCCGACGCCCTCGCCACAGCCGCCTCCTCCAACGCCGGCGCCGATGCCGATGATCCTGAACGGGCGATACGACATCCAGCTCGCACACCTGTGTTCAGGTTACCGTGGGCGGCCGCCCCCGGAATGGGCGATCCCGCGCGAGACGGAACCGGCGGGCCGTGCACTCCGCGCCGACAAGGAGGCCGTCACCGGCGCGGTGTCGCAGGCCGACAGGGCCCCTCAAGCGATCGAAGCCGTCCTCGCCCCAGTCGATCACCACCGCGTCGCGGCCGACGTACAGGCCCGGCGTGGGCGGCATCGAGCAGCGGACTTCGACGCGCGGCAGTGCGGCGAGCACGTCTCGCAGGATCAGCACGGCCCGCGGGTGCGGCGCGAGGTGCTGGACTGCGACCAGGTACGCGGCTCGATCGTCCCCCGCGAACCAGCGCGGCCTCGGCCTTCGGCGGGGTTTCGGTCGTCCCTGTGCTGGCGAGGGACGGTGAAGTGACCTAGCGTCGTAAGGGCCGCAGGGTCGTCGTAGGCCGAGGAGATCCATGTATCCGTCGTCGCCCGTACATGACCTGGCCGTCGAGGTGGAGCAGGTGCGGCGGCGGGCGCGGGGACCGCGCACGCACGTGGCGCGGATGGAGCGGCTGCGGACGGCGAAGGGCCTGCTCGACCGGGTCATCACCGCGCAGGGGCAGAAGAGCGACCCAGCCGCGCTGGGGGCTTTCGCGGCCGACTGGATCGAACTGTGCCCCATCACGTCGGCGGAGCTGGCGGGCGTGACGCCGAGCGAGCGCGAGGCGGCGGAGCTGACCCTGCTGTGGTCGGAGCTGTACGCCCGATACCTCGGGCTGATGGTCAAGTATGCGCCGTCCACGCAGCGGCCGCGGATCCTGCGCGGCCTCAGGCGGTGCGCGGTCACCGTCGGCCCCGACGCGCTGGGCGTCGTGCGAGTGCGCGCGCTCACCGACACCGACGAGTTCCAGAGCAGGCCGCTGAACTCGCTGCGGCGAAGGGCCGTCCACGCCCTCACCGAAGGCGGGAGCACGCAGGTCAGGCTGTTCAAGGCGGCGCTGCCGGCGCTGGAGCCCAGGTCCGACCCGGTCAAAACGCTGGCGGTGAGCGGCTACACGGCCGTGCTCGACTTCGTCCCCGAGGACGAGCAGCGGGACGTGCTGAACGACATGCTCCGGCTGTGCTACGCCGCCTTCGACGACGACCCCACCTGGTCGCCGGCCGGCTGGACCTGGCAGGTCACCGTCGCCTGCGCCGGCGGCCCGGTCCACTACGAGATCTCGGTCGACGGCGATCGGGTGGTCCGCGCCGAACGGCTCGGAGCATCGACCGACCGCAACCCGGCCCAGTTCGTCTCCGCGCGGGGAGCGGACGCGATGAAGGCCGAGCTGATCACCGCCTACGGGCTCACCGGGATCGAGGGGCAGGGGGGCGCCGAGTGGCGGCCCGCCGAGATCGCGCTGACGGCGGGCGCGCTGTCGCGGCTCCCGGCGCACGGCCGCAGCCGGCTCGCGGGGACGGCGCTGATCCGCGGTGCGGTGCCGCCGAGGCCGGTCGGCGCCTCGCTACTGCACGTGGGGGCCTATCACGCCGGGCTCAACAGGACGTACGACCCGGTCCAGGAGCGCCCCCTGCCCGACCCGCCGCACCTGCACGTCTACCAGCCGATCTTCGACCACCAGGGGCTCAGCTGCTGCGGCCCGCCGGGCGACGCCGGGCCGGTCTGCGAGTTCGAGGTGCTGCACGAGATGGGGCACGCGATCGGGCAGCTGCCCTCGCACCTGGCCAGGCAGTCGTGGGAGGCCGGCCGCGCCACGGCCTACCGCGACGCCTCCGCCCTCGCGCGGAAGCTGAAGGACGTCTACAGCTCGAAGCTCTCCTACCGGAGGTCGTTGAGGCCGTGGACGGAGGCGATCGAGGTCTACCCCTCCGCCGAGCAGGCGTATGCCCGCGCCGTCGAGGTCTTGTGCGTCGCGCTGGAGACCTGCGACACCGGCGGGATCGTCACCGCGAAGCAGGGGCTCGCGACGGCGCAGACGGCCATGCGGCAGACCATGGGCGAGCTCATGACGGCGGCGACGGCGGTGACCGGCAGCGACGCCCTCTCCGAGTGCGCGCAGGCCGGAACGCTCACCGAGGCGCTCACCAACGCGCTCACCGGTCCCGTCCCCGACATCCTCAGGAAGTCGAGGCTGGCCCGGGACTTCGGCGACATGGCCCGCCGGTTCGGCTTCACGCCCATCACCCGCTATGCCGAGCGGTCCGACGCGGAACTGATCGCCGAGACCTACGCCCTCTTCTGCACCGACCCCCACCGCCTGTGGGAGTGGAATTGGAAGGTCTGCCGCTGGTTCGAGGACCACTGCCCCGACCCGACCGACTACGACCCGGTCGCCTTCCCCTGAGCCACGGAGTCGCGGCTCGCCTCGCAGCGCGGTCGGCGCTGCGCCGCCTGCCGCACCGGCGGCGGGACCCGCTCGCAGGCCGCGCCGATCTCGACGCGGATCTGCGGTCGTGGACCGGCCGATGCGGTGCCTCGGCGGGCTCCGACCAATGATTCCGAGCGTGGGCTCAGCCGAGTTTCGGGGTGGCGCGGTCGATGATCGGGGCTAGGTCGAGGCCCGGCGGGAGGGTGCCGAAGGCGGCGCCCCAGTCGCCGGACAGGCGGGTGGCGCAGAAGGCGTCGGCGACCGCCGGGTGACCGTGCCTGACCAGCAGTGATGCCTGGAGGACGAGTGCGAGGCGCTCGGCTACGCGGCGGGCGCGGTACTCGATCGTGGCGGTGTCGGCGAAGGCGTCCTTGGCCTCCTGGACGGCGGCGTCGAGGCGCGGGTCGGCGCCGCGGGCGAGCTCGACCTCGCCGAAGAACGCCTCCAGCGTCTGCGGTTCGCGTAGCGTCGCACGCAGGAGATCGAGCGCGGCGACGTTGCCCGAGCCCTCCCAGATCGAGTTCAGCGGGGACTCGCGGAACAGGCGCGGCATCCCCGACTCCTCGACGTAGCCGTTGCCGCCGAGGCATTCGAGGGACTCGGCGGCGTGCGCCGGCCACCGCTTGCAGACCCAGTACTTGCTGACCGCCAGGCCGAGTCGCTTGAACGCCGCCTCGGACGCGTCGCCGCGCACCGAGCGGTCCGTCGCGCCGGCGAGCCGTGTCATCAGGACAGTGGCGGCCTCCGACTCGACCGCGAGGTCGGCGAGGACGTTGCGCATCAGCGGCTGGTCGATGAGGTACGCGCCGAACGCCTTGCGGTGCGCGGCGTGGTGCACCGCGGTCGTGACGCCCTGCCGCATGCCGGCGGCCGCGCCGATCACGCAGTCCAGCCGGGTCATGTTGACCATCTCGATGATGGTCCGGACGCCGCGCCCCTCGTCGCCGACCCGCCACGCGACCGCGTTCTCGTACTCGACCTCGGACGAGGCGTTCGACTTGTTGCCGAGCTTGTCCTTCAGCCGCATCAGCCGCAGCGGGTTGAGCGCGCCGTCGGGCAGGACGCGGGGGACGAGGAAGCAGGTCAGGCCCTCCGGCGCCTGGGCCAGGGTGAGGAACACGTCGCACATCGGGGCGCTGGTGAACCACTTGTGGCCGACGAGCCGGTACGTCCCGTCCGGCTGGGGCGTCGCCCGCGTGGTGTTGGCGCGGACGTCCGAGCCGCCCTGCTTCTCCGTCATCGACATGCCCGCGAGCAGCGCGTTCTTGGTGAGCGGGGCGCGCAGGCCGAAGTCGTACTCGGGCTTGGCGAGCAGCGGCTCGTATCGCGCGGCCAGCTCCGGGGCCTGGCGCAGGGCGGGGACGGCGGCGTACGTCATCGAGATCGGGCAGCCGTGCCCGGCGTCCACCCGCCAGGTGTAGAACTTGGCGGCGCGGGCGACGTGCGCGCCCTCGCGCGGGTCCGCCCAGGCGGAGCCGTGCAGGCCATGGGTCACCGCGACGGTCATCAGCTCGTGCCACGCCGGGTGGAACTCCACCTCGTCGACGCGGTGCCCATAGCGGTCGTGGGTGCGCAGGACGGGCGGGTTCTCGTTGGCGAGGCGGCCCCAGTCCTGGGCGCGCTCGGTGCCCGCCAGGAGGCCCAGCTCGTGCACCTCCGGGGCGGCCCAGCCGGCGCCCTCGCGCTCCAGCCCGTCCAGCAGGGCGGGGTCGTCGGCGAGGTCGTGGCCGGCGAGCGGGGGAACCTGGTTGAACACCTCGTGGGTCACTGCGCTGCTCCTGTGCTGCGGAGGCCGGTTCGCGGGGGACGTCCCCCGACGCAGGATACAGAACCGCGTTCGGCCGGTCGGACGATCATGCCTCCGCCCCGCCTGCCGGGGCATCCTCCTCAGGTGGTGGGGCGATCTCGTCCGCGCGGCGGATTGTCCGTGCGGCGCGGGGGCATAACTTCGGAACCATGAGTCAGTCCAGTCCGCAGCAGGGGCGGCCGCCGTGCCCGAGCCGCCCGCGGCGGCGGCGGGAGGACCTCCACCCCGCGGGGCCGGGGGCGGATCCCGCCGGGACGACCCCCGTTCACGGGGCGGTCCGGGCCTCCGACGCCGAGCGCGAGGCCGTGGTCGAGCGGCTGCGGGTCGCCTCGGTGGAGGGGCGGCTGACCTTCGAGGAGCTGACCGAGCGGACCGAGGCCGCCTACGCGGCCGTCACCCGCGCCGACCTGGAGCACATCACCGCCGACCTGCCCGGCATGGGCGCGCCCGGCGCGAACCCGGCGCCGCCGCAGGTGAAGCGGCGGTTCAGCGCCGTCATGGGGGACTGCAAGGAGCGCATCGTCGGGCGCATCGACGGCCCGCTGGAGGCGGTGTCGGTGATGGGCGACGTCGAGCTGGACCTGCGCGGCGCGCAGGTCCCGACCGGCGAGGTGCACATCTCGGCCACCGCCGTGATGGGCGACGTGAAGATCATCGTGCCGGACGGGGTGGCGGTCGAGCTGATGGGCCACGCCTTCCTCGGTGACCGCCGCGTCCAGGTGCGCGAGCCCTGCCCGGGGGAGCGCATCCCCATCGTCCGGGTCACCGCGAACGCCTTCATGGGCGATGTGAAGATCGTGGACGACGAGCACCACGCGCCGATCCGCCGGGCCGTCGCGTCGTGGTGGCGCGACCGCCGCCCCGACGCCTGACCGGCGACGCCGCGCACCCCGGGCGTCCGCTCAGAGGCGCACCTCCGTCCCGGCGCCCCGCCGCCGCGCCTCCCGCAGCACCAGCGCGGTGGCGGCGAGGTCCTGGACGACCACGCCGACCGACTTGTACAGCGTGATCTCCTCCTCCGACGTGCGGCCCGGGCGGGTGCCCTCGATCACCTCGCCCAGCTCGGCCCGGACGTGCGCGGGCGTGATGACGCCGCGCTCCAGCGGCTCGGCGAGGTCGAGGTTCGGCGGGACGGCCGCCAGGGCCGCCGCGCGGGACTCCACGAACAGCGCGGCGTCCGCGATCGTCGCGTCGTCGACCTCCCGGCCGCGCGGGTTGTAGCCGATCGAGGTGACGTGCGTCCCCGGCGCCAGCCACTCCCGCCGGACGACCGGCTCCACCGCGTAGGTGGCCGCGCTGACGATCCCGGCGCCCGCGACGGCCTCCGCGTAGCCCGCGACGGCGCGCACGTCGGCGTCCACGGCGCCCGACAGCTCCTCCGCGAGCGCCGCGGCCTTGGCGTGGTCGCGGCCGGCGATGCGGACCTCCCGGACGTCCCGGACGCGCGGGACCGCGATCGCGTGCGCCCGCGCCTGGACGCCGGTGCCGAGCACCGCGACCACCGAGGCGTCGTCGCGGGCCAGCAGCCGCGCGGACAGCGCCGCGCACGCGGCGGTCCGGAGCGCGGTGATGTGGGTGCCGTCGAGCAGCGCGGCGGGCTCCCCGGTGGCCGGGTCGAACGCGACGATCACCGCCTGCCGCACGGGCAGCGCCGTCCCGGCGTTCCCGGGGAACACCGACACGAGCTTGCTGGCCGGCGCGCCCGCCGACGGCGCGTGGCCCGGCATGTCGAGCAGGAGCGCGTCCCGCTCCGGGACGGTCGCGGCGGTCCGTTCGGGGACGTGCGCGCGGCCGGCGCTGAGGTCGGCCATCGCGGGGGCGAGGGAGTCGATGAGCGCGTCGACGTCGAGCAGTTCCTCGACGTCCCGCCGGGAGAGAACGAGCACGGCGGGACCCTAGCGGCCGCCTCGGACAGAACGCCGTCGCCGCGGGTCAGCGGGAGTCGTCGCCGCGCTCGGCCTCGCGGACGCCCTCCTCGTCGGCCGGCAGCGCGTCGGGGTGGCCGGTGCCCACGCCGGGCGTGCCGGTGCCGCTGATCTCGTCCTCCCGGCGGGCGTCCCGCTCCGCGGGGTCCTCGCCCGGCACGCGCGCCGGGACGGAGGCGCCGGGAACGGTGCGGCCGCGGGCGTCCGACCCCTGGTTCACCGGCGCGAAGTCGCGGTCGTGCGTCGTCTCGGGCTCGTGTCCGGAATCCTCACGCTCGTCCATGCGGGGCCGCATACCCGGAGCCGGGCGCGCCGAACGTGACGCGGCGGACGCCCGCGCGGCCGGGTCAGGCGTCGAACGCCGCCGGCGCCGACAGCAGCCAGGACGCGTCCGAGCCGGCGGGCAGCTCGCGGGGCTCCTCGCCCCGCCGGAACAGCCGGGCGTCCAGCTTCCCGCCCAGCGTGGCCGTCCCGTCCGACACCCGCAGCCAGGTGCCCTCCCGCAGCCCCAGCACCGGCACGTTGTTGCACTCCAGGAACTCGGTGAGGCGCTGCTCGCGGGTCTCGCCCATATGGGTGCTGCCGGGCTGCGGGTCCAGGTAGTGCGGGTTGATCTGGAACGGGACGAAGCCGAGGGCCGCGAAGCTCGGCGGCTGCACGATCGGCATGTCGTTGGTGGTGCGCAGCGTCGGGCAGGCCATGTTCGTGCCCGCGCTCGCCCCCATGTAGGGGAGCCCGCCGGGGACGGCCTCGCGCAGCGCGTCGCGCAGGCCCGTCCGGTACAGGTCCCGCAGCAGACGGAAGGAGTTGCCGCCGCCGACGAAGACCGCGTCCGCGCCGTCGAGGCCGCCGGTGGTGTGCACGCCCCGCACGGTGACGCCCCTGGGTTCGAGCGCCTTGAGGACCGTGCCGGTGTACCCGTCGTGGTCGGCCAGCGCGTACGGGACGAACGCGAGCGTCCCGCCCGCCGGGAGGAACGCGGTCACCGCCTCCATGGCGTGCTCCAGGTAGGAGCGGCCATGGGCGGTGGAGTTGGACAGCAGGAGCAGTTCCACAAGGGGTCCTTTCAGGAGCGCCGGGATCCGGTGAGGAGGCGTTCGACCTGCTCGGCGGCGCGCTGGAGCGCGGGAAGCCGGTCGAGCGGGGCGGCGAAGCGGTCCTCGTGCCCGCCGAGGCTGAGGCTTCCGAAGGGCTCGCCGTGCAGCCGCACGGGGACGGCGAGCGTCGCGACGTGCGCGTCGTACTCGCCGGCGGTGAAGGCGTATCCGCGCTCGCGCACCTGCCGGAAGCGGGCCTCCAGCTCGCCGACGTCGGTGAGCGTCCGCTCGGTGAACCGGGCCATCGGCCGGTCGCGGAACAGCCTCAGCCGCTCGTCCT
The DNA here is from genome assembly GCF_040299565.1 of Spirillospora sp. NPDC000708. Taxonomy (NCBI): domain Bacteria; kingdom Bacillati; phylum Actinomycetota; class Actinomycetes; order Streptosporangiales; family Thermomonosporaceae; genus Spirillospora; species Spirillospora sp. NPDC000708. The sequence continues at coordinate 24,112 of NZ_JBEPCJ010000015.1, forward strand.
CGGGGACGAAGGCGTAGTAGGCCTGGGCGGTGGCGCCCGCGTGCGCCGGGTACATCTCGTCGACCAGGGGGTAGTAGCGCAGCGGCCCGGCCGCGCCGTCCACGGCCGCGACGCAGCGGATGTGGAAGCCGTCGGGGACCGACAGCAGCGCGGTGTCGCCGGTGCGCATGCTGAGGTCGGTGAGGACGGGCGTGACGAGCATCCGCAGCGACCCCGACCGCTCCCAGCTGCGGCCGAGGTGCAGGGCCGCGGGGCCGACGCGGTAGCGGCGGGTGTCGGGGTCGGCGACGAGGAACCCGCGGTGGGCGAGGGTCGCGAGGATGCGCTGCGCGGCGGACTTGTCCCAGCCGAACTCCTCGGCGACCTCGGTGACCCCCCAGTCCCCGCGGTTGCGGTCGAATCCGAGCAGGACGAGCAGCGCCCGGTCCGCGGTCTGCAGCAGCCCCTTGGGCGTGCTGCGGTCGGCACCGAAACCCCATCCGGGCACCATGGCCTCCGTTGCAAATAGCGGGACAAAGTTGCTTATTTCGATAATAGCGCTGCAACCTGGGCATACACCCCGCTCTTCACCCGTTGGCAGAGGTAATGTCCATGCTCAAGCACGTACTCGACGTGATCGACCGGCTCGACGATCCCGCGGCGAGCGGCAAGTCCGTCGCCGAGCTCCTCGACCGGGCGGCCGGGCCGGAGGGCTCCGGGGCCGAGGTCGTCACCGTTCACGGCGACAAGGGCTCCACCGACTTCGTGCGCGTGCGCGTCCCCGGCCGCCGGGGCCGCGCCCGCGGCGGCGACGCGCCCACCCTCGGGATCGTCGGCCGGCTGGGCGGGATCGGCGCCCGCCCCGAGATCCTCGGCTTCACCTCCGACGGCGACGGCGCGGCGGCGGCGCTCGCCGCGGCGGCCAAGCTGCTGGAGATGCGCTCGCGCGGCGACGTGCTGGACGGCGACGTGGTCATCGCCACCCACGTCTGCCCGGACGCCCCCACCCAGCCGCACGACCCGGTGCCCTTCATGGACTCCCCGGTCGACATCGCGACGATGAACGAGCACGAGATCACCCCGGACATGGACGCCGTGCTGTCCATCGACACGACCAAGGGCAACACGTTCATCAACCACCGCGGGCTGGCGCTGTCGCCCACGGTCAGGCAGGGCTACGTGCTGCGCGTCAGCGAGCAGCTCGCGGGACTGCTCGCGGTCGTGACCGGCGAGCCTGCCGTGACGTTCCCCGTCACCACCCAGGACATCACGCCCTACGGCAACGGCGTCCACCACCTGAACTCGATCCTGCAGCCCGCCACCGCCACGCGGGCGCCGGTCGTCGGCCTCGCCATCACCGCGGCGGCGCCGGTTCCGGGCTGCGCCACCGGCGCCAGCCACGAGACCGACATCGCCGCCGCCGCGCGCTTCGCCGTCGAGGCCGCCAAGGGCTTCGGGGCGGGCGCGCTGACCTTCCACGACCAGGCCGAGTACGAGGCGCTCGTCGCCCGCTACGGCTCGCTGGCCCACCTGCAGACCCTCGGGGCGGGAGACGCCGCATGAAGCTCGGCAACGACGACTACGCGCTGAGCCGCGTCCCGCGCTCGCGCCGCTACGGCTTCGGCTCCATGCTGATGCAGTGGCTCGCCCAGTCCGGGTCGCTGTCGCAGTTCGTCCTCGGCGCGACGCTCGGCGTCGGCATGCGGTTCTGGGACGCGTTCTGGGCGTTCACGCTCGGCGCGGTGATCCTGGAGGTCGTCATCTTCGCGATCGGCGCCGCCGGGCAGCGCGAGGGCCTGTCGATGACGATGCTGACCCGCTTCGCCGGCTTCGGACGCAACGGGTCCGCGCTGGTCAGCCTGGTGATCGGGATCAGCCTGGTCGGCTGGTTCGGGGTGCAGAACGGCATCTTCGGCAGCAGCATGTGCCGGCTGGCCGGGGGACCGCCCTGGCTGTGGTGCGTGGTCGCCGGGATCGTGCTCACCCTGCTGGTGATGTACGGCTTCACGATCATGATCTGGGTGGCCCGGATCGCGGTGCCGCTGTTCTTCGGGCTCGTCGCCTGGAGCGTCGGCACCGAGCTGTCCCACCACTCGCTGTCGGAGCTGGTGAACGCCGCGCCGACCGGCGCGCACATCTCCATCCCGGCGGCGGCCACGATCATCGCGGGCGGCTACATGACCGGCGCGATCACCGCCCCGGACATGACCCGCTACAACCGCAGGCCCTGGCACGTGCTGCTGCAGAGCTCCTGCTCGATGATCCTCAGCGAGTACGTCGTGGGCATGACGGGCGTCATGCTCGGCCACGCCGCCGGCAGCAGCGACGTCACCGACATCGTGCTCAGCACGTCCGGCGTCGCCGGGCTGATCATCGTCGTGCTGGCCACGATGAAGATCAACGACTGGAACCTCTACGGGTCCTCGCTCGGCGTCGTCAACTTCGCCGGGACGGTCTTCGGGAAGCGGCTGCACCGCGGCGCCGTCACCGTCGTGATCGGCGTGGCGGGCACCGTCCTGTCCGCGGTCGGCTTCCTCGACCACTTCAAGGACTTCCTGTCCCTGCTCGGCGTGGCGATCCCGCCCATCGGCGGCATCATCGTCGCCGAGTACTGGATCGCCCGGCGGCGGCGCGGCGTGCTGGACGCCACCCGCCCGGCCGGGCGGCTGCCCGACCGGGTGCCCACCTGGATCCCCGGGTCGCTGGCCGTGTGGCTCGCGGCGTTCTGCGTCGGCGAGTTCGTGGACTGGGGCATCCCCGCGCTGAACTCGCTGATCACCGCCATGGTGCTGTACGTCGCGCTGGCCTTCGCCGGGCTGATGCGGGCGACCGGCAGCGCCGAGATGGAGACCTCCGCGCCGTCCGCGGCGCCGCCCGCCGAGGCCGAGCCCGCCGTCTCCTGACCGGCGCGGGCCGACGACGAAGCGGGACCAACGAAAGGGGAGAAGGCGTGGGGAACGCCGAGGACGAGGTCGCCGACCTCTGCCGGGACCTCATCCGGATCGACACCTCCAACCCGACGAGCGACGAGCGCAAGGCCGCCGAGTACGTGGCGGAGAAGCTCGAAGACGTCGGCGTCGAGGCGATGCTGCTGGAGTCCGCGCCGGGGCGGGCCAGCGTCATCGCCCGCATCCCGGGAGCGGACCCGGCACGGGCGTCGGACGCGCTGCTGCTGCACAGCCACCTCGATGTGGTCCCGGCGGACCCGTCGGAGTGGGCGGTGCACCCGTTCTCCGGGGAGATCACCGACGACGGCTACCTGTGGGGCCGCGGCGCGATCGACATGAAGGACACCGTGGCCGTGCATCTGGCGGCCGCGCGGCAGTTCGCGCGGACGGGGGAGCGGCCCGCCCGCGACCTGGTCCTCGCCTTCCTCGCCGACGAGGAGGCGGGCGGCGTGCACGGCAGCCGGTGGCTCGCCGAGGAGCACCGCGACCTGTTCGAGGGCGTCACCGAGGCGATCGGCGAGGGCGGAGGGTTCTCCTACCCGCTGGACGCCGCCCGCCGCCTCTACCCGATCGAGAACGCCCAGCGCGGTCAGGCGTGGCTGCGGCTCGTCGCCAGGGGGCGGGCGGGCCACGGCTCCTCGCCCAACGACCGGAACGCCGTGACGGCCCTCGCCGACACGCTCAGCCGCATCGGGCACCACACGTTCCCGGTGCACCTGATCGGCGCGGTGCGCGGCCTGCTGGAGACGGTCGCCGACCTGCGCGGCGTGCCGTTCGACCCCGACGACGTCGAGGGCAGCGTGGACCGCATGGGCGCCGACGTCCGCGACCTGGTCGAGGTGGTGCTGCGCAACTCCGCCAACCCGACCATGATGGAGGCGGGGTACCAGATCAACGTCATCCCGGGCCAGGCCACCGCCGGGGTCGACGGGCGGTTCCTGCCCGGCCAGGAGGAGGCGTTCCTCGCCGAGGTCGACGCGCTGCTCGCGCCCGGGGTGTCCCGCGAGTTCATCCACCGCGACATCGCGATGGAGACCCCCTACGAGGGGCGCCTGGTGGATGCGATGGGCGCGGCCCTGCGCGCCGAGGACCCGGACGGGTACCCGGCCCCGTACTGCAACCCGGGCGGCACCGACGCCAAGGCGTTCTCGCGGCTCGGCATCCGCTGCTACGGCTTCAAGGCCCTGAAGATGCCGCACGACCTGGACTACTCCCGCCTGTTCCACGGCGTGGACGAGCGCGTCCCGGTCGACGGCCTCGCCTTCGGCGTCCGGGTCATGGACCGGCTGCTGAAGTCCTGCTGACCCGCTGAAAGCCCGCTAGGCCCCGCTAGGCCCTGCTAGGCCCCGCCCGGTGCCGGGCGGGGCCTAGCAGGGCAGGGCCATGTCGGATGGCGGCGGCGGTCTGCGGCCCGGCGGCCGGTGCCTCAGACCGCGGTGGCGGTCCGGCCGCCGGCCGCGCGGGCGGCGGCCAGGGCCTCGTCGTAGCGGTGGACGACCAGCTCGGCGACCTCCGGCGCCGCGCCGAGGACGGGGGAGACGGCCCAGGCGCCCGCCTCCAGCGACTCGGCGCGGACCTTGTCGGCGAAGTAGCCCGGCGCGAGGAAGTAGGACGCGACCGCCACGCGGGGCGCGCCCGCGTCGCGGAGCGCCGCGACCGCCTCGGCGGGCGTCGGCCGGGACGCCGACGCGAACGCCGGGACGACGCCGCGCCACCCGCGCGAGCGCCACTCCCGGGCCAGCCTCCAGATCGTGGCGTTCGCGGCCGGGTCGGACGACCCCGCCGCGACCAGCACCACGGCGGTGTCGGGGTCGCCCGGCTCCACCCCCGCCTCCGACAGCCGGCGTTCCAGCGCGTCCGTCAGCAGCGGGTGCGGGCCGAGCGTCCGCGCGGTCCGCAGCGCCAGCCGGGGCCACCGCGCCCGCACCCGGTTCAGCACGCCCGGGAGGTCGGTCTTGCTGTGGTAGGCGGCCGTCAGCAGCAGCGGCAGCACGACCGCCTCGGCGGCGCCGTCCCCGGCCAGCGCGTCCAGCGCCCGGTCGGGCGCCGGCGGCGCGTGGTCGAGGAACGACGCCTGCACGGGCAGGCCGGGGCGCAGCGCCCGGACGGCGCCGGCCAGCTCGGTGACGGTCGCGGCGGCGCGGGGGTCCCTGCTCCCGTGCGCCACCGCGACCATGGGGACGCTCACAGGTGGATGCCGCACTCGGTCTTGCCCATGCCGGCCCAGCGGCCGCTGCGCGGGTCCTCGCCGGGGGCGACGGGACGGGTGCACGGCTCGCAGCCGATCGAGGGGTAGTCGTCGTAGTGCAGCGGGTTGATGATGACCCCGTTGTCCTCGATGTAGTTGTCCATCTCCTCCTGCGACCAGTCGAGGATCGGGTTCACCTTGACCATGCCGCGCTTGCGGTCCCACTCGACCACACGGCGGTTGCGGCGGCTGGCGGTCTCGTCCCGGCGGATCCCGCTGAACCAGGCCATGTAGCCCTCCAGCGCCCGGCCGAGCGGCTCCACCTTGCGCAGGTGGCAGCACAGGTCGGGGTTGCGGCCGTAGAGGCGGGGGCCGAGCGCGGCCTCCTGCTCCTCGACGGTGCGCGACGGCGTGACGTTGATGACGTTCACCGGGTAGATCGCCTCGACCGCGTCGCGGGTGCCGATCGTCTCGGCGAAGTGGTAGCCGGTGTCGACGAAGAGCACGTCGATGCCCGGCTTCACCTTCGACACCAGGTGGATCAGCGCGGCGTCCGACATGGACGAGGTGAGGCAGATGCGGTCGCCGAAGGTGGCGACGGCCCACCGGATGACCTCCAGGGTGGGCGCGCCCTCCAGCGCCGCGGCGGCCGATTCGACGATGTCCTCGAGGTCGAGGGTCGGTCTGTCGGTCTCCAGCAGGGTCACCGGGACTCCTTCGTCTGTCGGGCGGCTCGGACACCCAGGAACTTCAGCTGGAAGGAGCGGACGCAGGCGTTGCAGAACCACGCCCCGTGCTCCTCCAGGGGTTCGAGATCTTCGTCGCCGCAGTACGGGCAGTAGAACGGCGCGGCACGTTCGCTCATTCCGATCTGCCCGTTACTTGAGGTCGGCCTCGTCGGCGCGCCGCGCCCACTCGGCGAACGTCTCGCCTTCGGTGCGCTGCTCGTCGAACTTCCGGACGACCCGCTCGACGTAGTCGGTCAGCCCGGCCGACGTGGTCTTCAGCCCGCGGACCTTCTTGCCGAACGAGGCGCCGAGCTGGCCGCCGAGGTGGATCTGGAACCCCTCGACCTGGTCGCCGTTCTCGTCCACGACCAGCTGGCCCTTGAGCCCGATGTCGGCGACCTGGATGCGGGCGCAGGCGTTCGGGCAGCCGTTGACGTTGATCGTCAGCGGCTGGTCGAAGTCCGGCAGGCGCTTCTCCAGCTCGTCCATCAGGTCCATCGCCCGCTGCTTGGTCTCGACGATCGCGAGCTTGCAGTACTCGATGCCGGTGCAGGCCATCGTCTGCCGCCGGAACGTGGAAGGCCGGACCTGGAGGTCGTGCTCGGCCAGCGCGTCGGCGAGCGCCTCGGTGTTCTCCTCCGGGACGTCGAGGATGACCATCTTCTGCTCGATGGTCGTGCGGACCCGGCCGGAGCCGTACCGGTCGGCCAGCTCCCCGATCACGCCGAGCAGCTCGCCGTTGACGCGGCCCACGCGCGGCGCGAACCCCACGTAGAAGTCGCCGTCCTTCTGGGGGTGGACGCCCACGTGGTCGCGCTGCGCGCGCGGCGCGGCGGGCTCGGGGCCGTCCGGCAGCGCGTACCCGAGGTAGTCCTTCTCCAGCACCTCGCGGAACTTCTCCGCGCCCCAGTCCTTCATCAGGAACTTCAGCCGGGCGCGGCTGCGCAGCCGCCGGTACCCGTAGTCGCGGAAGATCGAGGTGACGCCGTGCCAGACCGCGCTCGTCTGCTCGGGCTTCACGAAGACCCCGAGGCTCTGGGCGAACATCGGGTTGGTGGACAGGCCGCCGCCGACGTACAGCTGGTAGCCGGTCTCGCCCGCCTCGTTCACGACGCCGACGAACGCGATGTCGTTGATCTCGTGGACGGTGCAGTGCGCGGTGCAGCCCGACATCGCCGTCTTGAACTTGCGCGGCAGGTTGGAGAACTCGGGCGAGCCGATGTACCGGTCGTGGATCTCGCGCAGGTCCCGGGTCGCGTCGATCACCTCGTCGGCCGCGATGCCGGCCAGCGGGCAGCCGATGATGGTGCGCGGCACGTCCCCGCACGCCTCCATCGTGTGCAGCCCGACCGCCTCCAGCGCCTCCCAGATCGCCGGGACGTCCTCGATCCGCACCCAGTGCAGCTGGACGTTCTGCCGGTCGGTGATGTCGGCGGTGCCCCGCGCGTACCGGGTGGAGATGTCGGCGATGGTGCGCAGCTGCGGCCCGCTGAGCTGGCCGCCGTCGATGCGCACCCGCATCATGAAGTACTTGTCCTCGAGCTCCTCGTCCTCGAGGGCCCCGGTCTTGCCGCCGTCGATGCCGGGCTTGCGCTGCGTGTACAGCCCCATCCAGCGGAACCGGCCGCGCAGGTCGGCGGGGTCGATCGAGTCGAAACCGGTCTTGGAGTAGACGTCGATGATCCGGCGGCGGACGTTCAGCCCGTCGTCGTTCTTCTTGTTCTCCTCGTTCTTGTTGAGCGGTTCCCGGTAGCCGAGGGCCCACTGGCCCTCGCCCTTCTTGCGCTTGATCGCGGGTGGCACGGCGCGCGTCCTCATCTGTGGTGGTGAGGGACGCGTAGCGCACCGGCGCTCTGAGGCAGCCGGCTCGACGCTGAGCAGGATGAAGTCAAAGGTGACGCCGATGCACCACGCGCCCGGCTGAGCAAGGGGGCGTGGTCTGGGGCGTCAGCGACAGATCGCGCTGCGGACGCGGAGGAAGTCGACGTGCCGGCGCTTGGCCAGCAGCGGGTCCGCAGCAGTCATGCTCAAACTGTGACACGCCGTCTCGCGGGCTGTCCAGTGACGTCCGGAATGTGAACGAGTGAGAAGTGTCATCCTTGACGCTTCCAGTTCACGGGCGGTTCGGCGCCCTGCGCCCGCTCCCCGGACGGCGCGGTCCCCCCGGCGGGCCCGGACGGCTCCGACGGCGTCGCGGGCGCGGCCTTGTGCTGGCAGTCGCACCACGAGCCGCCACGGCACTCCCCGTGGTGGCGTTCTCGGCAGGACTGGCAGATCACCCCTTCATTGTCACCGATGGGCATCGATGCTCGCGCACCCGGCCGCGTGGGCGCGGTGCCCGTGCGCGCCGGCGGCCCACGCCCTACGGTTGGGCGGTGTGACCACCGTCTCGGACGCCGGCGGCGACTCCCCGGCCAGGGACGACGGTGCCCCTCCCGCCGACATGGGAGGCGCCGTCGGCCCGGCCGCCGCATCCCCGGGCCGCGTGCCCCCGGCGCGGAAGGGGTCGCCCGGTGCGTCGTCCAAGCGCGCGCGGGCGGACCGGAACCCCGATGACGGGGCCTCCGATCATGGGGCATCGGATCACGGGCATACCGCTCTCGTGCGTTCCGACCACGCCCCGCGCCGCGCCGCGGGCCCGGCCGCGCGCGTCCGCAGGGCGGCGGCGCGCGTCCGGGCCGCCGCCGGCCGCGTCCGCACGGCGTTCTGCGCCGCGCTGGGCGTCCTCGCGCGCTCCGGCGGCCCGGTGGGGTGGCGGCTGGTCAGGGGGACGGCGGTCGGGGCGTTCCGCTACCGGGTGACCGGGCTCGCCGCCGAGATCGCGTTCTTCGCGCTGCTGTCGCTGCCGCCGCTGGCCCTCGGGCTGATCGGCACCATGGGCCACTTCCACAGCGTGATCAGCAAGGAGACCGTCGAGGACATCCGCAACAGGGCCATCGAGCACGCCCAGACCGTGCTGACGCCCAACGCGGTGAACACGGTCGTCAGGCCGCTGCTGGACGACGTGATCAAGGGCGGCAGCCCCGACATCGTGTCGATCGGCTTCGTGCTGTCGCTGTGGGCGGGCTCGCGCGCGGTCAACGTCTGCATCGACACGATCACGATCGCCTACGGGTTGTCGGGCATCCGCGGCGTCATCCGCACCCGGACGCGCGCGTTCATCCTGTACGTCCTCGGCCTCATCGTGGGGCTGGTGGTCGCCCCGCTGCTGGTGGCCGGGCCGACGCTGGCGCGGCAGGCGGTGCCCGAGAGCGCCACGGTCGTGCAGGTGCTGTATTGGCCGGTCCTGGTGGGCCTGTCGGTGCTCTCCCTGGCGCTGCTCTACCACATGAGCGTCCCGGTGCGCACGGCCTGGTGGCGGGAGGTGCCGGGCGCGGTGCTGGCGCTGCTGATCTGGGTCGTCGGCAGCCTGGTCCTGCGGATCTACCTGAGCGGGTCGCTGAGCGGGGTGTCGGTGTACGGCTCGCTGGCCGCCGCGATCGCCGTGCTGGCGTGGCTCTACGTGGCGGCCATCGCGGTGCTGATCGGCGCCACGCTGAACGCCGAGATCGACCGGCTGTGGCCCAGCGCGGACACGGCCCGGGCGCGGGCCCTGGGGGAGGCGTCCCGCGGGCAGGGGCCGGGCGCGACCGCCGCCACGGCCGTGCCCGCGCCGGACGAGGACGCGAGCGGCGCCGGCGGCGCCGGGACGAATGGTAAAAACTGCAACGAATAAGGCTCTGAAAAGGCCAAACATGTCGTAGCCTCGCTTTCCATGACCCCCCGAGAGGACACCGGCCGGCTCCGGACCGTGACCGGCACGATCGCGACGTCCGACATCACCGGCCCGGTGCTCTCCCACGAGCACCTGGGGATGGACCTGCGCTGGCCGGCCCGGCCCCAGCAGGTGGCGTCCGACCCGGGGCGCTGGCTGGACGAGGAGAAGGGCGTCCAGCGCGAGCTGAACGAGCTGCGCAAGGAGCGCGGGCTCGGCCTCGTCGTCGACCTGACCTGCTCGGGCATGGGGCGCAACGCCGCCGCGCTGGCCCGCGTCAGCGCCGGTTCCCGGGTCGCGGTGGTCGCCGGGACGGGCGTGTTCACCGAGCCGTTCCACCCCGCGTTCGTCCGCGAGGCCCTCGCCGCCGGCCCCGGCGCGCGTCATTCTGGGGGGACGACCCCCCAGGCCCCCCGGCAAGAGCTGGAAGGCCAGTCGGGCGTGGACCGGCTGGCCGAGCGGCTGCTCGCCGAGATCGGCTTCGGGATGGACGGCACCAACGCGCTGCCCGGGGTGATCGGCGAGATCGGCACCTGGGGCGAGGCGCCGACCGAGGCCGAGGAGCTGTGCCTGCGGGCCGCCGCCCGCGCCGCCCGCTACTCGGGCCTGTCGGTGGCGACCTACGGCCGCGCCGGCCTGGCCCAGCTGGAGATCCTCACCGCCGCGGGGCTGCCCGCCGACCGCGTCGCCGTCGGCCAGCAGGACCGGGTGGACGACCCCGGCCAGCACCGCAAGATCGCCGAGTCCGGCGCGTACGTGTCGTTCGGCACGCTCGGCCTGGCGGGCGAGGACCACGCGGCGATCGGGGCCCGCGTGCGCGCGGTCATGGACCTGATGGAGGCCGGGCACGCCGACCGGGTGCTCCTGAGCACCGGCGTCTCGCGGATGGAGCAGATCGTCCGGTACGGCGGCAGCGGCTACGGCTACCTGTTCGACACCTTCCTGCCCGCGCTGCGCGCCGCCGGCGCCGACGACGCGACCCTCGACGCGGTCCTGAGGGACAACCCGCTGCGCTGGCTCACCGCGGGCTGAATCCCGGCGCGCCCGGCGGGTAGGGCTCTCCCAGGAGCTCTTCCGCGACCCCGGGAGGGGGTGCGCCGAATGTCTTGGAACAGAACGGCGAAGCGGGCGGCGGCGCCGGACGAGACCGTCCCGCTGCCCTACGCCGACCGCGCGGAGGCGGGCCGGGTGCTCGCGGCGCGGCTCGCTCCGATGGGCCTGGACGGCGCCGTGGTGCTCGCACTGCCCCGGGGCGGTGTCCCGGTGGGGTTCGAGGTCGCGCGGCGCCTGCGGTCGCCTCTGGACGTCCTGGTGACCCGCAAGATCGGGTTCCCGCCGCAGCCGGAGCTCGGCGTGGGCGCGATCGCCGAGGGCGGCGAGCCGGTGTTCGACCGCGGCCTGCTGGACCGGCTCGGCCTCACCGAGGACGACATGGCCGCGACGGTGCGCGCCGAGCGCGCCGAGCTGGAGCGGCGGGTGACGGCCTACCGCGGCGGCCGGGGCCTGCCGGACGTCGCCGGACGCGCCGCGGTCGTCGTGGACGACGGCCTCGCCACCGGCGGGACCGCGCGCGCGGCCGTGCGGGCGTTGCGGGGGCGCGGGCCGTCCCGGCTGGTCCTGGCGGTGCCGGTGGGCGCCGAGGACACCGTGCGGTCGCTGGAGGCCGAGGTGGACGACCTGGTGGTGCCCGCGGCGCCCTGGGACTTCCGCGCGGTCGGCCAGTGGTATCGCGACTTCGACCAGCTGACCGACCGGGACGTGACCGGGTGGCTGGAGCGCGCCGGAAATGGGCGCGGCGAATTCGGGTGAAAAAGCCACACGGAAGCGCCGGCTGCGGTAAAGGCGGCCGGGAAATCCGCGCGGGCCGCAACACAGATGTGACGCACATGTGACGAACGAACGCGCCAGGGCCCGGCCATGGCGGCCGGGCCCTGGGCAACGCAAACGGCCCCGCGGGGCGGGGCCGTGTCGTTTTTCGGTGGCGTGCCGGGGTGCGCGCTGGGAGCGGTTCTGGCGTGCCGTGCGACGGTCAGGCCGCGTTGGCGCGGCGCATGCGACGGCGGCGCTCGGAGGCGCGCTCGTCCTCGTTCAGACCGCCCCACGTGCCGTACTTCTCGGGCCGGGACACGGCGTAGTCCAGGCATTCCGTGCGGACCGGGCAGCCCATGCAGATCTGCTTGGCCTTGCGCTCGCGGATCTCACGCTCGGGCTGGCGCTCGCCGTCGGGGCCGAAGAAGAGCACGAGGTCTTCCCCCCGGCACGCCGCGGCGTCCTGCCAGCCCCAGCTGGGACGAGGGAGGTTTGCCTGCCGACGTACCTGAGCCATGGAACACCCACCTTGATTGGTTTCGAACAATTTCGGGACATGGACGCATCGACGTGCTTCGGGTGACATGAGTCAGAAGCGCCGAAAGTTCCAACGTCTGGAGTTGCCGCTCTGTTCCCCGTCCGGTTACTCCGGAAACCTGGGGCCGTGCGACAGGGAGACCCTCGAATGGGGCCTTCGAGAGATTACACGAGGGCGGCCGCGTTGAGAAGGGTGAGTTCCGTAACAGCGTAGGTTCTCAGGTTCTCGCCGCATGCCGGCTCGCACGCGGGCTGCTCGACGGCCTCCAGGATGACCCGGTAACGGCTCTCCTGAACGGTGACGACCGCTTCGTAGCGGGATGTCCCTGTGACCGACTCCACGGTCACGGTGTCCAGTTCGAGGCGCCCGGTGTGCGCGCGGACGAAGTGCTCCGCGGCCTGCGCGGGCTCGGGTCGCCCGGCCCGGCCGCGCAGCCGGTCGAGCACGACCTCGCCGCGCAGATAGGCGTCGATCGCGGCCACGGCCTGGGTCTCGCCGAGGTCGCCGTAATAGATCCCGTGAGGAAGACATACAAGGTTCGCCGCGAATCGGTCACCACCGACGTGGGTGGTTTCCCAGACAAGACGGTCAAAACGTCCGGCGAGGGATCGGGCCAGCGGGGCGCCCGTCCGCGCGCAGCAGGCGTTGTGCCGGCCGTGCGCGCAGACCAGCAGGACGGGGTCCGCCTGCCGCTCGCCGAGCCCCGGCGACCGGCCCGAGGCGAGCGCGTGCAGGTCCAGCCCGGCCAGCTCCCGCGGATCGGCCAGTTCCCGGCCCTCGATCCACGCCTCGCGGCCGTACGAGAACCCCGCGTAGACCTGGACAGGCGGCGTCGCGCGGCGCCGCCCCGGCCGCCGGATGAGCTGCGGCCGCACGCCGGCCGCCTGCGCGGCCCGTACGGCCTCGGCGACCGGGTCCGGCCCGGCCAGGTCGGCCACCCGCTCGGGCCAGGGGCCCGGGTGCTCGATCAGCAGCCAGGAGCGCGCCTTGGCGGTCGCGCTCGCCAGGCACGGCCGCTCGCCGGTGTGGCTTCCCGGGCAGTGCCCGCAGCCCTTCCCGCGCGTCAAATGAGTCCCCCCGGCCGTACGGTCGCGATCATCGATGATTAGGTAAGGGTAACCTAAGCTTCGCCGGTCGCACCAGCGGGGTCCCCGGAACACCAGTGTAAATGAGGGGGTATCGGGGCCTTTAGGGGCCTCTGTCGGATGCCGGGATCTCAGTGCAGCGCGGTGCGGGGGAGGAGCGACTCCGCCGCCGGCAGGGCGGCGGCGCGGTCCGCGGCCACCAGGCCGACGCGGGTGCGCCGGTCCAGCAAGTCCCCGGCGTCAAGGGCGCCCTCGTGCAGCGCCCCCCACGCCAGCTCCACGCCGAGCACCGGCAGCCCGGGAACGACCGGCTCCAGCAGCGCCGGGTCGTCCCTCCCCAGCGCGGCCAGCAGCGGCGCCTCCGTCCCGTAGCGCTGGACGAGGCGGCGCGGCGCGTCCAGCGCGTCCAGCCGGTCCCGCGACGCCGCGCCGACCAGCGGCAGCGACGCGGTGCGGCTCGGCCCCGCGGCCAGGCCGCGGCCCGCGACGGCCGCGTCCACGGCGTCCTGCGCCATCCGCCGGTACGTCGTCAGCTTCCCGCCGACGATCGTCACCACGCCGTCCCGCGAGGTCAGCACGGCGTGCCGGCGAGACAGGTCCGCGGTGGCCCCGTCGCCGCCGTCCAGCAGCGGGCGGAGCCCGGCGAACGCGCCCAGCACCTCCGCGCGCCGCACCGGCACGTCCAGCGCCGACCCGAGGATGTCCAGCAGGAAGCCGATCTCGCCGGGCGTCGGCTCCGGCACGTCGGGGATCGGGCCGTCCGCCGGCTCGTCGGTCAGCCCCACGTAGACGCGGCCGTCGCCCTGCGGGATCACCAGCATGAACCGGCTGGTCGCGCCCGGGATCGGCACGTGCATCCCGGCGGCGAGGCCGCCCAGCGCCTCCGCGCGCAGCACCAGGTGCGTCCCCCGGGACGGGCGCAGCCGCACCCCGTCCACCAGCCCGCCCGCCCAGACGCCCGCCGCGTTGACCACCGCGCGGGCCCGGACGGCGATCTCCCGGCCGGTGAGCTCGTCGCGGACGAGCGCGCCGGAGCCGGTCAGCTCGACCGCCCGGCAGCGGGTCAGGATCCGAGCGCCGTGCGCGGCGGCGGTCCGCGCGACGGCCGTGACCAGGCGGGCGTCGTCGGCGAGCTGCCCGTCCCAGGACAGCAGGCCGCCGCGCAGCCCGTACGGGCGCAGCGCGGGCGCGAGCCGCAGCGTCTCCACCGGCGACAGCCGGCGCGGGCCGGGCAGCACCGAGCGGGGGGTGCGGGCGGCCAGCCGGAGCGCGTCCCCGGCCAGCAGCCCCGCCCGCGACACCGCCGCCTGCGACCGCGACACCAGCGGCGTCAGCGGCAGCACGAACGGCAGGGCGCGCACCAGGTGCGGGGCGGTCCGGCACATCAGCACGCCGCGCTCGACGGCGCTCTCGTGCGCCACGTCCACCTGCCCGGACGCCAGGTAGCGCAGGCCGCCGTGGATCAGCTTGGAGCTCCACCGGGACGTGCCGAAGGCCAGGTCGTGCGCGTCGATGGCGGCGACCGACAGGCCCCGGGACGCGGCGTCCAGCGCGGCGCCGGCACCGGTCGCGCCGAGCCCGACGACCAGGACGTCCACGACCTCGTCGGGGAGGGCGGCGAGCTCGCGCTCGCGGCGGGCGGCGGTGAGCGACGCCGAGGGCGGCGCGGCGGCGGAGGTCACGGCGAGAGCATCCTCTCCAGAATGTGCCGGAGTTCGGCGTCGAAGGCGTCGGAGCGGAGCTCGGGGTCGCTCTCGTCGATCACGATCTGCGCGGACAGCCCGAAGGACTGCACGACCAGCAGCAGCGCGCGCGCCTGCCGGCCGGGGTGGTCCACGCGGATGGTCCCGTCGGCGTGCCCGGCGGCGAGCGCCTCCTCGAAGATCTCGAGGAAGGCCTGCTGGCTGGCGCCGCAGCGGTCCAGCAGGTAGGGCAGCAGCGCCTCCGGGTCGACCTCGACGATCTTGCGGAGCAGCGGGTGGTCGCGGAACATGCGGACGCCGGTGACCAGGCCGTCCACCAGCAGGGGGCGGACCGGGCGGCCGTCCTCGGCGGGCCGCATCGCGGTGCCGATCGCGGTCCACTCGCGGGTCATCAGGTCGGCCACGATCGTGCGGACGTCCGGCCAGCGGCGGTACAGCGTCATGCGGGAGACCCCGGCGCGGCGCGCGATGTCGGTCAGCGTGGTGCGGCGCACCCCGACCGCCAGCACGCAGTCGCGGGCGGCGTCCAGCACCGCGTCGTCGGCGGTCCGGGCCGCCGTCCTGTTGTGACGATTCGACGTCATGTGTCACAGTGTAAGCCCACGCGACGGGCGGACGGGAACACAGGCGGACGGAACACGGTGCCGGGAGCGGCCCGGTGAAGGGGAGGCGCCTTGACTACCAGCACTGGGACGGCGGGCACGGAAACGGCCGGCACCGGGCGGAGGCGGGACATGCTGTGGAGCGGCTGGGGCGACCCCGCCCAGGCCGCGCCGCTGCCGGAGCCGATCGTCGGGCTCCTGCGCGACCTGCTCGGCGTGAAGACCGGCGACGCGGCCCCCATCGCCCTCGACGCGATCGAGGTCGCCGCCCCCCGGCTCGGCGAGGACGCCCTCGCCGCGCTCGCCGCGGCGGTCGGCGCGGAGCACGTCCGCACCGACGCCGAGTCCCGCGTCCGGCACACCCGCGGCAAGTCGACCCCCGACCTGGTGCGCATCCGCGCCGGCGAGACCTCGGACGCGCCCGACGCCGTCGTGCTGCCCGGCTCCCACGACGAGGTCCTCGCGGTGCTGCGGGCCTGCGCCGAGCGGCGCGTCGCCGTCGTCCCGTTCGGCGGCGGCACCTCGGTCGTCGGCGGGCTGGCCCCCGAGGGGGTGGACGCGTTCGTCGCCCTCGACCTGCGCCGGATGGACGCCCTGGTCGCCCTCGACGAGGTGTCCCGGACGGCCGTCCTGCAGCCGGGCATGCTCGCCCCGCGGGCCGAGGAGCTCCTGGGCGAGCGCGGCTACACGCTCGGGCACTTCCCGCAGTCGTTCGAGTGGGCGACGATCGGCGGGTTCGCCGCCGCCCGCTCCAGCGGGCAGGCCTCCGCCGGGTACGGCCGGTTCGACGACATGGTCACCGGCCTCACCGTCGCCACGCCGGAGGGCACCCTGGAGCTCGGCCGGGCGCCGAAGTCGGCCGCCGGGCCGGACCTGCGCCAGCTCGTCCTCGGCTCCGAGGGCGCGTTCGGCGTGATCACCTCGGTGACCGTGCGGATCCGGCCCGTCCCGCCGGAGCGGGCGTACGAGGGCTGGCGGTTCGCGTCGTTCGCCGACGGCGCCGCCGCGCTGCGCCGCCTCGCCCAGGACGGCCCGCTCCCCGTGGTGCTGCGGCTGTCCGACGAGACCGAGACCATGATCGGGCTCGCCGACCCGGCCGCCATCGGCGGCGGGTCGGCCGCCGCCGGATGCCTCGCCGTCCTCGGCTACGAGGGCACCGCCGGGGAGATCGCCGAACGCCGGGCCCGGACCGCTGCCGCGCTGCGGGAGGCGGGCGGCGAGCCGCTCGGCGCGGGACCGGGGGAGAAGTGGCGGCACGGCCGCTTCAGCGCCCCCTACCTGCGCGACGCGCTCCTCGACGTCGGCGCGTTCGCCGAGACGCTGGAGACGGCGGCGTTCTGGAGCGACGTCCCGAAGCTGTACGAGGCCGTCCGCCGCGCGCTGATCGGCACGCTGTCCGGGGCCGGCACGCCGCCGCTGGTCATGTGCCACATCTCGCACGTCTACCCGGCGGGCGCCTCGCTGTACTTCACGGTCGTCTCCGCGCAGGGCGACGATCCCGTGGCGCACTGGGACGGCGCGAAGCGGGCCGCCTCCGACGCGATCATCGACGCGGGCGGGACGATCAGCCATCATCACGGCGTGGGCACCGACCACCGCGACTGGTACGCCCGGGAGATCGGCCCGCTCGGCGCCGCGATCCTGCGGGCCGTGAAGGACCGCCTCGACCCGGCCGGGATCCTCAACCCCGGCGTCCTCGTCCCGCCGGCCGCCGGGGAGTAGCCGCCATGACCACCCCCCGCGTCTTCACCGCGATCGTCAACCCGGCCGCCGGCGGATCGGCGTCCGCGTCCTCGCTGATCCCGCTCGCCCGGCTGCTGCGCGAGGCCGGCGCGGAGGTCGCCGTCGAGTACAGCCGCGGCCTGGACCACGCGCGCACCGTCGCCCGCGACGCCGCCGAGGCCGGCCGCGTGGTGCTCGGCGTCGGCGGCGACGGCATGATCGGCTGCGTCGGCGGCGCGCTCGCCGGCACCGGCGCCGTCTTCGGCATCGTGCCCGCCGGGCGCGGCAACGACTTCGCCCGCCAGCTCGGCGTCCCGGCCGACCCGGAGCGGCTCGCCCCGCTGCTGCTGGACGGGGAGCCCCGCGCGGTCGACGCGATCGAGGCCAACGGCACCCCCGTGCTCGGCAGCGTCTACGCGGGCGTGGACGCCGTCGCCAACGCCAACGCCAACAAGACCCGGCTGCTGCGCGGGTCGGCGGCCTACTACGTCGGGGCGCTGCGCGCGATCGCCTCCTGGCGCGCGGCCGACTACCGGGTGATCGTGGACGGCGAGGAGCACCGCCGCGAGGGCTACACGGTCGTCGCCGCGAACTCCGGCTACTACGGGTTCGGCAAGCACGTCGCGCCGGACGCCCGCGTGGACGACGGCCTGCTCGACGTGGTGCTCGTCCGCAACGCCTCCCGGCTGCTGTTCTTCGCGGTGATGCGGGAGCTGGAGGCCGGCACGCACGTCCGGCGGCCGCAGGTGGAGGTGCTGCGCGGCCGCGAGGTGCGGATCGAGCTGGCCGGGCCGCCCGGCCGGACGCTGCCCTACGGCGCGGACGGGGAGCTGCCGGGCGTGCTCCCGGTGACCGCGAAGGTGATGCCGGGGGCGCTCCGCGTCCTCGCCCCGTAGACGCGCGCGCCCTCGCCCCGTAGAACGGCGATTCCGGGCCCGCCGAAAGGGCGTCCGACCTGCGCGGACGCCTGATCCACGGTTTTTGGACCCTCGTTTGGGGCGGTTTACACACCCATTACGGCCCTCCGTATAGCGTCAATTACGTCCCGCTTTCGGGACCTTGGGGTCGTCTGTGGAGGCATCATGAGAAGGCGATCGCTCGCCGTTCTGGGGGGACTCATGATGGCCGCAGGCGCCCTCCGCGTGGTGGCGCCGGCGTCTCGGGGGGTGGCGCCGGCGCCCACCACGGTCCGGTTCCGGCTCGGTCCGGTTCGCCCGGTGCCGATCCGGAGCCTCACTGCCGGACGCGCCCCGGCGCGCCCCGTTCCCGCGCGGACGGCCCGAGCCTAGGCTGAGCCGGTGCGCACCCTCCTCAATCTGATCTGGCTCGTGTTCTCGGGCCTCTGGCTGGCGATCGGGTACGCGATCGCCGGCGTCATCTGCTGCGTGCTCATCATCACGATCCCCTTCGGCATCGCCGCGTTCCGGATCGCGATGTACACGCTCTGGCCCTTCGGCTACACCGTGGCGCGCCGCCGCGACGCCGGCGCGGGCTCGGCGATCGGGAACGTCATCTGGGTGATCGTGGCGGGCTGGTGGCTCGCCCTCGGCCACCTGTTCACCGGGATCGCGCTCTGCGTCACGATCATCGGCATCCCGTTCGGCATCGCCAACTTCAAGCTGATCCCGGTCTCGCTGCTGCCCCTCGGCCGCGAGATCGTCCCGTCCGGCGACCCCCGCTCCTTCGGCGCCGCCTGAACGACCCCTCCGAGCGACACGCCGTCTCTCCACGGCGATGTCGCTTGACGCCCCAGATCGCCTCCGGACAGGCTGGGAGCACCCCCCTTCACCCCCGCCGGAGGCCCCCTTGTGCGCCGAGCAAGCCGCCGCCCCCGAGAACTCCCGCGCGTCCGAGGCGGGCGCCGGCTGGGCGTGCCGCAAGCCGGGCACGTTCCGCGATCTGCTGCCCGAGCACGTCCCCGACTTCTCCTGGCGCCGCCCGAAGGTGCTGTGGCGGTCCCGCAACGACGTGGTCGCGCGGCTGTTCGGCGACCCGTCCAACGCGATCCGCCGCCGGGCCGTGGCCGCCCTCCGGGAACGCGGGACCCCCGCGGCGTTCACCGTCCACCGCCCGGAAGAGGAGTTCTCCTTCGCCCTCCTGGGCGACACGGGCGAGGGCGACCGGTCGCAGTACGCCGTGGTGCCGCCGCTGCTGCACGCCACCGCGGGCACCGACTTCATGGTGGTCGCGAGCGACGTCATCTACCCCACCGGCGACGCGGGCGACTACCCCGAGAAGTTCTACCGGCCCTACCGGGACTATCCCGCGCCCATCTACGCCGTCCCGGGCAACCACGACTGGTACGACGGGCTCCGCGGGTTCCTGCACGTGTTCTGCGGCCTGGACGCGGACTGCTCGCCCCACTGGCGGGGGCCGCTGTCGTTCATCCCGCGCCTGTTCTGGCGGCACTCGGGGAAGGTCGACCGGCGCGCGCTCGCGGAGGCCCGGTCCCTGTACCGCGGCGCGCCGGACCAGCAGGCCGTCCAGCCCGGACCGTACTGGGCGATCGACACGCCGTCGCTGCGCATCATCGGCATCGACACCGGGATCACCGGCGGCATCGACCGCGAACAGGGCGAATGGCTACGCGGGGTCTCTGCGGGCCCCAAGCCGAAGATGCTGGTCACGGGCAAGCCGCTGTACGTGGACGATGAGCACCACCCGGGGCCCATCGAGGGCGGAGGGACGGTCGACGAGATCGTCCGCGACCCGGCGCACAACTACGTGCTCGCGGTCGGCGGCGACATCCACAACTACCAGCGCTACCCGGTGAAGGTGGACGCGACCGGGCGCGTCATCCAGTACGTCGTGTCGGGCGGCGGCGGCGCGTTCATGCACGCGACGCACACGATCCCGCGCGCCCGGGTGGTGGAGGAGAAGGACTTCCGCTGCTACCCGCTGCGGGGCGACTCGCTGTCGCGCTACAGCCAGCTGTACGGGCGGTGGACCCGGATGCCGGGGCTGTTCGACCTCACGCCGGAGGAGGCCACGGCCGTCATCCGGTCGCGGGTGGGGATCGAGCCGGGACGCGCCTACGACGGGCTCCAGCCGTCCCGCCGCGCCCGGTTCGTCGCGTTCGTCCTGGGCGTTCCGCGGGGCGTCCGGCGCCGCTCCCGCTTCCTGCGGCTGCCGGTGCGCCGGATGCCGCAGCGGTTCCGCTCGGAGATGGCCGACTGGGACAGCCCGCCGTTCTTCAAGAGCTTCCTGCGGCTGGACGTGACCGCGTCGGAGCTCCGCGTCCGCTGCTACGCCGCGACCGGCTGCGGTGACCACGAGGCGGCGCCGCCGATCGAGGACGAGGTGACGATCCCGCTCCGGTGAGGCGGGAGTGACGGGGGGATTGGAGAATCCGCCAGAAATGTCGACAAAATACGTCGATTTGCCGCGCGACGTGCCGTAATGCCGTTACAGTCTCAGCTCACCGACCAGGTGACCGGTAACGGACGGTCGGCCGGAGAACGACCGCGTCCCCAGGAGAGCGACTCGATGAGTTACCCCCAGCAGGGTCAGGGCCAGCCTTACCAGCAGCAGCAACAGCAGCAGGGCTACCAGGGCGGCTACTCGCCCGCCCCGGCACAGCAACAGCAGCAGCAGGCCGTCGCGCGTGGCGCCGGCTACAACATGAAGCGCCGCAACCCCGTCGGCGCCTGGCTCGGACTGCCGATGATCACGCTCGGCGTCTACGGGCTCGTCTGGATGTTCAAGGTCCACAGCGAGCTGCACAACTACGACCGCCGCATCGACGACGCCGCCACCGGCGCGCTGCTGTCGATGATCTTCGGCTTCGTCACCCTCGGCATCTGGCCGCTCGTCGTGTGGTGCAAGCTCGGCGGGCGCATCGCCCAGGCGCAGCGCGCCGCGGGCCTGCCCGCGACCTGCAGCGGAGGCATGGGCTTCCTGCTCGGCATCCTCGGCTTCGGCGTCCTGTACTACCAGCTCCAGCTCAACAAGGTCGTCGACCGCTACGGCGAGACCCCGGCGGGCCAGCAGGTCTCCCTGGTCGCCTGACCTGACCCGCTCCAACCCCGCAAGGGGGCCCCGGCCCTGGCCTCCTGGAACGGCTCCGAACCCCCTCCGCCCCACGCGGAGGGGGTTCTGTCGTACCCGGGGGCGAGAATGGGCGGGTGAGGATCGCGGTGGCCGCCGGGGCGGGGGACGGGGGCGAACTGCGGCCGCTGGACGAGGACGGCTCGCCCGCCGGGCCCGCGTACGCCGTCGCCGACCTGGCCGGCGACATCGCCGCCCGCGAGCGCGCGGACGCGCCGCGCTGGGTGTGGGCGTCCAGCGCCCGGCTGTACCCGCGGCTGCTGCGGGCCGGCGTCCGGGTCGCGCGCTGCCACGACCTCGAACTCGTCGAGAACCTGCTGCTGGGGCACGCCGGCCGCTACGGGGAGCCGCGCTCGGTCCGGGCGGCGTGGGCGCGGCTGCACGGGCTGCCCGTCCCGCCCGACCCGCCGCCGTCGCAGGAGGCGCCGGCGCACGCCTCGCAGGCGTCGCTGTTCGGCGACGACGACGGCGGCGAGCGGGCGGCTCCGTCCGACGACCTCGGGCAGGTCGTCGAGGTGCACGCGGCGCAGCAGCGCGCCGTCGCCGGGCTGGACGGGTTCGCGCTGCTCGCCGCCGCCGAGTCCGCGGGCTCGCTGGTGGCCGCCGAGCTGGGCCACGACGGGCTGCCCTGGTCGGCCGCCGAACACGACGCGCTGCTCACCGAGATGCTCGGCCCGCGCCCGTCCGGCGGGCTGCGCCCGCGCCGGCTGCAGGAGCTCGCCGACCGGATCGGCGCCGCGTTCGGCCCGCGCACGCACGTCAACCCCGACTCCCCGGCGCAGATCCTCAAGGCGTTCGCGGCGGCGGGCCTGCCGATCCCGTCCACCCGCGCGCACGTGCTGAAGCGCGTCGACCATCCGGCCGTCCCGCTGCTGCTGGAGTACAAGGAGCTCGCGCGCCTGCACGCCGCGCACGGCTGGGCGTGGCTCGACACGTGGGTGCGCGGCGGGCGGTTCCGCCCCGAGTACGTGGTGGGCGGTGTGGTGTCCGGGCGGTGGGCGACCAACGGCGGGGGCGCGCTGCAGATCCCGCGCGTGCTGCGCAGGGCCGTCGTCGCCGACCCCGGCTGGTGCCTGGTGGTGGCGGACGCGGCGCAGCTGGAACCGCGCGTCCTCGCGGCCCTCGCGGGCGACCGCGCGTTCGCCGACGCGGCCGCCCACGGCGACCTCTACGAGGCGCTGTCGGACGCGTTCCGGTCGGACGAGGCGACGGGCGGGCTGTCCGCGCGCGCGAAGGCCAAGCTCGCGCTGCTGTCGGCGATGTACGGCGGCGGGACGGGCGAGGCCGTGCAGCTGCTCGGCGTGCTGAAGAGCCGGTTCCCCGACGCGTTCGAGTACGTCGAGGCCGCCGCCCGCGCGGGGGAGCGGGGGCGGCTCGTCCGGTCGCTGCTCGGCCGGACGTGCCCGCCGCCGTCGGCGGGCTGGCGCGAGCTGACGCTGGCCGCCGACGACGAGGGCGACGCGCCCGACCCGTCCGCGGCGGCGGAGGGGGCAAGGCGTCCGGCGACGGCCGCGCAGGCGCTGCGCAGCCGGGGCCGCTTCACCCGCAACTTCGTCGTGCAGGCGACGGCGGCCGACTGGGCCCTCGCCCTGCTCGGCTCGCTGCGCCGCCGCCTCACCGCGCTCGGCCCGCCCCGCCTGGTGTTCTTCCAGCACGACGAGGTCATCGTGCACGCGCCGGCGGAGCTCGCGGACGCCGTGACCGAGGCCGTCCGCGCCTCCGCCGAGGAGGCGCGGCGGCTGCTGTTCGGCGCGACGCCCGTCGCCTTCCCGATGGAGATCGCGGTGGTGGACCGCTACGCCGACGCCAAGTGAGCGGCGAGCGCGCGGACCGTGTTCGCGGCGGCGAACGCGTGCCCCCGGGCGTTGAGGTGGAGCCGGTCGGCGCTGTAGATGCCGGGGTCGGCCGCGACGGGGTGGCCGGGCGGGTTGTCGACGTGGCAGGCGCCGTGCTCGGCGGCGACCTCGGCGGCCAGCTCGTTCAACCGCCGCGTGCGCGCCGACAGCACCTCCCGGAAGCGGGCCGGGCCGAGCCCCGCGGCGGTGATGTCCAGCAGCCCGATCGTGGCGACGTCCGCGCCGGCGGACCGGAACGCGCGGACCATCGCGGCCAGCTCGCGCCGCACCTCGTCCTCGTCGAAGTGCGGGCGGAGCATGTCGTTGCCGCCCGCCACCACGAACGCCAGGTCGGGCCCGAACTCCAGCGCGGGCCGGAGCTGCTCGGCGGCGACCCGCGCCGCGACGAGGTCGCGGCGGCCGAGGTTGAGCGCGGTGAAGCCGTCCGTCACCGCGCCGAGCGCCTCCTCGACGCGGTCGGTCCAGGACAGGTCGCGGTAGCCGGGCACCGGCTCGCGGACGCCCTCGGCGACGCTGTCGCCGACCGTCACCATCCTCTTCCACCGCGCGTCGGCCAGCAGCGCGGCGGCCTCGGCGGCGGTCAGCACGGCGGGGTCGGTCCACTCGGTCAGGGGCTCCGCGGCCGTGCTCGCGGGCGTCGTCTCGGTCATGTCGTCTCCCATCAGGACGTGCTCGGGCGGACGGTCAGGAACGCCCCCGCGAGGCCGGCGCCCGCGGCGGCGAGGGTGCAGAACAGGTAGACCGCGGTGTAGTCGCCGTGCACCGCCCGGTCCGGCAGCATCGCGGCGAGCGCCGCGATGCCGAGCGCGCCGCCGAGCTGGCGGGCGGTGGTGTTGAGGCCGGTCGCGCCCGCGAACCGCTGCGGGCCGGCCGACAGCGCGGCGGCGGACGCGGTGCCGGTGGTGACCATCCCCATGCCCGTCCCGGCCAGCAGGCCGAGCGGCAGCCAGAACGTGAGGAAGTGCGGCTCGGCCGGCAGCCCGGCGACCGCCCAGATCCCCGCGCCCACCATGATCAGGGCGCCGCCCGACACGGCGGGACGGACGCCGATGCGGCCGGTGAGGCGGCCCATCGTGACCGCCGCGGCGGTGGCGGTGAAGGCGCCGGGTGTCGAGGCGAGCCCGGCCTTGAGGATCGAGTAGTGCCACTCGCCGGTCAGGTAGAGGACGCCGAGCAGCAGCCAGGAGTACAGCGCCGTCCCGTACAGGAACGAGGCGGCGTTGGCGAGGGCGAACCCGCGGGTGCGCCACATCCCGATCTCCAGGGCGGGCACGGGGTGCCGGGCCGACCGCCACAGCGCCAGGGCGGCGAGGACGGCGCCGCCGAGCAGCAGCGCGAGCGTGCGGGCGTCGGTCCAGGACCAGTCGCCGGCCTGGGTGACGCCGAGCGCGATGCCGGCGACGCCGGCGCCGAGCAGGACCGTCCCGGCGAGGTCGGGCAGCCGCCCGGCGGTGCCCGCGGTGCGCGGCAGCCGCAGCCCGCCGAGCAGCATCACCAGGCCGAACGGGACGTTGATGACGAACAGCGCCCGCCAGCCGAACCGGTCCACGAGGACCCCGCCGAGGCCGGGGCCGACGGCGGCGGCGAACGCGCCCGCGGCGCTCCACAGCCCGATGGCGCCCGCGCGCCGCGCGACGGGGGTGTCGTGGAGCAGCAGGGCGAGCGACGCCGGGATCATCGCGGCCGCGGCGGCGCCCTGCACCCCGCGGGTCGCGAGCAGGACGGGCACGTTCGGCGCGGCGGCGCAGGCCAGGGACGCGAGCGTGAACAGCCCGGTGCCCCACAGGTAGAGCGAGCGGCGGCCGACGAGGTCGGCGAGGCGGCCGGCGGGGGCGAGCAGCGCCGCGAACAGCACCGCGTAGAGGGTGACGATCCAGGTCAGGCCGGACAGCGAGGCGTCCGGGAAGTCGGCGTGCAGGTCGGGGACGGCGAGGTTGGCGACGGTGGCGTCGAGCATGGCCAGGAACGTCGCGCCGGCGGCGAGCCAGGGCACGTCCCGCCGCGCGGCCGTCGTGAGGGGCGGCGCCGTGGTGGCGGTCATGGAAGGTCCTCCAGAAAAGAACGAACGGTCGTACACTCTTCTCTCCACAAGCCTCCCGTCAAGGGGTTTACCGGATTGACTTTGTACGAACGGTCGTGCAGATTAGGTCACGTGAGCACTGACGGACGCGTTCTCAAGGGCGAGCGGACGCGCGCGGTCATCCTCGGCCGCGCCGCCGACATCGCCTCGGCCGAGGGACTGGAGGGCCTGTCGATCGGCCGGCTCGCCACCGAGCTGCGGATCAGCAAGAGCGGCGTCTTCACGCACTTCGGTTCGAAGGAGGAGCTGCAGCTCGCGACCGTCGCCAAGGCCGTCGAGGTGTTCCGCGAGCACGTCGTGGAGCCCGCCCTCGTCGTCCCAGAGGGGCTCGGGCGGGTCCGCGCGCTCCTGGACGCCTGGCAGCGCTACCAGCGGCAGCCGGTCTTCCCGGGCGGCTGCTTCTTCCACTCCACGATGGCGGAGTTCGACGCCAGGCCCGGCCGCGTCCGCGACGCCATCGCCTCGTCCCAGCGCGACTGGCGGGCCTTCCTGGAGCGCTGCCTGCGCGAGGCGCGGGACCGGGGCGACATCGACGCGTCCGCCGACGTGCCGCAGCTCGCCTTCGAGCTGGACGCCGTCTGCCGCACCGGAGCCGCCCACGCGCTGCTCCACGACGACCCGTCGCTGTACGACCGCGCCACCCGCGCGGCCGACACTCTGCTGGCCGCCGTGACCCCCGGCGGCCCGGGGCACTGACCCCGGGGCCGCCGGCTCAGGTGCCGCCTACGCGGCGGGTCAGCGGACGACCGTGTACGACGGGCGGCCGTTGAGCGCCTCGGCGTCGACGAACGACGTCTTGCGGTAGGCGCCGGTGATCCTGGTCAGCTCCTCCGCGGTCAGGACGTCCTCGATCGCGTCGAAGCCGTCCGGCGCGCGCTCGCTCACCATCCGCAGGATCCGCTCCGCCGGCATGTCGCGGCAGGCCAGGACGACCGCGTTGGCCGCCTCGCGGCGCTCCCGCTCGTAGCCGAGCAGGCCCTCGCCCGGGTCGGCGGCGCGGGCCAGCTCGTAGGCCAGCACCCGCGCGTCCAGGACGGCCTGGGAGCCGCCGTTGGAGCCGATCGGGTACATCGGGTGCGCGGCGTCGCCGAGCAGCGTGACGCGGCCGAACGTCCAGCGGTCCAGCGGCTCCCGGTCCACCATCGGGTACTCCAGGATCTCCTCGGAGCCCTTGATCAGCGCCGGGACGTCCAGCCAGTCGAACGTCCAGTCCTCGAAGTGGGGAAGGACGTCCTCGAGCCGGCCCGTCCGGTTCCAGTCGGCGGTCCGGTCGAGCCGGTCGTCGGCGAGCTTGACCTCCGCCACCCAGTTCAGCAGCGCCCGCCCGCGCCGCTCGGCCCGCATCGAGATCGGGTACACGACCATCTTGGACGTGGCGTTGCTGCCCGCGACGGCCAGCGTCCGGCCGGTGAGGAACGGCTCGCCCTCGGTGACGCCGCGCCACATCCGGATGCCGTTCCACAGCGGCGCGGGCTCGTCCGGGTACAGCTGCGCGCGGACCGTGGAGTGGAGCCCGTCCGCACCGATCAGCACGTCCGCCTCCACGGTCTCGGCGGTGCCGGAGGCCCGGTCGAGCAGGCGCGCCCGGACCCGACCGCCCTCCTGCTCGAAGTGTTCGAGCGCCGTGCCGGTGCGGACGGCGTCCTTGCCGAGCCGGGTCAGCACCGCGTCGAGCAGCGCCATCTGCAGCTCGCCGCGGTGGATGGAGTACTGCGGCCAGTCGTAGCCGAGCGCGCGGCCGCGCGGGTCGCCCCAGATCCGCCCGCCGAACCGGTCGAAGTGCACCATCTCGGAGGTCGGGATGCCGATCTCGGCGAGGTCGTCGCCGAGGCCGAGCTCGGTCAGCTCGCGGACCGCGTGCGGCAGCAGGTTGATGCCGACGCCGAGCGGCCGCAGCCGCCGCACCGAGTCGACGACGAGCGCCTCGATCCCGGCCTCGTGCAGGCTCAGCGCGGTGGTCAGCCCGCCGATCCCCGCCCCCACGATGAGTACGCGCATGAATCGCCCTTCGTGTTCCCCGGAGCGGGGGCCGGAGTCGCGGGCCCCCGCTCCGCTCTCGTTTCACGGCCGCTCGTGGCGGCGCTCGTTCGTCAGGCCGGGTCGGCTTTGCCCCTGGTCTTGCCCGCCGGCTTCCTCGAAGCCTCGGCCGCGGTCCCGGAACCCGACTTCGCCGGAACCTCGTCCTTGGCCGCGGCGTCCTCGTTCTTCGCCAGGGCGTCCACCTTGGCCGGGGCGTCCACCTTGGCCGGGGCGTCCGCCTTGGCAGGGCCCTCCTTCTCGGCCGGGGCGTCCACCGCGTCCGCGGGCGCGGCGCCCGGCACCTTGGCGCCGCCGCGGACCAGCCGTCCGACCTCGGCGCGCAGCCGGACGAACTCGGGCAGCCCGCGGGTCTCGATCTGGTCCCGCGACGCGGGCAGGCCGACCGGGATGTCGGCGTGCACGCGGGCCGGCGACCGGTTCAGCACGACCACCCGGTCGCCGACGTAGACGCTCTCGTCGATGTCGTGGGTGACCAGCAGGATCGTCATCTTCCCGGTGCGGTGCACGCCGAGCACGAGGTCCTCGAGGTCCTCGCGGGTCTGGGCGTCCACCGACCCGAACGGCTCGTCCATCAGCAGCAGCGACGGCCGGTAGGCCAGGGCGCGGGCGATCGACACCCGCTGCTGCATGCCGCCGGACAGCTGCCAGGGGTACTTGCGGCCCGCGTCGGGCAGGCCGACCGACTCCAGCGCCTCCTGCGCGGCGGCGCGGCGCGCGGCGCGTCCCATGCCGCGCCTCCGCAGCGGCAGCGCGACGTTGTCGCGGACGGTCAGCCAGGGAAACAGCGAGCGGCTGTAGTCCTGGAACACGACGGCGAGGTCGTCGGGCACGCCGCTGATCGGCGCGCCGTTCAGGGTGAGGGTGCCGGCGGTCGGCGCGATCAGTCCCGCGATGCAGCGCAGCAGCGTGGACTTGCCGCAGCCGGACGGGCCGACGATGCTGAGCAGCTCGCCGTCGGGGACGGTGAGGTCCAGCCCGTCGATGGCCTTGTGCCCGTCGGCGTAGGAGTGCGTGAGGCCGGTTATCTGAAGCATCGCGGCCGCCTTTTCTGTGTGGTGACTTCCGGCATGCGGGCCGCCGGCGGGGTCGCCGCCGGCGGCCGGGTGGTGGTGGGGGCGGGCGTCGCCGGTTCCATCGTGCGCATCAGCTCGTCAGCCGGCGGGCGCCGGCGTGCCAGGACAGCAGCCGCCGCTCCAGCAGCATGAACAGCCCGTTGAACAGCAGCCCGAGGACGCCGAGCATGACGATCCCGGCCCACATGGCGGGCATCTCGAACGTGCGCTGGGCGTTCAGCAGCTCCGCCCCGATCCCGGACGTGCTGCCGACGATCTCGGAGATGACCATCAGGATCAGCGCGAACGACAGCGCGACCCGCAGCCCCGCGAAGATCTTCGGCGCGGCGGCGGGCAGGATGACCACCAGCAGCCGGCGGAACCGGGAGACGCCGAAGACCTTGGCGGTCTCCAGCTGGAGCGGGTCCACGGTGCGCACGCCGTCGGCGGTGTTGAGCAGCACCGGCCACACCACCCCGAACGCGATCGTGACGATCTGCATGGTGGCGCCGATCTGGAACACCACGATGAAGAACGGCAGCAGGGTGGGCGGCGGGACGGCGCGCAGGAACTGCAGCACCGGGTCCAGCAGGTCGCGCGCGACCGTGGAGCGGCCGATCGCGGTGCCGAGCACCACGCCGGCGGCGCCGGCGGCGGCCCAGCCGATGAACAGGTGCGTGAGGCTGCTGGAGAAGTCGTCGACGGCCTTGTCGGTGAGGAACAGCTTCGACGCCGGCCCGGAGAACCACAGCTCGTGCAGCGCGTCGACGATCTTGGTGGGCGGCGGGAAGTAGGTCTCCTCGACCGTGCTGGTGACGACCTGCCACGCGATGACGGCGGCGGCGACCAGCCAGATCCGCTCGGCGAGGCCGCGGCCCAGTCTGAGCGCCCTCATGCGATCCCCTCCGCGCGGGCGGTGTGCCAGCGGAACGCGAAGCGCTCGAGGCCGATCAGCACGCCGTTGGCGAGCAGCCCGAGCACGCCGGCCCAGCAGGCGCCGGCCAGCAGCACGTCGGTCTGGCCGCCGCCGGACTGCGTGTCGTTGAGATAGATCCCCATGCCGTTGTCCCCGCCGACCAGCAGCTCGGTGCTGATCACGACGACGAGCGCGACGGAGGCGGCGATGCGGACGCCGGTGGCGATGAACGGGGCGGCGCTCGGCAGCGACACCCGCAGCAGTACCGCGGGCGTCCCGAACCCGAAGCTGCGCAGGCTCTCCTTGGCGACCGGGTCGACGTCGCGCAGCGCGTAGAGCGTGTTGACGAGGATGGGCCACAGGCAGGCGTAGAAGACCAGCGACATCTTCGTCTGGTCGGGCGAGCTGAACAGCAGGATGGCCAGCGGGATCAGCGCGACCGACGGGATGGGCCGGCACAGCTCGACCACGGCCCGGGAGGCGGTGCCGAGCAGCGGCACCGAGCCGAGCAGCACGCCCAGCGGCACCGCCACCACCACCGCCAGCAGCAGCCCGAGCAGCCACGCCTTCACCGTCGCGCCGACGTCGGTCAGGAACTCCTGGTCGACGGCGAGCTTGCCGGCCTCCCTCAGCACGGTCGACGCCGGGGGGAGGGCGGTGTCGTCCACGAGGCCGGCACGGCTGACGGCCTCGAGGACGGCGACCACCGCTACCACCCCGGCGGCGCCGAGGGCGATGCGGCGAGGGTTCATGAACTCGCCGAGAACAGCAGCGGCTTGACGTCCATCCGGTTGGGGATGTAGCCGAACTGCTGCATGACGTCGGCGACCCGCTGGAGCCGGGTCGCGCTCGTGGAGGTCGGGTAGGAGCCGTAGCTCATCGTCGAGGCGACCTTGGCGTCGATGCCCTTGGCGTAGGTGGGCAGGGTCTGCTGGACGAGCTTGCGGTCGGCGGCCATGCCCTCGGCCTTGACCAGGGCGCGCTGGAACGCCGCGACGGTCCTGGGGTTCTTGTCGGCGAACTTCGAGGTGGCGGCGTAGCCGCCCATCGGGAAGTCGGCGGTCGGGCCGCTGGACAGGTCGGAGATCATGCGGGCGCCCATGTCCTCCTGCATCTGCGTGCCGAACGGCTCGATCGCCTGGACGGCGTCGACGCTCTTGCTCTTGAGCGAGGCCTCCATGTTGGGCGGCGGGATCTCGACGAAGTTCTTGTCCTCGTCGAAGTCGACGCCCTGCGGCTTGGCGGCGGCGCGCACCAGCAGCGTGCTGACGTTGTGCTTGGTGTTGACGCCGATCTTCTTGCCGGCCAGGTCCTTGATGGTGTGGAAGGGGGAGTCCTTGCGGACCATCAGGGTGTGCGTCTTCGGGGCGCTCTGGAAGCCCTCCGCGACGACCTTGGGCTTGAAGCCCGGGTCCTTGGACGCGGCGGTGAACAGGGAGACGTAGTTACCGAAGGTGATGTCCAGCTGGCCGGCCTTGAGCAGCGGGATCGCCTCGGCGCCGCCGCTGACGACGCGGGTCTTGATGGTCAGTCCCTCGGCCTTGAACAGGCCCTTCTGGATCGCGATCTGCAACGGCGCGGTGTCGGCGATCGTCATCGTGCCGACCGTGATCGTGGACTTCTCCAGGCCGTTGGCCGACTTCTTGTCGTCTGAGCCGCCGCAGGCGGTGGCCGCGAGCGCTACCGCGATGGCGAGCGCGCCACCGAGGGCGGCACGGCGGTGGGAAGCAGACATGAGCAACGCTCCATTTGCGGGGGAGTTGGCTGAAAGCTGATCTTTCAACGAGGCGGGAGCGTAGCGCACGGTGACCCGCCTGGGGGGCGAGATGCGAGCTTTACGTCGGTTTATGTGAACATACCTAAACAATCCGTGACATTCGTATCCTCCGCATCACAAGTGCAGACCTATGTGATCATTCGGGTTGGCCATGTTGGTGGCTCTGTGTTGCAATGTTCCGCGCTCGCCCGCAGTGGCGCGGAGCGGGCGTCGCGACCCGAATCGCATTCGGGTCACCGTGCGCCGCGAGCGAACGACCCATTGAGAGGTAGCGGAGGGCAGTGCGGAAAGCCGAAGGGGCCGACAGCGCCCCGCAGTCCCCCGAGCAAGCCCCGTCTGCCAGCGTCGACGCCCCGAAGAGACGCTTGCTGGGAGGCCGTTTGAAGCTGCGCAACTGGCGGGTGACGACGCGCCTGTTCGCCCTCATCGCGGTGCCCACCGTCGTCGCGGCGCTCCTCGCCGGCTACCGCGTCTCGGTCTCCATGGACAACGCCCAGTCCTACGGCCGCACCGGGAAGATGGCTACGCTCGGTAAGCAACTGACCGCGCTCGCGTACGAGATGGAGAACGAGCGCGACGCGATGGCCGAGCACGCGGCCAACCACCGCGCCGTCACCACGGCGACCCTCAAGGCCGACCAGGCCCGCACGGACGCCGCGGCCGGCAAGGTCCGCGCCGCCGCCTCCGCCGTCAAGCCCGACTCGGCAGCGCTGCGCCTGGCCATCGGCAATGTCGTCAACCGCGTCGACGAGCTGGCCTCGCTGCGCACCCTGGCGATCCGGCTGGCGCCCGGCCCGGTCATCGACAAGTACACCGAGTTCATCGACGACTTCGCCAACTTCCACCTGCTGGTCTCGCAGGACGCGCCGACGCCCGAGCTCGCGCAGAGCGCCCTGGCGCTCGCCGACCTCGCCCGCGCCAAGGACGCCGCGTCGCGCGAGCGCGCGCTCATCGCCTCCGCCCTGTGGGCGGGCCGGTTCGAGCCGCTCGACCGCACGGCCGTCGACGACGCCCGCGCGGAGATGAACACCAGCATCACCGCGTTCCGCAGCTCCGCCACCCCCGCCCAGCTGCGGCTCTACGAGGACACCGTCACCGGCCCCGAGCTCGACCGCGCCGAGGTCACCCGGCTGGAGACGCTCGCCCTCGCCGACGCGAGCTCGCAGCTGAAGGTTCCGCTCAGCACCCGCACGGCGCGCGGCTGGACGTCCGACGCCGGCGTCCGGGTCGACCGGATGCGGACCGTCGAGCAGAAGATCGCCACCGACCTCGCCGGCTCGGCGGGCACGGCCGAGAGCGACGCGCGGACCGCCGCGATCCGCGACGGGTCGCTGCTGTTCCTCGTCCTCGCCGTCGTCCTCGTGCTGCTGATCATCGTGGCGCGGTCGCTGGTGCGGCCGCTGCGCCGGCTGCAGACCGGCGCCCTGGAGGTCGCCAGCAGCCGGCTGCCCGGCCTGGTCGACCGGCTCCGCGACCCCGAGGCGGCCGCCGGCGGCATCGAGGTCGCGCCGATCGAGATCGACTCCACCGACGAGATCGGCCAGGTCGCCCGCGCCTTCGACGAGGTCCACCGCGAGGCGGTCCGGCTGGCGGCGGACGAGGCCGTCCTGCGCGGCAACATCAACGCGATGTTCGTCAACCTGTCGCGGCGCAGCCAGTCGCTGATCGAGCGGCAGCTGCGGCTCATCGAGGAGCTGGAGCAGAGCGAGCGCGACGAGGAGCAGCTGTCCAGCCTGTTCCGGCTGGACCACCTCGCCACCCGCATGCGCCGCAACTGCGAGAACCTGCTGGTCCTCGGCGGCCAGGAGCAGGCCCGCCGGTGGAACAAGCCGGTCCCGCTGATCGACGTCGTGCGCGCCTCGCTGTCGGAGGTCGAGCAGTACGAGCGGGTCGCGCTGCGCGTCCAGGGCGACATGACCGTCGCCGGGCCCGTCGTCAACGACCTCGTCCACCTGCTCGCCGAGCTGGTGGAGAACGCGCTGGTGTTCTCCTCCGAGAACACCAAGGTCACCGTCTCCGGGCAGCTGCTCAGCGGCGGCGGCTCCATGCTGCAGATCACCGACAACGGCGTCGGGATGTCGCCCGAGGAGCTGGAGCAGGCCAACTGGCGGCTGGCGAACCCGCCCGTCATCGACTTCTCCGCCGCGCGCCGCATGGGCCTGTTCGTGGTCGGCCGCCTGGCCGTCCGGCACGGCATCCGCGTCGAGCTGCGGGCCGCGCAGGGCGGCGGGCTCACCGCGTTCGTCGTGCTGCCGGACGTCGCGGTCACCCCTGGCGAGCCCGCCGGCGTCGGCGCCCGCGGCCTCGGCTCCCGCGACACCGGTGGCCAGGGCCAGCTCGCCGCGCTCACGACCACCGCCGCCGAGCCGCCCGCCGCCGGCGGAGGCTTCCGCCAGGACGACTTCGGGCCCGCCGCGGGATTCGGCGCGGGCACCGGCGGCAACCCGATGGTCGGCCACACCGGCCCGCTGCGCCCGCTGCGCGGCGCCACCGGGCCGCAGCCGATGATGGGCGGCCCCCTCCACGCGGGCGACGGCACCGGACCGCAGTCGCCCCTGACGACGGGCCCGCTGACCCCGGCCGCCGGCACCGGAGCGCACGCCGCCCCGGGCACCGGCCCGCTGCCGGTCGTCCCGCCGGACATGCCGCGGCCCGCGGACGGCGCGCCGCCGAACGACCCGTACGGCGCCGGCGAGGCGCCGGGCTCGCGCCCGCCGGGCGAGCTGCCCGTCCGCCGTCCCGGCGCGCAGCTGCGCGGCCGGCAGGCCGAGGCCGGCCGGCAGGACAACGTCTTCCAGCCGCCCAGCGAGCGGGCGCGGAACGCCGCCAACGGCTACCAGGACGCCCCCAACGGCTACCAGGACGCGGGCGGCGGCTACCCGGACGCGGCCAACGGGTTCCGCGACGGGGGCGGACGGCACACCGGGCCGCAGCCCGTGGTGCCCGAGGCCCAGCCCGTGGTGCCCGAGCCGGGCTCCCGGCGCCAGCAGATCCCCTGGGAGACCGGGCCGCTGGAGCAGGTCGCCGGGGAGGGCCCGTACGCCGACGGCTCCCGCAACGGGGCGCCGGCCCGTGGCCGCGCCGCGGACCCGCGGCGCCGCGAGCCCGTCCCGGAGCCCCGCGTCCCCGAACCGTCGGGTTACGAGCAGAACGGCTACGAGCGGAACGGCTACGAGCGGAACGGTTATGATCAACCCGCTCCCTCCGCGCATCAGCCGCCGGCGCCGGCCGGAGCGAAGCCGCCGCCGCGGGTGCCCGAGCGTTCGCCGATCTTCGATGCGATGCAGTCGGAATGGTTCCAGCGCCGGACGGGAGGGGACGTGGCCGAGGATCCGGGCAAGGGCTGGGAGTCCCCCGCGGACGAGGGCTTCCGCGCCGCCGAGGCGATCCGCGAACCCGTCGCGGGCAGCCGCACGCAGGTCGGGCTGCCCAAGCGCGTCCCCGGCAAGAACCGCATCCCCGGGGCGGTCGGCAACCGGCCGGCCGCGGGGGGCGGGCAGCAGCCCCAGGCGGCGCCGCCCGCGGGCGGCGGCCGGACGCAGCCGGTGCCGCGTCCGGGGGCGCCCGTGCAGGACCAGCAGTCGTCCGGCCAGTCGGCCGACGTCGTGCGCAACCGTTTCGCGAGCCTGCAGCGCGGCGTCCATCGGGGCCGCAACGAGGCTCGTGGCGGGGGCACGTCAGGTGAGGTGCCGTCACAGGGTGACGGCGAGACGGGAGGCACCCGGTGAGCGGGCAGGATCTCAACTGGTTGGTGACGAACTTCGCGGACCGTGTCGCGAAGGTCGCGCACGCCGTCGTGGTCTCCTCCGACGGATTGCCGATGGCCTACTCCGCGGGCTTCCCGCCCGAGCGGGCGGACCAGCTGTCGGCGATCGCCTCGGGGTTGATGAGCCTGACCCAGGGCGCGGCGAAGATCTTCGACGCGGGTGGCGTGAACCAGACGGTCGTGGAGATGGACCGCGGCCTGCTGTTCGTGATGTCCATCGCGAACGGGTCGGTGTTCGCGGTGCTCGCGGCGCCCGACTGCGACCTCGGGCTCGTGGCCTACGAGATGACGCTGCTGGTCGAGCGGGTGGGCCGGGTGCTGACGCCGGCGCTGCGCGCGCAGGAGCAGCAGCAGCAGCCGTACGGCGGCCCCTCGGTGACCGAGATGGGCGCCGGCCCCGCCCGCTTTTGACCGTGACTGACTCTGACGGAGGTCGGCGACATGGATCGAGGCAGTCCCTTCGGAGGCGGTCCGGGAGGTCCCGGGCGCTGGCCCGGTGATCCGCGCTCGGTGCAGGACCGGCCCGGAGGGCGGGACGAGGGGGACAGCAGCTCGCTGGTGCGCCCCTACGCGGTGACCGGCGGGCGCACCAAGCCGCGGTACGACCTGGCGATCGAGGCCCTGGTGACGGCTGCGCCGTACCCGCCGCGCGACGTCGCCATGCTGACCCCGGAGTACCGGGCGATCATGGACCTGTGCCGGTCGGCCCGCTCGGTGGCCGAGGTGTCCGCGCTGCTGCGGATGCCGCTCGGGGTGGCCCGGGTCCTCGTCGCGGACATGGCCATGGAAGGGCTGCTGCGCCTGCACCAGTCGACCCCCACGACGGCCGGCGGCCAGCCGGACCTCCGCTTGCTAGAAAGGGTGCTCAGTGGCCTTCGGAAGCTCTGACCAGGTCCCGCCCCCGGGGCCGCACGGACCCGAGGCGGAGCTGACCTCGGTGAAGATCGTCGTCGGCGGCGGGTTCGGCGTCGGCAAGACCACCTTCGTCGGATCGGTCTCGGAGATCATGCCGCTCACCACCGAGGCGGTGATGACCGCGGCCAGCGCCGACGTGGACGACCTGTCGGCCGTCCCGGACAAGACGACCACCACGGTCGCGATGGACTTCGGCCGCGTGTCGCTGGACAGCGAGCTGATCCTGTACCTGTTCGGCACCCCCGGCCAGCACCGCTTCTGGTTCATGTGGGACGACCTGGTCCGCGGCGCGATCGGCGCCGTCGTGCTGGTCGACACCCGGCGGCTGGAGGACTGCTTCGCGGCGGTCGACTACTTCGAGGAGCTCGGCCTGCCGTTCGTCGTGGGCGTCAACGGGTTCCACGGCGAGTTCCAGTACGCGATCGAGGACATCCGCGAGGCGCTGTCGATCAGCGGCCACGTGCCGATCGTGCAGTGCGACGCGCGCAGCCGCGAGTCGACGAAGCAGGTGCTGATCACGCTCGTGCAGCACGCGATGTCGGTGCACGCCGCGGGCGCCCCGGCGGGCGCCCCCGCGCCGCCCGCCGCGTCCGGCGGGCAGCTCGGCTCGGCGTCGCCGAGCTGGACCTGACGCGGGGCCGGATCCCGGACCGGATCCGGCGCCTCGCGACCCGCGGGCCCGGCCGGTGTCGGCTGTCCCACATCCCGGATGGTTACGGTCGCGTAGATTGTGTGCACGATGCATGATTGTCTGACGTGACCGACTTTGAACCAGTGCCAGGGCCCGCGATGGACGAACCGGAGAAGATCCGTACCTACGTGGCCATCGGCGACAGCTTCACCGAGGGCTTGAACGACCCCTACCCCGGCGAGGACGACCGCTTCCGCGGCTGGGCCGACCGGCTCGCCGAGCACCTCGCCGAGCACACCCCCGGCCTGCGCTACGCGAACCTCGCGGTGCGCGGCAAGCTCGTCCGGCAGATCGTGGACGACCAGGTGCCCCGCGCCGTCGAGCTGAACCCCGACCTGGTGACGTTCTGTGCGGGCGGCAACGACATGATCCGCCCCGGCGCCGACCCCGACGCGCTCGCGGTGGTGTTCGACGACGCGGTCCGGCGGCTGCGCGCCACCGGCTCCCGCGTGGTGATCTTCACCGGGTTCGACACCCGCGGGCTGCGCAGCGGCTCGCGCATCCGCGGCAAGGCCGCCACCTACAACATGCATCTGCGCGCCATCGCCGACCGCCGCGGCTGCTCGGTCGTCGACCTGTGGTCGCTGCGGATCTTCAACGACCCGCGCGCCTGGTACGAGGACCGGCTGCACCTGTCGCCCGAGGGGCACCGCCGCATGGCGCTGGTCGTCGCGGGCGTCGTCGGCGTCCCGGTGAAGGACGACTGGCGCGAGCCGTGGCCCCCGCTGGACCCGGTGGACTGGCTCACCTCGCGCCGCGAGGACCTGCACTGGGCCCGCGCCTACCTGCTGCCGTGGATCGGCCGCCGCGCGACGGGGCGCTCGTCCGGCGACGGGCGCGGCCCGAAGCGGCCGCTCCCGACGGAGCTGCGGTCGCGGGAGACGGCGGGCTGACCCGAGGGCCACGTTTCCCGGGCGGGCGCGCTAGGCGCGGGGGGCCTCGTGCGCCGCGCCCGACGGGGCCGGGGGCTCGCCGTCACCGCCGGCGGCGCCGCGCGGGGGGTTGGGGGCGGCGGTTCCGTGCGCGGACAGGGCCGCCTCCAGCGACGCCTGGACGGGGATGCGGCGGTGCAGGCCGGTGATCTCCAGGGCGCGGCGGACGACCGGACGCGGGCCGGCGAGGGTGAGGCTGCCGCCGGCGGCGGTGGCGGCCTTGTAGCAGCCGACGATGACCGACAGGCCCTGGGAGTCCATGAAGTCCAGCTCGGCGAGGTCGAGGATGAGGTGGTCGCCGTGCTCGCGGCGGGCGGCCTCCAGGTGCCGGCGCAGCTCGTCCGAGCCGGCGATGTCGAGTTCGCCGCGCAGGCGCACGACGGCGCGTCCGGCGTGCGAGCGGGCGGTCACTTCGAGCGGTGGCACGGGGGTTTCCGCCTCCTCGGGGGCCGGGCGCCGCCGGGCGCGGCGCCCGGCGGTTATTTTCCGTATGACAACTATCGCCGAGGAGCGGCCGTGTGCCAACCCGGCGCGACGGGATGTGCGTGATCGCGCCGGGTCGTAGGGTGCTTGCCAGACGTGACGTCCCCGCCCCGCCGCATAGGAGAAGGACCAGGTGCGTTCCCCCCGGCTGCCGGACCATCTCGAACTGCTGCTCACCGAGGAGCCCGTGCTCGACGTGTACGCCCACGGGCCGTGGCGCGTGCCCGACGGGCTCTACGAGCGCATGCGGGAGCGGGCGGTCGCCTACAACGCCGACCCCCGGGCGGCGCTGCTCCCGCGCCGGCTGAGCGACTTCTACGGGGAGGGGACGAGCGCGGCGGGCGCCGAGCAGTGGTCGCTGCTGACGTTCCTGCTGGGCGCGTCCGCGGTGCGCGGCGGGTCCCGCGGCGACGTCGACTACGAGCTGCTGTCGGACTTCCTGGCGACGCCGGAGCCGGCCGTCCGCGAGCCGGTCGCGTGGTTCACCCAGGGCGGGCGGTGGCGCCCGCCGGGCCTGTGGCTGCCCGAGCCGGCCGGAGACGACCGCGAGCTGCGGACGGTGATGCTGGAGCTGGCGCGCGACGGCCTGGACGTCTTCGACGGCCTGGAGCCGCTGGAGCGGCGCCGGCGGGCGCTCGCGGGCCTGTTCGACCGGCGGGCCGCCGACCCGGAGCTGCGGGAGCTGGACCTGACGGTCCCGCAGGAGCGGCTTGAGGAGGTGTGGACGGCCGGGCTGACCGACGAGGAGCTGGCGGTCCTGCCCGAGCTGGCCGGGCCCGTCGGGTACCTCGGCTGGGCGTGCGACGGGCTCGACGCGGCGCACGCGCGGCTGTCGGAGGCCGTCCTGGACGGCGACGGCGCGGACGCGGCGCTGGCGAAGCTGCTGCTGGCGGCCGAGGCGGCGGCCGTCCCGGCGGAGTTCGCGGTCGCGCTCGGGGCCGACCGCTACGAGAACCTTCAGGAGCGGTTCCGCGCGGTCCGCGCCGGGTTCTCCGTCGAGGCGTGGCAGCAGGACGTGCGCGGCTGGCTGGCGCGCGGGCTGGTCGCGGGGGAGGCGGACGCGGCGCGGGCCTGGCTGGACATGGCGGTCCGCGTCACCGGTGCCGTGCAGGGCCTGCCGGACGCGCCGACGAGCCCGCGCTGCCGCGTCCCGGTGCGCCCGTTCCAGTCCGATCTGCGAAGGCTGTTCGCGGCGCGCCGCGTCGTCAACCCGCTGGTCGGCCTGCTCTCCCCGGAGGCGCCGGGCGAGGCCCGCCCGGAAGATCCGTCCGGGCGGGGCGAGGGCGCCCAGGACGGCCCGGCGCAGGACGAGCCGGGCGACGAGCTGGTCGGGCAGCCCGAGCTGGCGCGGGCCGTCCGGGACGCGCTGGCGGCGCGGCTGGCGGGGGAGCGGCCCGTCCGGCTGCTGATCGCCGGCCCGGAGGGCACCGGCAAGGGCACTGCCGTCGAGCTGCTGGAGCGGCGGCTGGCCGCGGGCGGCGCCGTCCGCGAGGCGCTGTGGGTCTCCGACCAGGTGTTCGCCTCGCTCGGCGTGAGCGACGCGGCGCTGTGGCTGCAGGCCCGCGTCCGCGACTGCGTCGAGGGCCGGATGCTGCTGGTCGTCGACGACCTGGAGCGGCTGGTCTCCTATGAGCGCTGCGGCGCCGCGGCGGTCGAGGAGCTGCGCCGGCTCATGGCGCGCTCACCGCGCCTGGACGTCGTCGCGCTGTGCCGCCCCGGGGGCGACCGGCGGCTGTTCGACGCCAACCCGGCGCTCGTCCGGGCGTTCGACGTGGCCCGCACGCACGACTTCGCCGAGGACGACTTCGCCGAGCTGTTCACCCGCGCCGTGCGCGCGCGGGGCGCCGTGGTGCCGGACGAGGTCGCCGCGACCGCCGGTGTGCTGCTCAGCCGGACGCCGCCGCTGCTGAACCTGCGCGGCGCGCGGCTGGCGGAGCACACCGCGGCGCAGTGCGTCGCGTCCGCGCGGGCCCGCGGGGACCGGGACGTCCCGGAGGTGACCGCCGCCGACCTGCCGCAGCGGCTCATCCCGGGCCGGCCCGCCGAGACCGACCCGTTCGCCGAGCTCGCCGCCTGCGCCGGCATCGCGCCGGTCAAGCGGGAGGTGGACGCGCTGGTCGCCGAGGCCAAGGCGGCCCGGCTGCGCCGCGAGGCGGGCATGGCGCTCGCCGCGCGCCCCCGGCACCTGGTGTTCACCGGCAACCCCGGCACCGGCAAGACCAAGGTCGCGCGGATCCTCGGCCGGATCTACGCCGGGCTCGGCGTGCTGTCGTCCGGGCACATGGTGGAGGTGGAGCGCGCCGACCTGCTCGGCGAGTACGCCACCGAGAGCGTGCTGCGGGTGCGCCGCGCCGTCGAGCAGGCGCTCGGCGGGGTCCTGGTCGTCCGGGACGCGCACGCGTTCGTCGCGGCGGCGGCGGTGGACGCCGTTCGGGGCCGCGAGGTCCTGGACGTGCTCCTCACGACCGTCCAGGCGCACGCCGACGACCTGGTGGTCGTGCTGACCGGGCCGCAGGCGGAGATGAACGGGCTGCTGAAGTCCCATCCCGACCTCGCCGCGCTGTTCCCCCGCACCGTCCACTTCCCCGACCTCACCGACGACGAGCTGGTGCAGGTGTTCGCGGGCAAGGCCGCCGACGGCGGGTTCGCGCTCGCCCCCGGCGTCCTCGACAAGGTCCGCTCGCTCGCCCAGGCCGCGCCGCGCGACAACGGCTTCGGCAACGCCCGCATCATGATCAACCTGCTGGACCGGGCGGTCGCGATGCAGGGCCGCCGGGTGCTCGCCGACGGCGTCGTCGACGAGACCGAGTCGCTCGACGAGATCCTCCTGGAGGACGTCCCCGACGCCCTCGCCCGCGCCGGCGGCGACGTCTCCTCCGACCCGCTCGGCGAGATCGCCCGGCTCATCGGGCTCAAGGAGATCAAGCGGCAGGTGGACGCGCTGGTCGCCGAGGCCCGCGCCGAGCAGATGCGCCGCGACGCCGGCGTGCCGCTGACCGCCCCGACCCGGCACATGGTGTTCATGGGCAACCCGGGCACCGCGAAGACGACCATCGCGCGGCTGATCGCGGCCGTGTACGCCCGGCTCGGCCTGCTGTCGTCCGGGCACCTGGTCGAGGTGACCCGCGCCGACCTCGTCGCCGAGTTCATCGGGCAGACCGCGCCCCGGGTGCGGAGCGCGGTCGAGCGGGCCCTCGGCGGCGTGCTGTTCATCGACGAGGCGTACGCGCTGACCTCGGCGGGCGGCGGCGACCAGCGCGACTTCGGCCACGAGGCGATCGCCGAGCTGCTGCGGCTGATGGAGGAGCACCGCGCCGACCTGGTGGTCATCGTCGCGGGCTACGACGCGGAGATGGAGCGCTTCCTGAAGTCCAACCCGGGCCTGGAGTCGCGCTTCCCGCAGGTCCTGCGCTTCCCCGACTACTCCGACGACGAGCTCGTCACGATCTTCGAGCTGATGGCGGCGACGGCCGGCCTCACGCTGGACCCCGGGGTCCCGGGCGCGCTGCGCCGGATCGTCGCCGCCCAGCCGCGCGGCTCCTCGTTCGGCAACGCCCGCCTCGTCCGGAACCTGCTGGACGCGGCGGTGTCCCGGCAGGCGCAGCGCATCACCGCCGCCCACGACGCGGACCCCGCCGCCATCGACCCCGCCGAGGTCCGCCTCCTGCGCCCGGAAGACCTCCCCGAGACGCCCCCGGAGGACACGGGCGCCAACGCCTTCGGCCCCTACATCTGACCGTTCCGGCCCGGCCCCGCGGGGGAGCGCCGCGGGGAGAACCAGTGGCGCGGGTGGCGGGTCAGGTTGTACCCCCCGACGGCGGCGACGGCGGCCAGGACCCCGCCGCCGAGCGTCCACCACCACCGGCTGGACGGCCAGGAGAACCAGCCCTTGACGCGCTCGGACGGCTTCGGCGCCGAACTGGCCGCGGACGGCGACGCCTCCGGCGCGGCGCCCGGCGGGAGGGTCGCCCCCGGGTTGACGGCCGGGGACAGCGGCGACTTCAGCTTCGCCCCGGCCGGCTGCGCGTCGCCGTTCCGCGCGCTGATCCTCACGTCCGCCTGGATCCGCTGCCCGAGGTCCTGCTCGGGCAGGCTGGTCGCCGACAGGCGCAGGTAGTAGGTGCCGGGCAGCGGGTCGTCCGACCACGGCTCGGCCCACGCGCGGATCTGCCGCAGCGTGCAGCGGAGCCGGACGCTCGCCGCGCCCGCGGCGGCGGTCGCGTTCTGCGGACCGGCCGTGCACGCCTGGCGGCGGCGCAGTCCGTCGAAGACGTCGGCCGTGTACGTCGCGGCGCCGTGCCGGCTCGCTGCGGGCGGCAGCGTGACGGTCACGGTGACGCGGTCGGTCTGCCCGGCGGAGGCCGCGAACGACCAGTACAGGTGGTCGCCGGTCGACGCGGACACCCGGACCGGCTGTCCCGGTTCCACGACGGTGGCCGTCAGGAAGGACGTCCCGGCCGTGCCGACCGTCGGGCGGGGGCTGGGCGAGCCTCCGCCGGCGGCGGCCGGCCCGGCGGCGAGGAGAAGGAGGAGGCCGCCGGCGGCGGAGCCGGCGAGCAGGGATCCGGCGAGGCGGGGGGTGGCGCGCACGGTCAGTTCTCCTTCCAGACGGCGATCCGCCAGCGGGCGAGCCATCCGATGATCAGACCGGCGGCGAGGCCGGTCACGGTGAGCACGACAAGGAGGAGCCAGCCGCGGCCGAGGTCGGGGCCGCCCGGGGCGTCCGAGGACGGCACCAGGTCGACGGTCAGCTCCACCGGCATGCCGGGCGCCGCCGCCCGCACCGCGCCGGGAGCGGAGAAGGAGTTGCTGACCACCATGCAGACCGGGTCCCCGCCGGTCCCGCCGTCCGGCGAGGGGGACGCGGACGCGTCCGCCCCGTCCTTCTTCTGGTCCGACCAGCGCAGGCCGGTGGAGAGCACGTCGGTGCGCCCGCTGCCCGCGTCGGTGCCGCGGACGAGTTCCTGCCCGTCCTGGGACACCGCGCGCAGCAGCACCCCGTAGTCGGGGTTGAGCCGGCGGTCGAGCGAGACGCTCACGGAGGCGCGCAGCTCCTGACCCGGCGCCACCACCACGCGGTACCAGCGGTGCTCGCCGAACCTCTCCCGGTCGGTGTAGACGCCGGGCGAGAGCACCGGGGCGTCGGCGCACCCCGCGCCCCCGTCGACCGCGCGCGGGGTCCGCTTGTAGGTCGTGCCGGCCCGCTGGACGAGCTGGTTGAGCCGGCCGGTCAGGTCCTGCTGGTGCCGGACGGCCGTGTACGTCCCGCCGGTGGCGTCGGCGATGCAGGTGAGCTGCTGCCGGACCTTGGCGTCCAGGGTGAGCCCGAGGGTGTCCACGACCAGGTGCGTCCCCTGGGCGGCCAGCTCGCGGGCCACGTCGCAGGGGTCGGGCGGCGAGCAGGTGTCCTCGCCGTCGGTGATGAGGACGATCCGCCGCGTCGTCTCGCCGGTTCCGAGGTCCCTGGCCGCCGCGCGGAGCGCGAGCCCGATCGGTGTCCAGCCGGTGGGGCGCAGCGTCGCGATCGCGGCCTTCGCCTCGACCTTGTTCACCGGCCCGACCGGGGCGATCTGCCGGGTGTCGCGGCATCCGACGGACTTGGGGCTGCCGGGGAAGCGGTACTGCGAGCCGAGCACCCGGATGCCGAGCTGCGTCTCGGCGGGCAGGGCGTCGACCACCTCGCCGAAGGACCGCTGGGCGACGGCGATGCGGCTGAGCCCGTCGATGTCCCGGGCGCGCATGGAGCCGCTCACGTCGAGCACGAGCTCCACCTTGGGCGGCTCCGCGGTGCCGCCGTCGTCGGCGGCGACGGGGGGCGCCCCGGACATCGTCAAGGCGGCCGCGAGGGCGAGCAGGCAGCCGCCGGCGAGGGGTCGTCTGATGATCACCGGAGGATCCTAATGACGCCGGACGGCCCGCGGGACCAAGATCAGATACTCCGGTCCGGCGCCGGGCGGAGGCCGAGGTCAGACGTCCTCCACCCGGTAGGCGGCGGCTTGCAGGCCGTAGAGGTCGGCATAGAGCCCGCCGGCCGCCATCAGGGCCGCGTGGTCCCCCTCCTCGGTGATCTTGCCGTGCTCCAGCACGTAGATCCGGTCGGCGTAGCGGACGCTGGCGAGCCGGTGGGTGATGAGCAGGACGGTGCGTCCGGCGGCGTGGTCGCGGATCCTGTCGAACAGCAGGTGCTCGGCGCGGGCGTCGAGGCTGGCGGTGGGCTCGTCGCAGATCAGCAGCGGCGCGTCCCGGTAGAAGCCGCGGGCCACGGCGAGCCGCTGCCACTGCCCGCCGGACAGCTCGGCGCCGCCCCGGAAGCGGCGGTCCAGGAGCGTGTCGTAGCCGCGGGCGAGGTCCGCGACGACCTCCTCGGCGCCGGACGCGCGGGCGGCGGCCAGCACGGCGGGGTCCTCCGGCTCGCCGGGGCGGCGGTCGGGGCCGCGGCCCATGGTGATGTTCTGCCGGGCGGTCATCGGCCAGTGCGTGTACT
This sequence comes from Spirillospora sp. NPDC000708, assembly GCF_040299565.1. NCBI lineage: Bacteria > Bacillati > Actinomycetota > Actinomycetes > Streptosporangiales > Thermomonosporaceae > Spirillospora > Spirillospora sp. NPDC000708. The sequence continues at coordinate 68,207 of NZ_JBEPCJ010000015.1, forward strand.
CCTGCGCGATGACGGCGACGCGGCTCCACACCTCGTCCTGGGGGACGTCGGCGAGGGACACGTCGTCCCAGCGGACCTCGCCGCCGTCGGGGTCGTAGAGCCCGGCCATGATCCGGGAGAGGGTGGTCTTGCCGGACCCGTTCTCGCCGACGAGCGCGACGACCTCGCCGCGGCGCATCTCCAGCGAGACGCCGTTGAGCGACGGGGCGTCGGAGCCGGGATAGGTGAAGGTGACGTCCCGGACCCGGATCCGGTCGAACGCGGCGGGCAGGACGGGCCGCTCGGCCCGGGGGCCGGGGCCGGGCGGCGCCGCGAGGGCGCGGCGCGGGATCAGGGCCTCCGCCGCGTCGCAGAAGGCGAGGTAGTCGCCGAAGTACAGGCCCTCCTCGTAGCACTGGTTGACCGCGAACACGAGGTTCGCCAGGGACGTCTGCCCGCTCCTGATCGCCAGGACGGCCGTGCCGGCGACGGCCAGCGGCACCCACCCCTGCCACAGCATGACCCCGAGCGCGACGTAGACGCCGGCGGTCGCGACGCCCTTCAGCGCGTCCCCGGTGATCTTCACGTAGGTCTGCCGCCGGGCCAGGCCGAGCTCGACGCGGCGCTGGTAGGCGGCGAACCGGTCGTACTCGCCGAGCAGGAACGGCCGCATGGTGAAGGCGCGGACCTCGGCGGCGTGCCGCCGCTCGGTCATCAGGTCGGACAGGATCCACTTGCGCCGGGCGACGCCGACCAGCGCGAGCATCGTCTCGTACCGCATCCGGGCGCTGCGCACCGACGCCCAGCCCTCCGGGACCGCGGTGAGCAGGAGCAGCGGCAGCAGCAGCGGGTGCAGCACGCCGAGCGTCCCGGCGGCCGCGACCATCCCGACGGCGCCGGTCAGCACGTCCACGGCGTGCTGGACGACCTGGGGCGCCGCGCTCATCCCGCGGGTCTCGGCGCGCTGCAGGTCGTCCAGGAACGCCGAGTCGTCGAGGGCGGTCAGGTCCGCGGCCGTGGTCGCCTCGTACAGCCGCAGCTCGACCAGCCGCTGCACCTGCGGCTGGAGGCGGGCCTGCGTCCAGCCGGCGGCGGCCTGCAGGCCCGACCGCAGCGCCACCGAGCCCGCGACGAGCGCCAGCGACGGCAGCGCGTCGCGGACCCGGCCCGGCGTCGGCCCGGCGGCGAACAGGGCGGTGAGCACGCCGGTCGTGGCCAGCAGCCCGAACGCGGTGAACAGCCCGGCCGCGAGGTTGAGGGAGATCGTCGCGGCCGTGTCGGCGCGGCTCGCGCGCCAGGCCAGCCCGGCCGCCTGGGCGATCACCGCGGGGAGCCGTCGGGCCATGGTGCCCATCCCGGTCTCGGCGAGCTCGCCGTCCTTGGCGTGCCACACGTGCGCCGACAGCTCCGGCAGCTGCGACTCGGACAGGTCGTCGGGTCCGGCGCCGGTCGGATCCGGCCGGCGCCGCCGGCGTGCGAGCAGCGGGAACCTCCGGGCGATGCGCAGCCTCGCACCCATGCGCCGCCCTCCGCGCGTTTGTGCCATCGAAGGGCAGTGTGCGCCTTAAGGGGGACGCTGTCCGCTTCACATGTCACATAACGCGGTGATTTGGAGGTGTGGACAATCATGCGCCGGATGGACGCGGCACTCCGCGCGTTTGTCTAGGGTCTACGGCATGACCGGCGGCCGGGCCCGGTGGCCGGACACGGAGGAAGGACGACGGCGTGGCCCGCGACAGGCACGACTCCGTACGCGCGGAGCACCAGCACGCCGCCTACGGGCGGGAGGCGTACGGCGACCCGTACGACGATCCGTACGCGGGCGACCAGCTCGCCGGAGGCCGGGTGTACCCCGACGGGCCGGCGGGCGGCCCGCCGGCGCGCCGCCGCAGGCGGCGCCGCTGGCCCCGGATCCTCGGCGTGATCGCCGCCGTGCTCGTCCTGCTGATCGTCGGCGGCTACTTCTACCTCGACTCGCGGCTGGAACGGGAGTCGGTCCTCGTCGACTACCCGGGACGGGTCGCCGACACCCCCGGCACCAACTGGCTGATCGTCGGCTCCGACAGCCGCAAGGGCCTGGACAAGGCGGCCCAGAAGAAGCTCCACACCGGCTACGCGGCCGGGCGGCGCACCGACTCGATGATGCTGCTGCACTACGGCGCGGGCGGCACGTCCCTCGTCAGCCTCCCGCGCGACTCCTACGTCCCCATCCCGGGGCACGGCTCCAACAAGCTGAACGCGGCGTTCGCGTTCGGCGGGCCGAAGCTGCTGGCGCAGACGGTGGAGAAGGCGACGGGCGTGCACATCGACCACTACGCGGAGATCGGGTTCAACGGGTTCGTGGGCGTGGTGGACGCCGTCGGCGGCGTCAACATCTGCGTCAAGGAGGACCTCAAGGACCCCAAGGCCGGGATCGACCTGAAGGCCGGCTGCCAGAACCTCAAGGGCAGCGACGCGCTCGGCTACGTCCGCAGCCGCCACTACGCCCGCGCCGACCTGGAGCGCGTCGAGCACCAGCGGCAGTTCTTCGGCGCGCTGATGAAGAAGAGTTCGAGCCCGGCGACGCTCCTCAACCCGTTCCGCAGCGTCCCGCTCGCCCTGCACTCCACCAGCAACTTCCTCGTGGACGACGGCGACCACCTGTACGACCTGGTGCGGATGATGTGGGCGATGCGCGGCGTGTCCAACGGCGGCGTGACGACGACCGTCCCGATCGGCGGCACCGGGTCCTCGCCGAGCGTCGGCGCCTACATCACCTGGGACAGGACCAAGGCGTCCGAGCTGTTCGGCGCGCTGAAGCAGGGGCAGCCCATCCCGTCCGACCTCGTCCAGAAGTGAGCCGCGCGCCGGTCGGGGCCCGCGGGCCCCGACCGGGCGCGGGCGTGGCATAGAGTCGGTCCATGGCGGATGTGACGTCTGAGGACGGAAAGCAGGACGACCTGTCGACCCTGTCGTCCAAGGAGCTCCACGACCGGGCGATGGAACGCGCCAAGGAGCGGCACGACGTGGGCTTCCTGTGGGACCTGCTGCGCGCCATCCCGGCCGCCGCCGCAGCCACCGGCGAGGTCGACCGCGCCGAGTTCGACCTCCTCCACGGGCTGTCGCTGCTGCGCGAGTTCACGCACGCCGGGCAGGGCGAGATGGCCGACGCCCTCCGGCCCTTCTACATCGAGTACCTCACCGAGCACGGCGGCTGAGCCCGCGTCCGCGGTCAAGCGGACCTGACCCCGACTTTGCCCTGCCTTGATCTCCGTGCGGCCACCCTTGGGAACTACACTCCGTAGGCATCCGATCGCAGAGGGTGGTTGACGTGAACAAGAAACATCTGAAGGTGGCCTCTATCGCCTTCGTTGCGTGGTATGTCATCAGCAGGCCGGAGGGGGCGGCGAATCTGGTGAACAACGCCCTGAGCGGGTTGGGGACCGCGGCCGAGTCGTTGTCGCAGTTCATGAGCGCGATACCCAACTAGGAACCGCTCCCAGGCCCCGTACCCGCGGCGGGTGCGGGGCTTTTTCGCGCGCGGCAAGCAAGCGCTCTCCCCCGCGTCACAGTAAAATCCCGCTTTGCGAGCAGACGCGGCTGGGCATCATTGGATCGGGTCAATGTGTCGCTGCGCTACAACAGGGACGGCGTACGGATGAAGAAGAACCTCCGCTATGTGGCCATCGCCTTCGTCATCTTCTACCTGCTGAGCTCACCCCGGGACGCGGCCGGCTTCGTCAACAACGCGTTCACGCAGCTGGGAAGGGCGGGTGATCAGGTCTCCTCGTTCGTGAGCAGCCTGGACCTGTCCCCGTGACCCTCCGCCTGCGGATGCGATCCGGGCGGTGCGGGCCGGGGGTGATCGCCTAGGATCGGCCACATGTCCTTCTATGACGTGGAGATCGAGGGTCTGCGGGGCGGTTCCGCGGACCTCGGACAGTACCGGGGCAAGGCCGTGCTCGTCGTCAACGTCGCCTCCAAGTGCGGCCTGACCCCGCAGTACGCCGGCCTGGAGCGGCTGCAGGAGCGGTTCGCCGGGCGCGGCTTCACCGTCCTCGGCGTCCCCTGCAACCAGTTCATGGGCCAGGAGCCGGGTAGCGCCGAGGAGATCGCGGAGTTCTGCTCGGCGACCTACGGGGTCACCTTCCCGATGACCGAGAAGATCGAGGTCAACGGCGACGGCAGGCACGCGCTGTACGAGGGCCTCGTCGGCACCCCCGACGCCGAGGGGCACACCGGCGACATCCGGTGGAACTTCGAGAAGTTCCTGATCGCCCCGGACGGCGCGGTCGCCGCCCGGTTCGCGCCGCAGACCGAGCCGGAGTCCGCCGACGTCGTCGCCGCCATCGAGAAGAACCTTCCGGCCTGAGACGCCCCCGGAGGCGCCGGCCGCGCCCCATCGATCCCGATCCGCCGCCGGCACTGTGAATCGCGCCACACGGGTTGTCGCTATTACATGGGGCGTCTAACTTGTGAGGTCGCGTCAGAACGTGGAGGTGCGCATGAGCGGGTGGACGGCGGCCGACATCCCCGATCTGCAGGGCCGGCGGGCGATCGTCACCGGGGCCAACAGCGGCATCGGCTACCACACGGCGCTGCAGCTCGCCCGGCACGGCGCGTCCGTCGTGCTGGCCTGCCGCAGCGCCGAACGCGGCCAGGCCGCCTTCGACCGGATCAGGGCCGCCGCGCCCGGCGCCGACGTCGTCCTCGGCGCCCTCGACCTCGCCGACCTCGCGTCGGTCCGCGCGTTCGCCGCCCGGCACGGCGAGGCGCCGCTGGACATCCTGGTCAACAACGCGGGCGTCATGGCGCTCCCGCGCCGCACCACCGCCGACGGCTTCGAGATGCAGTTCGGCACCAACCACCTCGGCCACTTCGCGCTCACCGGCCTGCTGCTGCCCGCGCTGCGCGCCGCCGCGGCCGCCCGCGTCGTCACGGTGACGTCCGGATTCGCGTGGAGCGGCCGGTTCCGCTTCGACGACCTGCACGGCGAGCGCCGCTACAGCAAGTGGGGCGCCTACGGCCAGGCCAAGCTCGCCAACCTCGTCTTCGCCCGCGAGCTGGACCGCCGCGTCCCCGAGGTCACCAGCGTCGCCGCCCACCCCGGCTACGCCGCCACCAACCTCCAGGAGGCCGGCCCGAAGATGGCCGGCAACTCCGTCATGGAGAAGGCGATGGTCGTCAGTAACGCCGTGGTGGCGCAGCCCGCCGCCGCCGGGGCGCTGCCCTCCCTGTACGCCGCGACGGCGCCGGACGTCGAGGGCGGCGCCTGCTACGGCCCGCGCCTCCTGCAGTTCCGCGGCAGCCCCGTCAAGGTGTTCACGCCGCCGCAGGCCGCCAAGGCCGGCCTGGGCGACCGGCTCTGGCGGGTCTCCGAGGCCCTCACCGGCGTCGAGTACGCCCCGGCCTCTGCTTAGCGCTCCGGGCTCGGCTTAGCGCGGCGGCCTCGGCTTAGCGCGGCGGGCTGGCGATGTCCCAGTCGAGGGTGGCGGGGATCGAGCCTTCGAGCGTGAGCAGCCAGCGCTTGACCTCGACGCCGGAACCGCCGCTGTAGCCGCCGATCCCGTTCGAGGCGACCACGCGGTGGCACGGCACGATCAGCGGGATCGGGTTGCTTCCCATCACCTGCCCGATCACCTGGGCGTGCACGCCGGTGCCGCTGCGGTCGCCCAGCTCGCCGTAGGTGATCGTCCGCCCGTAGGGGACGGTCTCGTACAGCGTGGTGAGCACCTGCCGCTGGACGTCGCCCGTGAGCCGCCAGTCGATCGGCAGCTCGAACGTCTTCAGGTCGCCGGCGAAGTAGTCGCGGAGCGCCGCGAGCGCCGGGTCGAGCCGGCCGGGCGCGTCCACCACCGGCAGGCCCGTCTTGCGGGCGGCCCGCTCGCGCGCCGCCGGGGTGTCGCGGAAGTCCAGCGACACGATCCCCGACTCGGTCTCGCTCACGAGCAGCCGTCCCAGCACGGTGTCGACCGTGCCGAACGCGAGTGTCTCGGTCATCGTCGGGCGCTCCCTTCCGGTCCGTCCAGCCTGCCATCCGAGTCCGACATTCTCATCAACACCGCGGCGGCCCGTCAGGTTGCGGCCGCGAGGGTCCGGTGCAGCCGGCCGGCCTCCTTCACCAGCCGGCTGGACCCGCCCCGCCCGGCGGCGGCCTCCAACGCGGGGACCGTGCCGCGCGCGCCGATCGTCTCGGCGGTCCGGGTCCCGAGCGCCAGCAGGTCGGGAAGGCCGCCCGGGGCGCGCTCGCCGGGCGCGGGAAGCAGCTCGGGGAGCGCCGTGGTGACCAGCGTCCAGACGTCCGCGAGCGCGCCCGCGTCCGCGGCGGTGGTGAGCGCCTTGACCACCCTGCCGAGCTTGATCCGGTCGAAGGCCGCGAGCCGGCCGACCGCGACGCCGGCCTCCGCGGCGGGCAGGACGCCGCGCGCGCTCAGCGCGAGGAGGGCCTCGACCGCGTCGGCGCGGTGACGCTCGTGCCGGTTGGCCAGCGTCAGGGCGAGCAGCGTCCCGGTGGCGGCGCCGGCGGGCCCGTCGGCCTCGGCGAGGGCGAGCACCGTCGCGCCCTGCGCCTGGTTCTCATCGGTCAGGCACACCTGGTAGGGGGCGAGGTGCGCCGCGGCGATCTCCCGATGCGACGGCGTGATGCCCGGCCACCACGCGAAGGACGAGCGGTACGACGGCCGCCCGAAGTCCCGCCATCCCTCCTCGGGGAAGGCGCACAGGCGCGCGACGTCGGAGTCCCCGGGCATGGAGACGACGGAGAGGATCCGGGACGGGAGGCGGAGTTCGCGGTCGCCGACGGTCGCGATCGGCTTCTCGAGCACCTCGCACCGCACGTCCGGGTCGGCCGGCGGGCCCGCGGCGAGCCAGGCGGCCATCGCTCGCCCGGCCGGCGACCGCAAATTCCCGGCCCGGGCGGCGGCCGCGGCGTCGATCTCGCGCGGGACGCGGAGCATCGCCTGCGCCAGTTCCGCCCGCCCTGGTTCGGCGCCCGCCGCCTCCAGCCTCTCGAGCCGCTCGACGAGCACCACCGGATCGATCAGGCCGCCGGCGGTGGTCGGGGCCGCCAGCAGCACGGGCGCCTTGCCCACGGACGCGGCGATCTCCCGGCCGCGCAGGGCGAGGAACCGGTCCATCTGCGGATCGAAGACGGTCGCCCCCTTGCGCGCCCAGCCCTTGACGAACGAGGCGAGCGCTTCGACAAGCCGGTTGGGCGCCTTCGCGACGAACAGGGACCGGACGGCCCAGAGCGGCCAGTTCGCCTCGTGGTGAGCGCCGAACGAGGCGTCCGGGTCGATCAGCCACGGCATCGGGGCCACCACGGGGCGCAGGGCGTCGCGGGCGGCGTCGGTGTCTTCGTGGGCGAACGCGACGAGCGCGGCCAGGAAGCGTTCCACCGCGAGCCAGTCCGGATGCTCGGTGCGCAGCAGGGCGTCGAACTCCGCCGCCATCTCGGCGGGGGACGCGATCGGCGCGGGCGTCTCGCGCGGCACGAACGGCGGGGGACCGGGCACCGCCGGGGCGTCGGACTCCACCTCGCCGTACGCGGCGGCGATCGTCTCGCGGAGCGGCCCTTGCAGCGCCGAGGCCGCGGTGCGGACCTCCTCGCCCGCCTCCGCGGACGCCTTGCCCGCGTGCTTGGCGGCGATCTTGACGGCGCGTTCCCGCAGGTCGAGGGAGTCGCAGGAGAAGACGGCGGTGACCGCGCGGAGCGTGGCGTCCACCCGGCCGCGCTTGCGCGCGGTCCGGTCGGCCCAGGTCAGCCCGGCCCGGACCAGCTTGGCCTCCGGCCGGAACAGCACCGCGCCCGCCGCCTCCTCGAACAGCGGCCCGTCGACCCGCTCCAGCTCGTCGGCCCGGCGGACGGCCCGCAGCGCCAGGTCCGCGACCGTCGAGGGCGCGGCCGGCAGCAGCCGGGCGTAGTCGCGCACGCGCGCGACCACCTCGTCGTCCGTGGGCTCCAGGAGCTCGTGCAGCTGCACGAACCAGCGCAGCTCGTGCGGCGTGCCGCCGCGCAGGAACCGCCGGACGCAGCCGTCGATCAGCGTCTCGCGGGCGATCCGCCCGGTGGCGGCCAGGTCGGCCAGGGCGCCGGCCAAGGTCCTGCGCTCCCGGTCCCACTCCGCGCCGCTCCGGTCGAACGCGAGGGCCGCGCCGACGCCGTCCGCCTCGAACAGCCGGGGGACGAGCGCGTCGAGGAACGGGTCGTCGGCGAGCGCCCGGGTGTCGGCGCCGCCGCTCGCCCACATCACGACGAACCCGTCGGCCGCCGGCGGCTCCGCGCCCGCCGACAGGGTGAGGCCCGCCGCCATGTGCCACCGCGGGAGCACCTCCTCCGCGAAGTCCGTCACCCGGATGCGCTCGGCGATGCGGCGGCCGACGTCGGCGCGCCACTCCGCGGGACGGCCCGCGGTGACCTTGTCCAGGTCCTTGCGCAGCTGCGGGCCCTGGGAGCGCAGCCACCACGAGTCGAACTCGCGGCGGCAGAGCCATGCCGCCGCCGCGGCGGCCCCGCCGATCGTGCCCGCGCCCGCCAGCATCAGCGGCCGGTGGAAGCCCCTCTCCAGGTCCCCGAACCGGGTCGTGTCGCGCATCTCCTTCAGCCTGCCGGGCAGCCGGCCGGCGACCTCCTTGCGCCCCGCCGCGTCCAGCCGGGAGACCAGCGCGATCACCCGGCCGGCGTCCTTGGCGTCGATCGCCGCCCGGATCCCGTCCCAGCTCATCGCGCCGCCTCCGCGTCCACGGCGGTGCCCAGGCCGGCCACCGTCCGGCCGTCGCGCCGGACGATCGTGGCCGCGAGGACGTGCTTGCACGGGCCGCGCTCGCCCCGGTGATCGAACCACCACGGGCACGTGCAGGTGGTACGGTCCTCCTCGAACCGGACGAGCCGCTCGCCGCCGTCGGTCGTCACGACCGCCGCCGCGTCGCCGGTGAACCTCACGGCGCCGTCCGCGACCAGCGCCCGCGCCGACCGCAGGCGCGGGTTCAGCCCCGCCACCAGCGCCGGGTCGTAGGGCAGCTCCCGGTGGAAGAAGGCGGCCTCGGCGGTGTCGAAGCCGACCCGGCCGGACGTCCCGAGCTGGGTCAGCGCCGCCTTCGTCCGGCCGGGCGGGAGCCCGGAGCGCTCGGACAGCAGGTCCGGGTCCACGCGCGGCTCGAACGACAGCAGCGCGCCGATCAGGTCGGCGTCGCCCGCGGCCTCGTCGGTCGCCAGGGCGCCGAGGACGGCGCCCTCCCCGGAGAAGCCGCGCGACGGCTCCGGCGACAGCGTCAGGAAGTAGCGCATGCCGGGCAGCTCCAGCTCCCACACGCTCGCCGCGGGCCCGCTCGCGGCGGTGGCCGGGGGCCCGTAGGCGCGCAGCGCGCGGGCGAACCGCAGCAGCGGCAGCATGGTCCGCAGCCGGTCGGGCCCGGCGAGGCACACCGCCCCCGGGGCCGGGCGCGACGACAGCCGCAGCGTCCGGCCGGCCGGCGCCGCCCACAGCGCCCCGCGCGAGCGGGCGGGCAGCGACCGCAGGAACCGCACGGCGTCCGGGCCCCGCAGCTCGGCCCGCGGGTCGAACCCGGCGGTGATCACCTGGACCTCGGCGAACCCCCGCAGCCACCGCTCCGGCAGCGGCACCTTCTTCTCCACCACCGCGCCGTCCAGCGTGGTCACCGCCAGCTCGTCGGCGCCCACCGCCAGGTGCAGCGGGTCCGACCCGCCGACGCGGGCGAGCGCCTCCCGCAGCGGCCCGTTGACGTCCACGTTCGTGGTGCCGCGCGCCAGGACGTCGCCGTCCAGCGCCGGCTCCAGCACGTCCAGCCGCGCGTACACGCCGCCGCACGCGGAGAACGACTCCATCCGCAGCCGGTCGCCGTTGCAGGTGACCACCGGGTCGCGGAAGCCGGTGGGGCGCGGCTGGAAGTACCGGGTCCGCGCCACGTCGGCCAGCGCGATCAGCCCCGCCGCGGCCGGCGCCGCCTGGGTGAGCACCCCGCTGAAGAAGTGCGGGTGGGCCTGCGGCCCGCCGCTCGTCGTCCCTCCGGACGTCGACAGCCCGAGAAGGCCGCCGTCCAGCCCGGAGGGACGCGTGTAGGAGTACGCCTGTGCCGCCGTCGCGCTGCTCGCCATGCCTCCACAAGGTAGAGATCACCAGCGACAAAAGCGCCGGAACCGGCGAATCACTCGATGGTCCCCGGGAACAGAAGGGCCAGCTCGCGGGGGTACCGCGCGATGAGCCGGAGCTCGTCGTCGGTGAGGGGGCGGCCCGTCTGGGCGTTGCAGAGCTGGACGAGCCTGAACGACAGCTCCTCGTCGGCGGGCTCCACGCCGAGGCCGTCCATGACGTGCCGGAACCCGGCCTTGCCGCCGTACTCGCCGGTCAGGACGACGCGTCCGGGCCGCGCGTGCCAGTCGTCGGGGAACGGGCCGAGGGTCTCCTCGTCGTACAGCTCGTAGTTGCCGTGGTCCTTCAACGCCCCGTCGGCGTGGATGCCGGACTCGTGCGCGAACGCGTTCCGCCCGACGCCGACCTGGTTGTAGGGGAGCGGCTGGCCGAAGGCGTAGCTCGCCCACAGCGCGAAGCGGCGCGCCCAGGACAGGTCGATCGGGTCGCCGATCTCGGCGCCGGTCACCTGCGGGTCGAAGGCGTGCCGGAACGCGAGGATGGTCGACAGCAGGTCGGCGTTGCCGGACCGCTCGCCGATCCCGTTGACGCACGTGTTGATCCAGGCGTCCTGCCCGGCCTGCAGGTCGCCGAGCGCGCCGTGGATGGAGTTGGCGACGGCGAGGCCGAGGTCGTTGTGGCAGTGCGTCTCGACGGGGATGCCGATCGCGGAGGCGAGCTTGGCGAAGCGCTCGCGGATGCGGTCGGGGGTGTCGCCGCCGATGGTGTCGCAGTAGCGGACCCGGTCGGCGCCGGCCTCCTTCGCGGCGAGCGCGAACTCGGTGAGGAACCCGTCGTCGGTGCGGGAGCCGTCCTCGGCGTTGACGCCGACGGTCCGCGCGCCGCCCGCCTTGGCCGCGCGGACGGCCGCGGCCATCTCGCGGATGACGGCGTCGCGGTCGAGCTTCCCGCGGAACTTGTTCGCGAGCATGTAGTCCGAGGTGGAGATGGACAGGTTGTAGTGCGCGAGCCCGGTGCCGCCCGCCCGGACCTGGACGGCCTTCTCCACGTCCTGAGGCACGCCCCGGCACCAGCCGGACAGCCGCAGGTCGCCGAACGCGCCCGCCTCCGCCAGCGCGATCTGCGCCCGGACGTAGGGGACCTCGTGGAACAGGAACGGGAAGCCGATCTCGGACTGCGCGACACCGAGCCGTCCCAGGTAGAAGTTCACCATCGTCTTGCCGAACTTCGAGAGCCCGGTCCGGGCGGTCTGGACGCCGTCGCGGTTGGTGACGTCGAGGAAGTGAATCTGTGGCATGCCCTCAGATTGACAGTGGGATCCATATGTATCAATATTGACGAAAATCAATGTCGATGGAGCGGGCATGGGCGAGAACGACCAGGTGGGCGGGTGGATCGACGCGGCGGCGGCCGCCGAACGGCTCGGTGTGAAGCCCGCCACGTTGTACGCCTACGTGAGCCGCGGCGTGCTGCGCCGCCGGCACGCCCCCGACGGCCGCCGCAGCCTGTTCGACGCCGCGCAGGTCGAGGAGCTGGCCCGGCGCGGCAGGCCCCGCCGCGGGCCCGGCCCGGGGGAGCTGGCGATCGAGTCGGCGATCACGGCGCTCGGCGCGGACCGCCCCTACTACCGGGGCCGCGACGTGCTCGGCCTGGCCGAGCACGGGTCGTTCGAGCAGGTCGCCGGCTGGCTCTGGACGGGCCGCGACGAGCCGGCGGAGGTGCCGTGGCGGGCGCGGGACGAGGGCGTCGCGGCGGCCGTCGCCGCGCAGTCCGGCCTGCCCGAGGAACTGCTCCCGATGGACCGCCTCCAGGTGATCGTCGCCGCGCTCGCCGCAACCGACCCCCTCCGCCACCACCTCGACACGGAGGGCGTCACCGCCACCGCCCGCTCTCTCATCACCGGCCTCGTCGACGCCCTCCCACCCGCCGGCCGCGCCCACGGGAGCGGCTCGCCGCCGCTCGGCGGGGAGGGGGTGGCCGCTCGGCTGTGGGGGCGGCTGTGCCCGCGGCCGGCGGAGGCGGGGACGCTGCGCGCGCTGGAGGCGGCGCTGATCCTGCTGGCCGACCACGAGCTGGCGGCCTCGACGCTGGCCGCGCGGGTCGCCGCGTCCGTGCGGGCCGACCCGTACGCCGTCGTCGCGTCCGGGCTCGGCGTGCTCAGCGGGCCGCTGCACGGCGGCGCGTCCTACGGGGCGGAACGGCTGATCGCGGAGGTGGCCGACCCCGCGTCGGCCGCCCAGGCGGTCGGCGCGCGGCTGCGCGCCGGCGAGCGCGTCCCCGGGTTCGGGCACGTGGTGTACAAGTCGGGCGACGGGCGCGCGACGCTGCTGCTGGACCTGGTCCGCGCGGCGGCGCCGGGGCACCCGCGGCTCGCCGCCGCCGAGGCCGTCCTGGACGAGGCGGAGCGGCGCCGGCTGCCCTCGGCGAACATCGACTTCGCGGTGGCGGCGCTCGGCGCGGTCGCCGGGTTCGTCCCGGGCGCGGGCGAGGCCGTGTTCGCGGTCGCGCGCACCGCCGGGTGGCTCGCGCACGCCATCGAGGAGTACGGCGGCGCGCACCCGCTGCGCCCGCGCGCCGTCTACACCGGGCCGCCGCTTCCGGACGCCGCCTCCGCGCCGCGCCGGCCCGGGCGTTCGCGCTGACCACCGCCGTGCCCGCGGCCGTCCGGGGGTTGTGCACGGCCGGCGCGGGACCGGGGGTACGCTCGTTGACGTGCGACGGTTCCTCACCCCGGCCTGGCTCGGCCTGCATGCGATCGCGGTCGTGCTCTGCGGCGCGTTCATCGCCTTCGGCTGGTGGCAGTACGACCGCGCCCAGGAGGGCAACGACCGCAGCTGGGCGTACACGTTCGAATGGCCGATCTTCGCGATCTTCGTGATCGTGATGTGGGTCAAGATGATCCGCGACGAGAAGGCCGGCGTGACCCCGGCGCCCAAGGTGATCGAGGAGCCGGCGGAGGCCGCGGTCAAGCGCGAGATCATCCGGCGGCAGGAGGAGGAGGACCCCGCGCTGGCGGCCTACAACCGCTACCTCGCGCGGCTCAACTCCCAGACCGACCGGCGCGGCTGACCGCGCCGCCGGCGGGCGCCCCGGCCGCCGCGGGGCCGTCCGAGGTGTGCGGGCCGCCGGAAGCGGCCGGCCGATGAAAGGGTGTGAACTGTGGAAGGCGCGGTGACCCGGTACCGGATCCTCGCCCTGCTCGTCGGCAGCCTCCTGGTGCTGCTGGTGATCGGCATGATCCTCAAGTACGGTCCGACCGACATGCCCGCGTTGGCGGGCATCGTGGCGCCCGTCCACGGGCTGTTCTACATGGTCTACCTCGTCGCCGCCTACGACGTGTGGCGACGGGCGGACTGGCCGCTGACCAAGATGGTGCTGATCGTGCTCGGCGGCGTCGTGCCGCTGATGACGTTCTGGGTCGAGCGCAAGATCGTCACCGAGGCGCGCGAGGTGCGGCCCGCGGCGGCGGCCGAACCCGAGCCGACCGGCGCCGACTCGACCCGCGCCTGACCCTCCTTCCCGCACCGGCCCCCTCCGGGGGCTGGATCCGCGGGCCTGCCCGGGAGTAGCGTTTGACTCAGTCAAACGTGGGAGGGCGAGCATGGAGGCGACGGCGGCGGACGTCGGCACGGTCCGCGCGTTCAACCGGTTCTACACCGGAGTGATCGGAGTGCTCGGCGAGGGCCTGGTGCGCTCGCCCTACTCCCTCACCGAGGCCCGGGTGATCTTCGAGCTGGCGCAGCGGGAGGACACCGAGGTGCTCGCCCTGCGGCGCACCCTCGACCTCGACCCCGGCTACCTCAGCCGGATGCTGACCCGCTTCGAGAACGACGGCCTGGTCGTCCGCGAACGCGCGCCCGGCGACGCGCGCCGGCAGATCGTCCGGCTCACCGGCCGGGGCCGCGAGGTGCAGGCGATGCTCGACGAGCGGTCCAGCGCCGAGATCCGCGCGCTGCTGGACGGCCTCGCCGAGGACGACCGCCGCCGGCTCCTCGCCGCGATGCGCACGGTGCAGGGGATCCTCGGTGAACGCGCCCGCCCGGACGGCGCCGTCCTGCGGCCGCTGGGCCCCGGCGACCTCGGGTGGGTCGTGGAGCGCAACGGCGCCCTCTACGCCGAGGAGTGCGGCTGGGACCGCACCTACGAGGCGCTCGTCGCCCGCGTCGTCGCCGGCTACGTCGAGGACCACGACCCCGAGCGGGAGTGCGCCTGGATCGCCGAGGCCGGCGGCGAGCGGGTCGGCGCGGTGTTCTGCGTCCGGCGCGAGGAGGACGTGGCCCAGTTGCGGCTCCTGCACGTCGAGCCCGTCACGCGGGGCATGGGCGTCGGCGCGGCGCTGGTCGAGGAGTGCTGCCGGTTCGCCACGGACGCCGGATACCGCGAGATCATGCTGTGGACGACGGCGCTGCAGCGGCCCGCGCACCGGATCTACGAGCGGGCCGGGTTCATCCTGGAAGAGGAGGAGCCGCCGGTCGCCCGCTTCGGCGACGTGGTGCACGGCCAGGTCTGGCGCAAGAAGCTCTGACCCTTTCCGAGGGCTTCCCACGAATCTACGAGGGCTTTCCACGTATCTCCGAGGGCTCCCCGCGAACGAACCGAGGCCCGTGAAGGCGCTCTTGCCTTCACGGGCTCGGCTCCGCAGCGATCCCTTACTGCGTGTGGGCGGCCGGGACGGGGGTCGGACGGAGTTCCGGCCGCCTGGTGCACCGGCATGGCGCCGGCTCGGATCGGGGCTGATTCCCACCTCCCTTCCGTGCCCGGCCGGACGGGGGCGTGACGGCCCGTCCGGCTTCAGGGGGCGGGCACCGCAGGGGCGCCCGATCGAACGGGGGCGTTGGGGCCGGGCCGGCGGCGCAGGTCGGCGGGGCCGCCGGCCCGGCGGTGAGGGGCGCCGGCGCCGCGGGGGCGTACGGCACCGGCGCCCGATGGCGGTCGCGACGGGAGGCCCGGTCCGGTCCGGGGCGGCCGAGGACCCGAGGTGTGTCGCCGTGACCGGCCGGCAGGGCGCGCGTCGGGGGACGCCGCGTGCCCTGCCGGCCGGTGACGGGAACGCCCTCGGCCGCTCCGGCCGGGCCGTGCGGCGAACGGTGCGCGGGACCGGCGGGGCGGTGCTCACGCTGTGTGCCCTTCATCGCCCACCTCCCCGATCCGACCTGGGACTTTGCCGTCCCAGGGGCTTGGCGTTCACCGTGTGTCACGAACTCGTTGCGGTAAGTACCCGCACGTCATGAGGGCGTAAACCGGGGGTGCGCAAAGAATCGTGATCGCGCGGCGGACTTTGCCGGGGCATTGCCCGGTGACAGCCGGATGATCCGTTACGCCCGGCGGTCCCGGCCACGGAGCGTGAGCGCCGCGGCGCACAGCAGCACGCCGCGCGTGGTGCGCGGGTCGGCTCCGGTGAGGAGGGCGATGCGGGCGAGCCGGTTGTCGACGGTGTTGGGGTGCACGGCGAGCGCGGCGGCCGCCCTGCGGCGGTCCATGTCCGCGTCGAGGAAGGCGCGGAGCGTGTCCAGCAGCTCGGGGCGCGCGCCGAGCGGGTCCAGGACGGCGGCGACGGCGGGGCCGCTGTCGCCGGGACCGGTCAGGTGGTAGTCGAGCAGCACGTCGCCCAGCTCGTACACGCCCGCGAGGCGCCCGGCGGCCTCCGCGATGCCGGCGATCCGGGCCGCCCGCCGGGACGCGTCCGGGACGTCCGCCGTGCCCTCGGAGCGGGCCGCGCCGGCGATTACCGGCCCGGCCGCGGTGCCCGCCCCGGTGAGCAGCCGTGCCAGTTCGGGAAGGCGTTCCGCCGCGGCCGACGGCAGCAGGACGTGCACGCCGCGCTCGTCCCGCAGCAGCAGCGGCGTCCCCTCGCCGAACCCTTCGAGGCCCGCGCGGATCCGCCGCAGCACGCGGCGCTCGGCGATGCCCGCGCCGCCTGCGGCGCCGCCCGCGCCCGCGGCAGCGCCCGCGTCAGCGGCAGCGCCCGCGCCCGCGGCACCCGCGCCCACGCCCGTGGCGGCGAAGCGCAGGTGCAGCACCAGGTAGGCGTCCGCGAGCGGTATCCCGAACCGGTCCGCCGTCGCGCGCGCCGGCTCCCCGGCGAGCAGCGCCCGCGCCACCTCCCGGACGGCCTCGCGGCGCTCGTCCAGGATCGCCGCCCGCTCCGCCTGGTACGCCTCCGTCACCGCGCCGACGACCCGGTTGGTGCCGCGCAGCTGCAGCCGCGCCAGCATCGGCAGCGCGGCCAGCTCGTCCGGGCGGGCCTCGGCGACCAGCGCGTCCCAGACGACCTCGGCGCCGATGTAGTACGAGGCCAGCAGGTTCGCGAGCGGCATGCCTTCCTCGGCGCGCTGCGCGGCGCGCTCGCGGAAAAGCCGCAGGTCGTCCTCGTCCGCCGGCGCGCCCTCGGCCAACCGCAGGAACCGCCTGATCGCGTGCCGCGCGGTCGCCGCGATCTCCACGTCCCGCATGTCCGCCGGGAGGTCCGCGTACTCGGGGATCGCGGCGAAGCGCCGCTGCGTCAGCTCCCGCGCGAGCCGGTTCACCTGGCCCTCGCAGCGCGCCGCCAGGTCCGCCGCGACCCGCCGCACCCGGTCCTTCTCGATGGCGACCTCCCCGCCGCCGATTGTGACATGTCACAGCCGAACCGGACGAACGCGGGAGAAGCGCCGGTTGTCGCGGTGCACCGTCCCGCAGCAGGGTGATCCGTACCACCACCCGCCGCCCGAACGGAGCCCCGCCATGGACATCGAGAACCACGCGGACATCAAGGACTACGCGGACCGGGTCTGGCGCGGCGCCGCCGACGACAGCATCGTCCACACGGGCATGGGCGGCTCCGGCGTCATCGAGATCGCCGACGGCCTCGGCTGGCAGCCCGGCTTCGGCAACGTCATCGCCTTCCGCGGCCGGGGCGAGCTGATGCTGTTCGACACCGGCAACCAGATGACCGCCGCGAGGCTGCACGACCGCGTCCGCGCCTGGACGTCCGACCCGCTCACGCTCGCGTTCTACTCGCACGGCCACATCGACCACGTCATGGGCATGGGCCCGTTCGACGCCGAGGACGGACCGCGCCCCCAGGTCGTCGCGCACGAGCTCGTCCGCGACCGCTTCGACCGCTACGTCCTCACCGCCGGCTACAACTCCGTGATCAACCAGCGCCAGTTCCAGGCCCCCGGCCTGCGCTGGCCCACCGAGTACCGGCAGCCCGACGTCACCTACCGCGACGCGCTGACCGTCACCCGCGCCGGCCTCACCTTCGACCTCTTCCACGCCAAGGGCGAGACCGACGACGCCACCGTCGCCTACGTCCCCGAGTACAGGCTGCTCCTGCCCGGCGACCTGTTCATCTGGCTCACCCCCAACTGCGGCAACCCGCAGAAGGTGCAGCGGTACCCGCGCGAATGGGCGCACGCCCTGCGCCGCATGGCGGCCCTCGGCGCCGAGATCATGATGCCGTCGCACGGCGCCCCCGTCTTCGGCGCGGACCGCATCGCGCAGGCCCTCACCGAGACCGCCGAATGGCTCGAGAGCATCGTCGACCAGACCCTCGCGATGCTGAACGAGGGCCGCCGCCTCGACGACATCGTCCACGCCGTCGCCCCGCCCGCGCACCTGTCCGACCGCGTCTACCTTCAGGCCAAGTACGACGAGCCCGAGTTCATCGTGCGGAACCTGTGGCGCATGTACGGCGGCTGGTACGACGGCAACCCCGCCCACCTCAAGCCCGCCCGCGACGCCGACCTCGCCCGCGCCGTCGCGGCCCTCGCCGGCGGCGCCGCCAAGGTCGCCGACGCCGCTCGCCGCGCCGCCGACGGCGGCGACCTGCGCCTCGCCGCCCACCTCGCGGAGATGGCCGTCCAGGCCGACCCCGGCGACGCGTCCCTGCACGAGGCCCGCGCCGAGGTCTACGCCGCCCGCGCCGAGTCCGAGCCGTCCCTCATGGCCACCGGCGTCTTCAAATGGGCGGCCGACGAGTCCCGCCGCGCCACCGGCCGGCCCGACACCCCCGCCACCGTCGGCAAGCTGATCTCCTGACCGCACCGGCCGGGCTCGGGGAAGTCGCGAGGAGGGCGAGGGTCGTGTCGAGGGGCTGGGCGTTCGGGGGAGGCGCGGTGGTGGTGTTCCACCAATGGACGGCGCTGATCTCTTCGTTCGGGACGAACCGGTGGCGGGCGGTGACCTGGCCCGTGTAGACGGCGGCGTACTCGTCGCGGGGCGGGTCGACGAGGCGGAAGCGGGCGTGGCCGGCGAGGGCGAGGGCGGGGAGGTCGAGGCCGGTCTCCTCGCGGAGTTCCCGGACGGCCGCTTGCCAGGGCGTCTCGCCGGGGTCGATCCGGCCGCCCGGGAGTTCCCGCTGGCGGCGGTGGCGGTCGAAGACCAGGAGGACGGACGTCCCGTGGCGGACGGCGGCCAAGGCGGCGGGCATCGGGGCGTCGGCCGGCGCGTTGGACGTGGATACGGCAGGCAGGAACGCGGTCAGGGCGTTGCCGTTCGCGTCCGTCGCCAAGGTCCGGCTCATGGGGTCAGGGTAGGCCGGGCCGGTGATCGCTGAGAGCGAACGTTGCTGAGGAAATTATTAGTTGCTCCGTTTTCTTGAGTGAGTATGACTCAACTTGGTGTTGGGTTCCCGGGCGACCGGGACGGTCCCTCCCGAGGGGGCCGCGACGAAGGACTTGGAGCTGAGCATGAGCGAGACCCTGACGCTGCCGGTGCTGCCCCTGGACGACGGGGCCGTTCTGCCGGGCATGGTGGTGCCCCTCGACCTGTCCGAGAGCGGCGAGGTGCGGGCGGCCGTCGAAGCGGCCAAGGCGGTGGCGCAGCCCAAGGGCCCCGGCATCCGGTCGGCGGGCAAGCCGCGGGTGCTGGTGGTCCCGCGGGTGAACGGGCAGTACGCCGCCGTCGGCACGCTCGGCGTCATCGAGCAGGAGGGGCGGCTGCCGGGCGGTGAGCCCGGGGTGGTCGTCCGGGGCGTGCAGCGGGTGCGGATCGGGACCGGGACGACCGGGCCGGGCGCGGCCCTGTGGGTCGAGGGCACGGCGATCGAGACCCCGCCGGCGAGCGGCCGCGCGCAGGAGCTGGCCAAGGAGTACAAGGGCCTGGTCAGCGCGATCCTGCAGAAGCGCGGCGCGTGGCAGGTCGTGGACGTGGTGCAGCAGATCGACGACCCCTCGACGCTGGCCGACAACGCCGGGTACGCGCCGTACCTGACGACCGAGCAGAAGGTCGAGGTGCTGGAGACGGTCGACGTCGTCGAGCGGCTCGAGCTGGTCATCGGTTGGACGCGCGACCACCTCGCCGAGCTGGACGTCGCGGAGACGATCCGCAAGGACGTCCAGGAGGGCATGGAGAAGACGCAGCGGGAGTTCCTGCTGCGGCAGCAGCAGGAGGCCATCCGCAAGGAGCTGGCCGAGCTGAACGGCGACCCCGCCGGCGAGGAGGACGACTACCGCGCCCGGATCGAGGCCGCGAACCTCCCCGAGAAGGTCCGCGAGGCGGCGCTGAAGGAGGTCGACAAGCTGGAGCGGTCGTCCGACGCCTCGCCGGAGGGCGGCTGGATCCGCACGTGGCTGGACACCGTCCTCGACATCCCGTGGAACGAGCGGACCGAGGACGCCTACGACATCGCGGGCGCGCGGAAGATCCTGGACGCCGACCACGCCGGCCTCGACGACGTCAAGGAGCGCATCATCGAGTACCTGGCGGTGCGCAAGCGCCGCGAGGACCGCGGCCTCGGCGTCGTGGGCGGGCGCCGGAGCGGCGCCGTCCTGGCGCTGACCGGTCCTCCCGGGGTCGGCAAGACCTCGCTGGGCGAGTCGGTCGCGCGGGCCATGGGGCGCAACTTCGTGCGCGTCGCGCTCGGCGGCGTGCGGGACGAGGCGGAGATCCGCGGCCACCGGCGCACCTACGTGGGGGCGCTGCCGGGACGGATCGTCCGGGCGATCCGCGAGGCGGGCTCGATGAACCCGGTCGTGCTGCTGGACGAGGTCGACAAGGTCGGCGCCGACTACCGGGGCGACCCGACGGCGGCGCTGCTGGAGGTCCTCGACCCCGAGCAGAACCACACGTTCCGGGACCACTACCTGGAGGTCGAGCTCGACCTGAGCGACGTGCTGTTCCTCGCGACCGCGAACGTGGTGGAGGCGATCCCCGGGCCGCTGCTCGACCGGATGGAGCTCGTCCAGCTGGACGGCTACACCGAGCACGAGAAGGTCACCATCGCCCGCGACCACCTGCTGCCGCGCCAGCTCGACAAGGCCGGGCTGGAGCCGTCGGAGGTGACGTTCGGCGACGACGCGCTGCGCCTGCTGGCCGCCGAGTACACCCGCGAGGCGGGCGTCCGGTCGCTGGACCGGTCGATCGCGCGGGTGCTGCGGAAGGTCGCCGCGAACGTCGCGCTGGAGAAGGCGGAGCTGCCGGTCGCGATCGGCGCGGACGACCTGAAGGACTACCTGGGACGGCCCCGCTTCACCCCGGAGGTCGAGCTCAGCAGGTCGGAGCGGCGGACGGGCGTGCCGGGCGTCGCGACGGGCCTGGCGGTCACCGGCGCGGGCGGCGACGTCCTCTACATCGAGGCGTCGCTGGCCGACAAGGAGACCGGGGACACCGGCGTGACGCTGACCGGGCAGCTCGGCGACGTCATGAAGGAGTCGGCCCGGATCGCGCTCAGCTACCTGCGCTCGCGCGGCGCGGAGCTGGAGCTGCCGGTCGGCGACCTGAAGGACCGCGGCGTGCACGTCCACGTGCCCGCCGGCGCGATCCCGAAGGACGGCCCGAGCGCGGGCATCACCATGACGACGGCGCTGGCGTCCCTGCTGTCGGGGCGGCCGGTCCGGTCGGACGTGGCGATGACCGGTGAGGTGTCGCTGACCGGGCGGGTGCTGCCGATCGGGGGCCTGAAGCAGAAGCTGCTGGCCGCGTCCCGGCTCGGCATCACCACCGCGATCGTGCCGAAGCGCAACGAGCCGGACCTCGAGGACGTCCCGGCCGAGGTGCTGGACAGCATGACGGTCCACGCCGTCAGCGACGTCCGCGAGGTGCTGGAGCTGGCGCTGGAGCCGGCCACCACGCCCGTGGCGGTCTGACCCGGCGAACGCGGAACGCCCGCACCGGAATCCACCGGTGCGGGCGTTCGGCGTTCTCAGGCCAGGTCGGTCTTGATGATCTTCTCGATGTTCCGCTCGGCCAGCGCGGTGATGGTGACGAACGGGTTGACGCCGGTGCTGCCGGGGACGAGCGAGCCGTCGACCACGTAGAGGCCGGGGTGGCCGGGCAGCCGCCCGTAGGCGTCGGTGGCCTTGCCGAGGACGCAGCCGCCGAGCGGGTGGTAGACGAAGTCGTCGCCCCAGACCTTGTTGACGCCGAACATGTCCGACCGGTAGACGGTGACCGCCTTGCTGTTGATCTTGTCGAAGACGCGCTTGGCGGCGTCGATGGACGGCTGCGTCCACGACGACTGCCACGACAGGTCGACCTTGCCGGTGCCCGAGTTGAAGGTGAACCTCGCCCGGTTCGGGTTCTTCGTGATCGCCAGGTACAGGCTGACCCACAGCTCCGTGCCCGCCGGGAACGGGGCGATCTCGGCGAAGACCGGGCCGTTCGGGTCGCTCCAGTTGTCGATGCCCATCGCCGGGATCGTGGACTGGTCGGCCCCGGTGGTGTCCCAGATGTGGTTGGCGCGGGCGACCATCACGTTCCCGTTGTTGCCCCAGCCGTCGCCCACCGCGTCGGGCAGGTTCGGCAGGCGCCCCTGCGCCTTCATCGCGACCAGCAGCTTGGGCGTGCCGACGCTGCCCGCGGCGAAGAACACCCGGTCCGCGGTGACGGTCTTGCGCGCGACGGTGTTGCCGGCCGTGTCGATCTGCGTCATCTCCACCGTGTAGCCGCCGCCCGAGGCGGGCGCGACGCCGGTGACGGTGTGCAGCGGGCTGATGGTGAGCCGCCCGGTCGCCGCCGCCGCGGCGAGGTAGGTCTTGTCCAGCGAGCGCTTGCCGTAGTTGTTGCCGTAGATGACCTCCTGCGCGAGCGCCGACTTGGGCTTGGTGCCGGCGTCCTCCTGCTTCATGTAGCCGAAGTCGTAGACGTTGGGGACGAACGTGGTCCCGAACCCGGCCGCCTGGGCGCTGTCCCGGCCGACGCGCGCGAACTTGTACCACTTCGTGGACTCGAACCAGGACGTGTCGATGGCGTTGACGCCGAGCGCGGCGTTCGCGCGCGGGAAGTACGTGCCGTACATCTCGTTCGCGTCGACCGACGGCAGGATCTCCTCGAAGTACGCGCGCTTGGGCGTGACGGCCATGCCGCCGTTCACCAGCGAGCCGCCGCCGACGCCGCGGCCCTGGTAGACGCGCGTGTGGGCGAACGCCTCGGAGTCCAGGACGCCCGCGTACCGGTCGATGTTCTTGTTGGCGTCGACGCCGAGGAAGTACCCGACGGGCTGGTCGGTCCGGGTGCGGAACCAGTAGGACCGCCCGTCCGGACTGAGCAGCGAGCTGAAGACCTTCCCGTCCGAGCCGGGCGCCGTCCAGCTCTGTCCCATCTCGACGATGTGGGTCGGGACGCCCGCCTGGGTCAGCCGCAGCGCGGCGACGGCGCCGCCGTAGCCGCTGCCGATGACCAGCGCGGGAACCCGGTCGCCGTCCGCGATCGCCTTGTCCGGCGCGGCCGCGGCGGCGGTCCGCCACGCGGGCAGGAGCAGTGCTCCGGCCGCGACCCCGGCCCCGGTGAGGAACCGGCGGCGGGTGATCCCCGAATCCACGGCATGCTGCCGCCCATGACCGGCCATGACGCAACCTCTCTCACTGATGGCATTCCGTGAGGGGGCCTCGCGCCGGCCACCCGCGATCGGATGTGACTCCGATCACGGCCGAATCATGCGCTTGCTTGGTCAGTCCTGTCAACGCCCTGGTCCCGGCAGGATTCGGACATGCCGGAAACCGTCGACCGGTCCTGCGGGCGGTGCCCGTAATCCGGCGGCGCGCATAGCCCGCGGGGAAACGGGGGACCAGCGCGAGATGCTGGTGGAAATGTGGCAGCCTGCGGAGCGCGGCGAAAAGGTGTCCTGGTATGTGCTCGTCCTCCGCGCGGTCGTGGTGACGATCGCGCTCGCCATTCTCGGCGTCTTCTTCTATTTCGCCTTCCGGCTCACGCTGACGCCCGTCCACGACAACGGCCAGGCGAGCGGGAACCTCCATCCCGGGCGTTCGCTCCGCTTCTACATGGACCAGCCGACGAAGGAGGCCTTCCTGCAGATCGGCGGGAACCTCGCGCTGCTCGCGCCCCTCGGCGTCCTGCTGCCGATCGTGTGGACGTCCCTGCGCGGCCCCCTCCGGCTCGCCCTCCTGACCGGCGTGTTCTCGCTGATCATCGAGACCGTCCAGGGCGCGGTCGTGATGGGCCGCGCCTTCGACGTCGACGACGTCATCCTCAATGTCGCCGGTGTGGTGATCGCTTACTTTCTGCTGGGCCGCCGCCTGTCGAGGACCTTCCGCGGGGCATGACGCCGCAATGGCCCGCCGATTCCGGATTCGGTGTCCGCGGCACCGCCGGCGCCGTTCTCAATGGCGCCGGGGACCTCGGCGGGTTCAGCGCGGAGTGAGCCGGAACACCCTCAGTTGGCGGTCGGCGCGTTCCACGTAGCGGTCGTAGACGGGCCAGACGGCGGTGAGGCGCGGCCACGCCTCGGCGCGTTCGGCGTCGTCCAGCAGGTGGGCGGTGACCGGGGTGGTCGCCCCGCGGAAGCTCACCTCGGCCTCGGGGTTCTTGATGAGGTTCCCGGTCCAGGCCGGGTGCTTCTCGCGGCCGAAGTTCGAGCCGACGACGAGCCAGCCGTCGCCGTCCGGCAGGCACGCCAGGGGCGTCTGCCGGCGCAGGCCGCTGACGGCGCCGGTGGTGGTGAGGACGAGGCTCGGGACGAGGAGCTGGCCGAGCATGGCCCTGCCACCGGTGAGCCTGTGCAGGGCCCGGTCCACGTGCGGCACGACCTTCGGGCCGACCTTGGCGAACCAGCGGGCGCCGGAGATGCGCTGGAACAGCGGGCCCAGGGTCCGCTGGATCAGGGTCGGCTCGGCCATCTTCCGCTCCTCGGTGACGAGCCGGCCGGCCCGGCGGGGGTTGAGGTGTCCGCTCTCGGCCAGCCAGCGCAGGGCGTCCGCGACGGTCTCCTCGACGGGGCGCAGGGTGAGGTCCAGCGCGTCCAGGATCGGGCGGTCGTCGGTCGGGACGAGCGTGACCATGAACTCGGCGGCGTCGCGGGTGAGCGGGTAGTCGAACGGGCGGACGCGCTTGGCGGCGTCGAGGGCGGAGCCGAGCGCGAGCATCGCGCCGCTCGGCACCCGGACGCGGCGGCACTTCACGCCGGTCAGCGCGTCGCAGAGGTCGGCGTACTGCGGCCAGGTGAGGTAGCGGCCGCCGAGCACCCAGCGGCTCGGGCCCCGCCCTGCTTCGACGGCACGGGCCAGGGCGGTGGCGAGGTCGCGGACGTCGATGACCGACACGCCCCCGCCGGGCAGCGGCCACAGCTTGCCGAGCGCGGCGGCGAGGCCCTCGTTCAGCGCGTCGAGGTGGGGCTGGTCGGGCCCGCAGACGCCGCCGGGGTAGACGATCGTCACGGGGGCGCCGTCGTCCTGGAGGCCGCGGACGTAGGTCTCGGCGGCCAGCTTCGACCGGCCGTAGCCGGTGCGGGGGCTCGCGAGCGGCGCGTCGGCGGTGATCACCGGACCGGACGGCGGAACGAAGACCCCGATCGTCGACACGTGCACGATGGACGCCAGGCCGCGGTCGACCGCGCCGCCGACCACGTTGCGGGTGCCGGTGACGTTGACCTCGACCAGGTCGCGGTGCGGGCCGGTGACGCCGATCGCGGCGGCGGCGTGGATCGCGGCGTCGCAGCCGTCCAGCGCGCCGGCCACGGCGGCGGCGTCGAGCATGTCGCCCGGGAGCAGCTCGACCTCCTCCGCCTGGACGCCGATGGCCTGGAGCACCTTGGCGGTCTTGCCGGGGTCGCGGACGAGCGCGCGCGGACGGTGGCCCGCGGCGAGCAGGGCGCGGACGGTGTGAGAGCCGACGAACCCGGAGGCGCCGGTGACGAGGACCCGCATGGCATCAAACTAGCGCTTGGTGTTCCTGGTGCGACAGCCCGGGGCGGTGCCGCCGCCAGCCTAGTCCGCCGGGTTTCGGACACCTCATTTCCCGGCGGCGCGCACGCCCGGCCGTTGACGCCCCTGGAACGCTCCAGCACACTCGGGACTCACCTGACCGCCGAGCGGGGAGGGGTTCCATGAGGATCGGACTGGCCGGCGCGGGGCGCATCGGTGCGCGCCACGCCGCGGCCCTGTGTGAACTGCCCGAGGTGGAGGCGCTGGTCGTCGCCGACGCGGACGCCGCGCGCGCTCGGGCCCTGGCGGCCCGCCTGACCGGCGCCTGGAGCGGAGCGCCGGCGGAGCGTAAGGCGCCGGACAGGCCGCCTTCGCCGGGGAGTGCGGGGGGTCGTCCTCCCGCAGAGACGCTGATCGACCGCCCTCCGGTCTCGCCGGAAGGCCGGGCCGTGGACGTCCGGGCCGCCGACCAGGTGGCGGACCTGTTCTCCGCCGGGCTGGACGGCCTCATCGTGGCCGCCGCGACGGACGCGCACGCCGATCTGGTCGAGCGGGCGCTCGCGGCCGGATTGCCCGTCTTCTGCGAGAAGCCCCTTGCGTCCGATGTTGATGGAACGTTCCAAATCGTGGCGTCCGCGAAGAAGGCCGGAGTCCCGGTGCAGGTCGGGTTCCAGCGCCGCTTCGACGCGGGGAACGCGGCGGCCCGCGAGGCCCTCGCGTCCGGGCGGCTCGGCTGGCTGCACACCGTCCGGTCGTGCAGCTTCGACCCCGCGCCGCCGCCGCCCGAGTACGTCCCGACGTCCGGCGGCCTCTTCCGCGACTGCGTCATCCACGACCTCGACCTGATCCGGTTCGTCACCGGCCGCGACGTCGTCCGGGTGATGGCGTCCGGCGCCAACCGCGGCGAGGACTTCTTCCGCGAGAACGGCGACGTCGACACCGGGTCGGCGCTGCTCGTCCTCGACGACGGGACGCTCGCGCAGGTGTCGGCCACCCGCTACAACGCCGCCGGGTACGACGCGCGCCTGGAGCTGTTCGGCTCCAAGGACAGCATCGTCGCCGGCCTGGACGAGCGGACGCCCGTCACGGCGGTGCCCGAGCACGGCGACGGGCCCCGGGACCCCTACGCCGGGTTCCTCGAACGGTTCTCCGACGCCTACGACGCCGAGCTGCGCGCCTTCGTCGACGTCGTCGCCGGGCGGCGCGCCAACCCCTGCCCGCCGGAGGACGCCCTGGAGGCGTTCTACCTCGCCGAGGCCTGCGAGCTGTCCATGCGCGAGGGCCGCGTCGTCGAGGCCGAGGAGGTGCGGCGATGAGGATCGCCGGCGCGCCGATCTCGTGGGGCGTGTGCGAGGTGCCCGGTTGGGGCCACCAGATGGCGCCCGCGCGCGTGCTCGCGGAGATGCGCGACCTGGGGCTCGCCGCGACCGAGCTCGGCCCGGACGGGTTCCTGCCGGCGGCGCGGGAGGAGCGGGAGGCGCTGCTGTCGTCCTACGGGCTGGGGCTCGTCGGGGCGTTCGTCCCGGTCGTCCTGCACGACCCGGACCACGACCCGATGCCGGAGATCGAGCGGGCGCTGGACGCCATGAGCGGCGTCCTCGTGCTGGCCGCCGCGACCGGGCTGGCCGGCTACGACGGGCGGCCCGCGCTGGACACCCGGGCCTGGGCGACGCTGCTGTCCAACCTCGACGCGATCACGGCGCGGGCGTCCCGGCGCGGCCGGCTCGCGGCGCTGCACCCGCACGTCGGGACGGTCGTGGAGACCCGCGCGGACGTCGAGCGGGTGCTGTCGGGATCCGGGGTCCCGCTGTGCCTGGACACCGGTCACCTGCTCGTCGGCGGCACCGACCCGGCGTGGCTGACGCGGTTCGCCGCCGCGCGGATCGCGCACGTCCACCTCAAGGACGTCGACGCCGCGCTCGCCGCGCGGGTGCTCGGCGGCGAGGTCGCCTACTCCGACGCGGTGCGCGACGGCCTCTACCGGCCGCTCGGCGAGGGGGACGTCGACATCTCCGGCATCATCGCGACCCTGGAGGGCGCCGGATACGGAGGCTGGTACGTGTTGGAGCAGGACGCCGTCCTCACGGAGGAGCCGGCGGCGGGCGCCGGACCCTACGACGACGTCCGGCGCAGCCTCGACTACCTCGCGAAGGCGGCCTCATGACCGAGCCCCACGACCTGGTCACGATGGGGCGGGTGAGCGTCGACATCTACCCGGACCAGGTGGGCCGGCCGCTGGAGGACGTCGAGTCGTTCGGGAAGTACCTCGGCGGCAGCCCCACGAACGTCGCGGTCGCCGCGGCCCGGTACGGGCGCCGCGCCGCGGTCATCACCCGGACCGGGGACGACCCGTTCGGCCGGTACGTCCACAAGGCGCTCAAGGAGTACGGGGTGGACGACCGGTTCGTCACGCCCGTGCCGGGCCTGCCGACGCCGCTGGCGTTCTGCGAGATCTTCCCGCCGGACGACTTCCCGCTGTACTTCTACCGCTATCCGAAGGCCCCCGACCTGGAGATACGTCCGGACGAGCTGGACCTCGACGCGATCGGGCGGGCCCGGATCGTGTGGGCGACGGTGACCGGGCTGTCGCAGGAGCCCAGCCGGGAGGCGACGCTGCTCGCGCTCGGCGCGCGCACCGGCCACGCCGTCATCGACCTCGACTACCGGCCGATGCTGTGGGACGACCCGGGCGAGGCGCCGCACTGGGCGGGCCGGGCCCTGGAGCGGGCGACGGTGGCGGTCGGCAACCTCGAGGAGTGCGCGGTCGCGGTGGGGGAGCGGGAGCCGGAGGCGGCCGCCCGCGCGATCCTCGACCGTGGTCCCGGGCTCGCCATCGTGAAGATGGGGCCGGACGGCGTGCTCGCCGCGACGCGCGAGGAGACGGTGCGTGCGCCGGCGGTCAAGGTGGACGTGGCGAACGGGCTCGGGGCGGGCGACGCGTTCGGCGGCGCGGTCTGCCACGGCCTGCTCGCCGGCTGGGACCTGGAGCGGGTCATCGCGTTCGCGGGCGCGGCCGGGGCCATCGTGGCCTCCCGCATCGCCTGCTCCGCCGCGATGCCGACCGAGGCCGAGGTGGACGCGCTGCTGGCGGAGAGGAGGGCCGGATGAAGCACCATCTGCCGGCGGGATCCGCCGTGGAGGGGCCGTATGGGGTGGTCGTGACGCCGGAGTCGGCGGGCTGGGCGCACACGGCGCTGCGCGTCCTCGACCTGCCCGACCCGGGAGGCCACACCTTCGGCACCGGTGACTTCGAGATGATCGTGCTGCCGCTGGCCGGGTCGTGCGCGGTGGAGTGCGACGGCGAGCGGTTCGAGCTGGAGGGCCGCGCCGACGTCTTCAGCCGGGTCAGCGACTTCGCGTACGTGCCGCGCGACGCGCGGGTGACGGTGCGGGGGCGGGGCCGGTTCGCGCTGGCCGCGGCCCGCTGCCAGGCGCGCCTGGAGCCCCGCTACGGCCCCGCCGAGGACGTCCCCGTCGAGCTGCGCGGCGCGGGCCCGGCGAGCCGCCAGGTCAACAACTTCGGCACGCCCGAGGGGTTCCCGTTCGCGGAGAAGCTGATCGCGTGCGAGGTGCTCACGCCCGGCGGCTGCTGGTCGTCGTTCCCGCCGCACAAGCACGACGAGGAGGGGCCGGACGAGGCGGTCCTGGAGGAGATCTACTACTTCGAGGTGTCCGGCGACGGCGGCATGGCCTACCAGCGCGTCTACGGCACGCCGGAGCGGCCGATCGACGTGCTGGCGGAGGTGCGCGGCGGGGACGTCGTGCTGATCCCGCACGGCTGGCACGGCCCGTCGATGGCGGCGCCGGGCCACGACCTGTACTACCTGAACGTGATGGCCGGGCCGTCGCCGGAGCGCGCGTGGCGGATCTGCGACGATCCGGCGCACGCGTGGGTCCGCGGCACCTGGTCCGGGCAGGCCGTCGATCCGCGGCTGCCGCTCACCTCGGCGAAGGGACGGTCATGAGGCTCACGGTCGGGCAGGCGCTGGTGCGCTTCCTGGCGGCGCAGTGGTCGGAGCGCGACGGGCGCGAGCAGCGGTTCTTCCCGGGGTGCTTCGGGATCTTCGGGCACGGGAACGTGGCGGGGATCGGGCAGGCGCTGCTGGAGTACGGCGAGGAGATGCCGTACTACATGGCCCGCAACGAGCAGGCGATGGTGCACACCGCGTCGGGCTTCGCGCGGATGAACGACCGCTTGTCGACGCTGGCGTGCACGACCTCGATCGGGCCGGGCGCGACGAACATGGTCACGGGCGCGGCGCTGGCGACCATCAACCGGCTGCCGGTGCTGCTGCTGCCGGGGGACATCTTCGCGACCCGTCCGGCCAACCCCGTCCTTCAGGAGTTGGAGGACGGGCGGTCCCATGACGTGTCGGTCAACGACTGCTTCAAGCCGGTGTCGAAGTACTGGGACCGCATCAACCGCCCCGAGCAACTCCCCAGCGCCCTGATGGCGGCCATGCGCGTCCTCACCGATCCTGCGGAAACCGGTGCCGTCACCTTGGCGCTGCCCCAGGACGTCCAAGCGGAGGCGTACGACTGGCCGGACGAGCTGTTCACGCGGCGCGTCTGGCGCATCCCGCGCGCGCTTCCGGAATCGGCCGCGCTCGATGAGGCATGCGCGCTCCTCCAAGCGGCCGAACGTCCGCTCATTGTCGCGGGCGGCGGCGTCATCTACTCCGGCGCCACCGACGACCTGCGCGCCTTCGCCGAACGCACCGGCATCCCCGTCGCGGAGACGCAGGCGGGCAAGGGCGCCCTCCCCTGGAACCACCCGTGCTCCGTGGGCGCCATAGGCGCGACCGGCACGACCGCCGCGAACGCCTTGGCGCGCGAAGCCGACGTCGTCATCGGCATAGGAACCCGCTACAGCGACTTCACCACCGCGTCGCACAGCCTCTTCCAGAACCCCGACGTCCGGTTCGTCAACGTCAACGTCGCGCGGTTCGACGCAGCCAAGCTCGCGGGCACCATGGTCGTGGCGGACGCCCGCGAAGGCATCCGGGGCCTGAACGCCGCCCTCGACGGCTACGCCGTGCCGGACGCGTACAAGCACGAGGCCACCGCTCTCATGGCGCGCTGGAACGCCGCGGTCGACGGGGCGTACGCCCCGCAGGAGCGCCCCCTTCCCGCCCAGTCGGAGGTCATCGGCGCCGTCAACGAGGTGAGCGGCCCGCGCGACGTCGTGGTCTGCGCGGCCGGGTCGATGCCGGGCGACCTGCACAAGCTGTGGCGGGCGAGCGACCCCAAGGGCTACCACGTCGAGTACGGCTACTCCTGCATGGGCTACGAGATCGCCGGCGGCCTCGGCGTGAAGATGGCCGACCCCTCGCGCGAGGTGTTCGTCATGGTCGGCGACGGCTCCTACCTGATGATGGCGCAGGAGCTCGCCACCGCCGTCGCCGAGGGGATCAAGCTCGTCGTCGTCCTCGTCCAGAACCACGGGTTCGCCTCGATCGGGAACCTGTCGGAGTCGGTCGGCGCGCAGCGGTTCGGCACCCGCTACCGCGCCCGCACCGGCACCGGGCTCGACGGCGAGCGGCTCCCCGTCGACCTGGCCGCCAACGCCGCCAGCCTCGGCGCCGACGTCCTCCGCGCGACCGGCGCCGCGGACCTGCGCGACGCGCTGCGCCGGGCCCGCGAGAGCGACCGGACGACCGTGGTGCACATCGAGACCGACCCGCTCTCGGACGCCCCCGGCAGCGAGGCGTGGTGGGACGTTCCGGTCGCCGAGGTCTCCGCGCTCGACTCCACGCGCGAGGCCCGCGGACGCTATGAGAAGGAGGTCTGGTCGCGCCGCCGCCATCTGTGATCAACTCTCTGTCCCGGCTCACTTTCTCGGGGGAGATCGGAGAGCGTCCGTATGAAAGGCGTGTTCGCGCGAACGTCGTTCAAGGGCCGTGCACCCGGCAGGGGCCGCGCGCCCGTCACCCGCCTGGCGGCGCTGACCCTGGCGGGGGTGCTGGCGCTCGGCGCGTGCAGCAGCTCCGGCGGCAAGAAGAGCGAGGAGAAGGCGACCGGCGGGAGCGGCCCCCGGCTGAAGATCGCGATGGTCACCCACTCGGCGCCCGGCGACACCTTCTGGGACATCGTCCAGAAGGGCGCCAAGGCCGCCGCCGCCAAGGACAACGTCCAGTTCCTGTACTCGGCCGACCCGGACGGGGGCAAGCAGGCGCAGCTCGTCCAGACCGCGATCGACCAGAAGGTCGACGGCATCATCGTCACCCTCGCCAAGCCCGACGCGATGAAGGACGTGCTGGCCCGCGCCACGGCCGCGAAGATCCCCGTCGTGTCGATCAACTCCGGCGCGGAGGACTCGGCGAAGCTCGGCGCGCTCGCGCACTTCGGGCAGGACGAGTCGATCGCGGGGGAGGCGGCCGGCCAGGAGCTGGCGAAGATCGGCGTGAAGAAGGCGCTGTGCGTGGTGCACGAGCAGGGCAACGTCGGCCTGGAGAGCCGCTGCGCCGGCGCGAAGAAGACCTTCTCCGGGCAGCTGCAGAACCTGTACGTGCAGGGCAGCGACATGCCGCAGGTCAAGTCGTCGATCACCGCCAAGCTCCAGTCGGACAAGGGCATCGACGGGATCCTGACGCTCGGCGCCCCGTTCGCCGCGACCGCCGTCGACTCGGTCAAGGAGACGGGCGGCAAGGCCAAGGTCGCCACGTTCGACCTGAACAAGGACCTGATCGCGTCGATCAAGTCCGGTGACATCCAGTTCGCCGTCGACCAGCAGCCCTACCTGCAGGGCTACGAGGCCGTGGACGGGCTGTGGCTCTACAAGACCAACGGCAACGTGCTCGGCGGCGGACGTCCGGTGCTGACCGGGCCCGCGATCGTCACCAAGGACAACGCCGCCTCGCTGGAGGGCTTCGCCGTACGGGGGACGCGGTGACGCAGGCGGTCGCCGAGCCGCCCGCGGCCGTACCGGACGAACGGCTGGCGCGGCAGTCGCCCGTGCGGCGGCTGCTGCGCCGGCCCGAGTTCGGCGCGCTGCTCGGCGCGGTCGCGGTGTTCGTGTTCTTCTCGCTGGTCGCCGACGCGTTCCTGCAGGCCGACTCGTTCTCGACGGTGCTGTACGCGAGCTCGACGTTTGGGATCATGGCGGTCGGGGTGTCGCTGCTGATGATCGGCGGCGAGTTCGACCTGTCCGCCGGGGTCACGGTGACGACGGCGGCGCTCGTCGCGACGCTGGTCAGCTACCAGCTCACGCTGAACCTGTGGGTCGGCGTCGCGATCTCGCTCGTCGTGACGCTGGCGATCGGCGCGCTGAACGGCCTGCTCTACATCAGGACGGGCCTGCCGAGCTTCATCGTCACCCTCGCCACCTTCTTCATGCTCGCCGGGGCGAACCTCGGCGTGACGAAGGCGGTCACCGGGAACGTCGCGTCCGACTCCGTCCGGGACATGGACGGGTTCGAGAGCGCGCGGAAGGTGTTCGCGTCCGACGTCGACATCGCCGGCGTCAACGTCAAGATCACCGTGTTCTGGTGGCTGCTGTTCGTCGCGGTCGCGACCTGGATCCTGCTGCGCACCCGCGCCGGCAACTGGATCTTCGCGGTGGGCGGCGCGGCCGGCAGCGCCCGCGCGGTCGGCGTCCCCGTCGCCCGCACGAAGATCGGCCTGTTCATGGGCGTGGCGTTCTGCGGCTGGTTCTCCGGGATGCACCTGGTGTTCGCGTTCGCCACCGTCCAGTCGGGCGAGGGCGTCGGCAACGAGTTCAACTACATCATCTGCGCGGTCATCGGCGGCTGCCTGCTGACCGGCGGCTACGGGTCGGCGATCGGCGCGGCGATCGGCGCGTTCATCTTCGGCATGGTGAACAAGGGCATCGTGTACGCCGAGTGGAACCCCGACTGGTTCCGGTTCTTCCTCGGCGCGATGCTGCTCATCGCCACCGTGGTCAACCTGATCGTGCGGCGCAGAGTGGAGCGGTCGACATGACGGCGGAACCGGAGAAGGCGGGCGCGGAGAAGGCGGACGCGGCGGCGCCGCCGCTGGTCAGGCTGGCGGGCGTCGGCAAGAACTACGGCAACGTCATCGCGCTGCGGGACGTGGACCTCGAGGCGTCCGCCGGCGAGGTGACCTGCGTGCTCGGCGACAACGGCGCGGGCAAGTCCACCCTCATCAAGATCGTCGCCGGGCTGCACCGGCACGACCTCGGCACCTACGAGGTGCAGGGCGAGCCGGTGGCGTTCTCCTCGCCGCGCGACGCGCTCGACCGCGGCATCGCGACCGTCTACCAGGACCTCGCGGTCGTCCCGCTGATGCCGGTGTGGCGGAACTTCTTCCTCGGCTCGGAGAAGCGCAAGGGGTTCGGCCGCATGGACATCGCGTTCATGCGCCGCACCGCCAAGGACGAGCTGGCGGCGATGGGCATCGACCTGCGCGACGTCGACCAGCCCATCGGCACCCTGTCCGGCGGCGAGCGGCAGTGCGTGGCGATCGCCCGCGCCGTCTACTTCGGCGCGAAGGCCCTGGTCCTGGACGAGCCGACGGCCGCGCTCGGCGTGAAGCAGGCCGGGACCGTCCTGCGGTACATCGTCCAGGCGCGGGAGCGGGGCCTCGCGGTCATCTTCATCACCCACAACCCGCACCACGCCTACCCGGTCGGCGACCGCTTCCTGATCCTCAACCGCGGCCGCCCGATCGGCTACCGCACCAAGGACGACATCAGCCGCGAGGAGCTGACCGCCCTCATGGCGGGCGGCGCCGAACTGGAGGAACTCGCGCACGAGCTGGACGCCGCCGTGTCCGCCTCGGGCAGCCGCGCCGCGAGGGAACTGGCGGAGGGCGCGGACCACCTCCGCAAGACCGACTGATTCCGGAAAACGGCGGGCCGTGGGACGAGCGGCCCGCCGTGCGCCGGTCAGCTCCAGGTGGCGTCGGCCAGGATGCGGTCGAGGCCGGGAGTGCTCCACTGGTCGACGATCAAGATCTTCGACTGCGGCAGGTACCACAGCCGCTCCGTGTAGGAGACGGACGTGCGGCGCGTGGGGCCGAACCCGTCCGGATCGTCGCGCGTATAGCACGGGACGCGCCATTCGCGGTACTCCGCCTTGCGCGTCCCGACGGGCGCGAGCCGGTCGGCGGTCTTCACGGCGCCGTCCGCCACGCCGACGGCGCGCAGCTCGTCGTGGTCGGGGCAGTTCATCCCCTCGTCCTGGTTGAACATCGAGGCGTAGGTGTCGGTCCGCTGGTAGGGGCCGGCGATGTACTCCGAAGGGTCGGTGAGCAGGCTCGCGCCGAAGAGGTGGAAGCCCGGGCACCACGCCTGGCTGGCGGCGAGCGACGCTTCGAGCGCATTGGGTTTCCCGCACTTCGTCCAGGTGCTCACGAAGTAGCTGTCGGGCTTGCGCCCGGGGTGCGTTTCTGACGGCGTGTGGGGGACCGGATGCGCCTTCCACGTGGCGGGCGCGCGCACCGTCAGCGGTCCGATCCGCAGCAGTACACCGGACGGCGTGGGACTTGCCGCCGCGGCGGTGTGGTGGGGCGCCGGGTCGGGCTGGGCGGCGCGGTAGGCGGCGGCTCCGCCGATCGTGGTGCCCGCGACGGCGGTCGCGGCGACGGCCACGGCCGCCTTGGTGCCGACGGCCGCGAGCACTCCGCCGGACCCCGCCGCGGCTCCCGCCGTCCCGGCTCCGGCTCCGGCCGCGGCTCCCGCGCCGGCGGCGCCCGCCGCACCGGCCGGGACGAGCCCGGCGGCGGCCAGCGGGAACAGCGCGGCGAGCGCGACGGCGGCGCCCGCCAGGGCGCGGACGCCCCGCGACTCCCAGTCCGGCCCGTAGGCGCCGCCCGCGACCTCGTCGAGCCGCCCGACGAACGCCGACGCGCTGACCGGACGGTCCGCCGGGTCCTTGGCCATGCCCCGCGCGACGAGCGGGCGCAGCGGCTCCGGGACGTGCTCGGCCGGCACGGCGCCGTCGAGATGCCCCGCCATGATCGACGCGCGGTCCCCGGTGTACGGGCGGCGGCCGGTCAGGGCCTCGTAGAAGACGCACGTCGCCGCGTACACGTCGGTCGCGGGGGTGGCGGGCTCGCCGCGCCACTGCTCCGGCGCCATGTACAGCGGCGTCCCCGCGGCGGAGGCGCCGCCCGCCACGACCGCGATGCCGAAGTCGACGAGCCTGCTGCGGCCGTCCGCCGGGACGATCACGTTCGCGGGCTTGTAGTCGCGGTGGACGACCCCGGCGGCGTGCGCCGCGGCGAGCCCGAGGAGCGACCCCTTCAGCGCGCTGAGCGCCGCCTCCGGCTCCAGCGCCCCGTACCTGCGCAGGATCTCCCGGAACGGGACGCCGTCCACCGCCTCCATCACGATGGCGAGGTCGTCGCCGTGCTCGACGAGCCGGTAGAGCCGGGCCACGTGGGGGTCGTCGACCCGGCCGAGCATCCGCGCCTCCTCCCGGAACCTGTCCCGCGCCTCCGGGGTGGCGCCGGCCGCGAGGTACTTGATCGCGACCGGTGTGCCGCGGACCGCGTGCCGCGCCAGCACGACCCGGCCCTGCGCGCCCCGTCCCAGCTCCCGCACCTCGTCGAACTCCGGAACACGCCACTGCGCCATGGGACGTCCCTCCCGTCAGGTCCAGGTCGCCTTCGCGAGGATCTCGTCGAGGCCCGGGGTGTCGAACTCGTCGAGGATGAGGAGGCGCGGCTCCGTCAGGTACCAGTACCGCTGGACGTACGTCACGCTGGTGGGCTTGAACTGGTCGGCGCCCTGCAGGACGAGGCAGTGGATGCGCCATTCGCGGTACTGGGCCGTCCGCGTCCCGACCTTCGCGGTGCCCGTGCGCACGGGCTTGGCCCGGTCGGCGTCGGTGCCGATGCCGTTGAGGTCGCCGCGGTGCGGGCAGGTGCGGAAGGCTTCGGTCTCCGGCCCCCAGGGGCGGTCGGTGGTGAAGCCCTTCCAGCCGTTCTCCTGGTCGTTGCGCCACGGTTCGCCGATCACCACGAATCCGGGGCAGTTGTTGTCGTAGGCCTTCCGGTTCTTGTCCTTCGGGGCGCCGATCGTGGACGGGGAGCATGCGCCGGGGGAGTTCACCCAGTAGTTGCCCTTGGGACGGCCCGGAAGGTCGGTCAGCGGCGAGAGCCTCCAGTCCACGGGGGTGGTGAGGGTGAACGTGCCGAACGACATCCGCTGCCCGGACGGCGTCGCCTTGGCCGTCGCCGTGGCGGCGACGGGGGTGTGGTCGCGGTCGGGGCGGGTCGCGGCGTAGACGCCGGCTCCGACCGCGGCGGTGCCGGCGACGGCGGCGCCCGCGATCGCGACGCCCGCCTTGGTGCCGACCGCCGACAGGAGCCCGCCGGAGCCCGTCGCGGCCCCGCTCGTCCCCGCCGCTCCCGCCGTACCGGCGCCCGCCGCTCCCGCCGCGCCCGCGCCGCCGGGCAGCAGGCCCGCGGCGGCGAGCGGGAACAGCGCGGCGAAGGCGGTGGCCGCGATGGCCAGGGCGCGCACGCCCCGCTGCTCCCAGTCGGGGCCGTAGGCATTGACGGCGATGCGGTCGAGTTCGCCGGCGAAGTGCGCGGCGCTCGGCGGACGGTACGCGGCGTCCTTCGCCATCCCCTGCAGCACGAGCGCGCGCAGCGGCTCGGGGACCGCGTCCGCCGGGACGGGCGCGTTCGAGTGCTGCCCCATCAGCCCGATGCGGTCGTCCGCGCGGTAGGGCCGCTCACCGGTCACGCATTCGTAGAAGACGCACGTGGCGGCGTAGACGTCGGTGGCCGGGGTGGCGGGTTCGCCGCGCCACTGCTCGGGCGCCATGTAGGCCGGGGTGCCCGACCGGTCGCCCTCGCCCGTCCACACGGCGATGCCGAAGTCGATGAGCTTGCTGAGGCCGTCCGCGCGGACGACGACGTTGGCGGGCTTGTAGTCGCGGTGCACGACCCCGGCGGCGTGCGCGGCGGCGAGCCCGCGCAGCGACCCCTTCAGGACCAGCAGGGCCGCCTCGGGGCCGAGGGCGCCGTGCTCGGCCAGGACCCGCTTCAGCGAGACGCCCTCGACCGCCTCCATGATCAGCGCGGTGCCGTTCTCGGTCTCGACGAGCCGGTAGAGCCGCGCCACGTGCGGGTCGTCGACCCGGCCGAGCATCCGCGCCTCGTTGCGGAAGGCGTCCCTGGCCCGCGGATCGGCGTCGGCGGGCAGGTACTTGATGGCGACGGGCGCGCCGGTCCCGCCGTGCCGGGCCAGCGCCACCCGCCCCTGCGCGCCGCGGCCGAGCTCGCGCACCTCCTCGAATCCCGAAACCCGCCACTGCGTCACCGGCCACCCCTTGGGTTCGTCCCGATCGGTCCACCATTGTGATGCGGCATACCGGGGGAAGGTTGGTCACTCCTCGGCGGTGCGCATGCGGCGGGCGGTGTAGGCCACGTCGGGGTGGGCGTTGGCGCGCAGGGTGCGCAGGAGGGCGCGCCAGGGGGCGGGCCAGCCCGCGCGGCGCGCGTGGACGCCGGTGAGCGCGGCGGCGAACAGCCCGCCCGCGAGGTCGCCGCGTCCGGCCAGCCGTTCCGCGTGGGGGAGGACCGCCTCGGGATCGGGCGTGCCGGCGGGGAGGGTGACGTACTCCGGGTAGGCGAGCCACCTCTCGTCCGCCCAGGCGACGAGGGCCTCGGCGACCTCCCGGGCCGCGAGGACCCCGCCGGCGCACCCGTCCGCGAGCGCGTCCAGCGCGGCGGCCGTGCCGGGGCCGTCCCAGCGGAGCGTCGCGGCGGCCAGCTCGCGGGCGAGGTCGCCGGGGAGGCGGCCGTCCAGGGCGGCGACGGCCCGCTCGGCCGTGTCGCGGTCGCGGTCCGCGGCGCTGCGCACCGCGCCGACCAGCGCCGTCAGCCGCTGGAACGCGGGCAGGTCCCGTTCGGCGCCGGCGCTCGGCTCGTCGGGCGCGGCGGCCAGGCCGGCCGCGGTCGCGCCGAGCTCCGCCGCGCCGTAACCGGCGACGACGCAGCCGACCAGCGCGTCCAGGGCGGGCCTCCAGCCCTCGGTCACGGCGAGGTCGGTGACGAGACCGGCCACCACCGCCGGAGCGTCCGGTGCCCACTGCGCCCACTGAGGGACGTTCGGCAGCGCGGCGGCGCGCGCCTCGGTGTCGTCGGAACCCGCCACCCGCAGGACCAGCGACGCGTAGAAGCCGCGGAACCGCTCCTCGACGGCCAGCGGCGGCGTGCCGAGCACCTGGCGGGCCAGGTCGCGCGGGCCGTCCGCCGCTTCGCCCAGGATCCGCCGCGCCACCGGTTCGGCCAGGTACGGGCGGACCGCCGAGGCGATCGCGGCGCGCACGTCCCGGTGCTGGCCGGGGTCGTCCCAGGCGGCGGCGACCAGGTCCAGGGCGTCCGGCACCCGGTTGTGCAGCAGGATCCGCAGCGCCTCCTTGCGCGCGGTGATCTTGCCCTCCCGGAGCGCCGGACCGAGGATCGCCGCCAGCTCCGAGGGTCGGACGAAACGGGCCGCACGGGTCATCGCGTACATGGCGACGTGCGCGTGGTCCGTGGCGGCGTGCGCGAGCAGGTCCGGCAGGACGGCCTGGGGGGACGCCGTCCACGCCACCGCGGTCAGCGCGGTGCGGCGGATCCGGTCGTCGTCGGAGTCGAGGTAGGGGCGCAGCCGGGCCGCGTCCACGCCGGGGACCGTGCCGATGGTCCGGATCGCGCTCGCCCGCGCGTCGCCCGGCTGCTCCTCGTTCCCGGCCACGCGGGCGAGCAGGCCGAGGTAGGCGTCGCGCTGCCGGGACGTCCACCGGCGCATCCACGCCGTGGCCATGTGCGGGACGTAGGTGACGTCCGCGCGCTGGAACCGTCCGGGCGGAGTCGTCCCGCCGAGGACCAGGTGCAGCAGGTCGGTGCGCTCGCGGGCGACCGCGGCCAGGACGGCCGGGACCGCGACGGCCGACGGGTCCTTCGCGACGACCCGCCCGACCCGTTCGGCGCGGGTGCCCGGGGGAGCGAGCCACAGCCCGATGGCCTGCTTGAGGACGTCGTCGCTGCGCGCGTCGAGGGCGGCCTCCAGCGCGTCCTGGAGGCGCGGGACGCGGTGCGCGCGGCGGCCCAGCGCCCGCACGAGCACCAGCGCGAGGCGGTGGTCGTCGCGGCGCGCGGCCGCGTCGAGGTGGGGCGCGAGCGTGTCGGCGAGCCGGAACTCCTGGCCGTGCCGCAGCACGCGGTCGAGGCGGCCGAGGAACACCGCGCCGGCGTGGCCGATGAGCCGCTCGACCAGCTCCAGCCCGAACACGACGAGGTCGGCGTCGTCGCGGATCGCGCCCTGCCGGCAGAACGCGGCGGCGATCCGCCCGAGCGCCTGCCGGGTCATGTACGAGCAGTCGCGGGCGGCCAGCGCATCGTCGGCGAACCGCGCCACCGCCGCCGCGTGCTCGGCGCGCAGCAGGCCCTCCGGGACGTTCGCGAGCGCGTCCAGCGCCGAGTACCGGACGGGATCCTGCTCGTTGCGCAGCCGGACGAGCGACTCCAGCATCGCGGTCAGCGTGCCCGGATCGCGGCTGCGCCCCGCGCACGCGATCAGCAGCGCGTAGCCGGTCGCGCGGTCGTCGGCGTCCGGGCGGCGGGTCAGCGCCTCCAGGACCGGCATCCCTTCCTCGTATGGAAGGAACGCGCTGATGCTCCAGTAGCGCGCGGGCGTCTCGGCGACCCGGCGCAGGCGCAGCATCCGCCGCGCCTCCCTCACCCGGAGCGCGCGCGGGAGGACGTCGAGGAGCGACTCGTCCAGCTCGACGGCCGACAGGTCCACCCCGGCCATCGCGGCGCCGAACACGTGCTCGCGACGGGACGGCGGAAACGCCTTCAGCAGCAGGCGGAGCGCACTGTCGTCCTCGCGGACGGCCCGCGCCACCCGCGCCACGTCGCCGTCGCCGAGCGCCGCGAGCCGGTCCCGGACGGACCTGCGCCACAGCACCCGGCGCAGCGAGCGCTCGTACCGCTCGGAGGTCAGCAGCCGGATCATCCGGACCGGCTCCGCCTCCAGCAGGACACCGGTCTTCGAGTCCAGAGCGAACGGCAGCCCCGGGTCGCCGCCGAACCGCTCCAGCAATCCGACGACACGTCCTGGGTCGTGCCCCACCGCCGCCGCGACGCCGGGCCCGTACAGCCCCCACAGCCCCGCGCGCAGCCAGTCGGCCGCCTCCGCGAGCCGCCGCTCCGCATGGTCCAGCACGACGCCGGGATGCGCGCCGCCGAGCGACGCCCAGTTCGGGACGGCGCGCGCGAACGCGTCGATCCGCTCCGCCACCACCGGCGGGCTGCAGGCGGGCAGCAGCGCGGCGGCCTCCTCCACGCCCCAGCGGTCCGCGACCGGCCCGACGAGCGCGTCCGCCAGATCCGCGCGCCGCCGCCTGCGGACGGCGTCGTAGATCTCCGACCGGATCGCCGCCGGCGCGTCGTCGAGCCCGGCGAGGAACGGCTCCGGGCCGTTCCCGTGCTGCACGTACAGCCGGATCGCGCGGCACGCCAGCTCCGCGTCGGCGTCGCCCATGGCGCGCGCGATGTGCGCGAGCGACGCCTCGTCCCGCACGGCCGACGCGACGAACAGCCCCACGGACCGCTCGTAGTGGCCGCCGTCCGCCAGCTCGCCGAGCAGCGCAGCCAGCTCCGGCGTGCCGGCGCGTCCGCGCAGGTCCGCCAGCCGCCGGCAGCGCTCCCCGAACGGCAGCGGTTCGACCTCGGTCAGGAGCTCGTCAGCACGCATGCCGGGCATCCTGCCGGAATCGCCGCCCGCCTTCACATGATTTACGGCGCTTCGCCGGTACCGGCGGTCGTCCCGGTCGTACTGGTCGTGCCGGTCGCGTCGGTCGCGCCGGTCACGTCGGCCCGCGCCCGGGTGACCGCCTCCGCCAGCTTCCGGACCCGCGGCTCGTGCTCGTCGTACCCCACGACGACGGGCGGCTCGTTGTACGGCATCGTGTCCGAGGAGCGGCGCAGCTTCACGTACTGCCCGCACGCGTCGATCGCGTACGGCTCCATGTCGTCCTGCAACGCGCCGATCACCGTGATGCCGTGCGTCTCGCCGATCTTGCGGAACAGCGCCACGGCCTCCTTGCGGTGCTCCTTGCCCAGGTTGCGGCCCAGCTCGTCCAGCACCAGGCACAGCCGCCCGCCGCCGGAACTGGCCAGCGCCGCCGCGCACACCAGCTTGACCGCCTTCTCGTCCATCAGCGCCGTGTTCGCGCGCCGGTTGTACGGGACGTACCGCTGGCCGTCCGAGCGCCGCCACTTCGGCGTCACCCGCCAGCGCCACTCCTGCTCCGGGTCGCCGGGCTGCTCCGGCGTCGGGAACTCCAGCGTCGCGCCGTACCCGCCGTACGTCACGTCCAGCTTCTCGAACTCCTCCGACACCCGCTGGAGCCGCGCCCGGATCGCCGCCGTCAGCGCCGTCCGGTGCGCCTCCGCGGCGCCCGCCGCCTCCGTCGCGCCCTTGCGCGCCTTCTCCAGGTCGGCGCGGCGCTCGGACATCTGCACCTCGATCTGCCGCCGCTGGTGCTTCTCGTAGTCCTCCTGGCGGCGCAGGTAGCCCTCCAGCGACTTCGCCAGCCGCAGGAACGTGGCCTGCTCCCGGTCGGTGCGGCGGCCCTCGCCCTCGGCGCGCTCCCGCAGCAGGAACCGCGTCTCCTCCGGCATGTCCTCATCGGACGGGCCGTCCGGGAAGACGCGTCGCAGCGCCTCCGACAGATGCTTCTCGGCGGTGTGCCACCACTCGGCGGGCGTCCACGTCGCCTCGTCGTCGTCGAGGCCGGACAGCCACTCGGCGGCGCCGTCCCGGGAGCCGCCCCACTCCTTCTCCAGCTCCTCCAGGCCGAGCGCCGCGCGCTTGTCCGCCAGCTCCGCCGCCTTGCGCCGCACCCGGTCGCGGTCGCGGTCGTGCGCCTCCTTGCGCCCGCGCAGCCGGTCCACCTCCAGCGCGCGCGTGTCCGCCTTCGCCTGGAGCCGCCGCACGGCCTGCTCCGCCGACCCCAGCCGGGGACCGAGCTTCGACTCGCTGCTCGCCAGCTCCTCCAGCTGCGCCCGCAGCTCCGCCATGCGCTCGTGCACGGCGTCCAGCTCGTCCGCCGCCTGCGCGCCCGCGAGGCGGCGCCCCGCGCGCGCCACGTCGGCGGCGGCGTCGGACGTCGCCTGCCGCGCGCTCTCCAGCGCCTCCTTCGCCGCCTCCAGAGCGGCCCGCGCCGCCTGCACGCGCGCCACCCGCCCCGTCACCGGCTCGGGGAACCCGCCGACGATCACGACGCCCTTCCCGTCGCCGTCGAAGGCGCCGAAGAAGCGCGTCAGCGGCAGCGCGCACCGGACCCCCTCGGGGTGCCCCGGCACCGGCTCGCCGCCCGGGTTCAGCTCCCCGTCCGCCGGGACGATCATCGAGCCGGGCAGCCCCTTCAGCGCGTCCGCCGCCGCGTCCAGATCGGACGTCCCGACCACGACGGCCTCCCGGTACGGCCACAGCGCGGCCTCCCACCGGTCGCGGACGTCCTCGGCCAGCTCCACCGCGTCCAGCAGCCCCACCGCCGCGATCCCGGCGGCGGCCAGCGCCCGGATCTGCGCGGGCGCGCTGCTCTCGCCCGCCTCCGCCTCCGCCAGCGACCGCTCCGCGCGCGCGACGGCGCCGCGCGCCATCCCGAACTCCTGCTGCGCCTCGTCCCGCCGCGCCTCCGCGTCCGCCAGCTCCGCCTTCGCGGCGGCGCCGTCCCGCCCGTCGGCCTCCCGCCGCCGCTCCTCCAGCGCCGACACCTGCCGCCGCAGCTCCTCCATGCGGTTGCGGGCGACCGCCTTGTCCGCGCCG
The DNA here is from genome assembly GCF_040299565.1 of Spirillospora sp. NPDC000708. NCBI lineage: Bacteria > Bacillati > Actinomycetota > Actinomycetes > Streptosporangiales > Thermomonosporaceae > Spirillospora > Spirillospora sp. NPDC000708. The sequence goes on from NZ_JBEPCJ010000015.1 coordinate 111,112, forward strand.
AGCTTGTCGGCCTGCCCCTTCAGCTCGGCCAGCGCCGCGCTCGCCTCGCCGAGCCGCGCGTCCAGCGCGCCGCCGGTGAGCTGCTCGATCTCCCGCTCCGCCGCCTTCGCCGCCGCCGCCAGCTCCTCGGCCTCGGCCCGCAGCCCCTCCTGCTCGGCGGCGAGCGCCGCGTCGGACTCCGCCGCGTCCCCGAGCAGCCGCGCCTGCCGCGTCCGCCAGTGCCGCAGCGCCGCCGCGACCTCCTCGCGCGCCCGGTCGCGCCGGTCGAACGTCTTCAGCAGCGCCGCCGCCTCGCGCTCCCACTCCGCGAGCCGGTCCGCCGCCTCCGCCGCCTTCGCCCGCTCCCGGTGCTCCTCCGCCCGCGACTTGCGCTCGGCCTCCAGCTCCCGGTCGAGGCCGGTCAGCGCCGCGATCGCGCTGAAGATCCGCTCCGGGCTGATCTCGTTCAGCGGCTGCGACAGCAGGTTCGTCGCGACCTTCGACCGCACCGACGTCGACAGGAACGACACGCACCGCACCTGCCCGCCGTACAGGACGCGGCTCAGGTCCTTCGCCACCAGGTCGCGGCGGCCGGCGCTGCGCGGCAGGCTCGCCCACAGCCGGTCCGCGAGCCCGACCCGTCCCGCCTCCGACGGCGCCGACGCCAGGTACACGCCCTCCTGCCAGCGGATCTCCAGATGCGGCGCGTCCACGTTCACCCGCAGCCACACGGTCAGCGCGGTCTCGCGGTCGTCGTCCCCGTCCTGGCCGTCCTCGTCCTGGCCGTCCTCGGTCTGGCCGTCCGGGTCGGCGGCCTCGGCGTAGTCGAAGACGCCCACGATGTACCCGTGGTCCGCGCTCGCCCACTGGCTGTCGCCCTGCGCCGCCAGCTCCGCGTTGAACAGCAGCTCGGCCACGGCCCGCGCACCCGACGCGAACCGCCACTGCTCGTCGCCCAGCAGCGCCGTGATCGCCGCGATGAACGACGACTTGCCCGCCCCGTTGGAGTCCTTCGGGCCCTGCCCCGCCACCACGATCAGCGTGCCCGGCACGGTCGGCACCGGATGCGTCGACAGCCGCGAGATGTTCACCGCCTGCACCGCCACCAGCGTCCGGTCGCCGACGAGGTTCTCCGCGTCCCGGACGGGCCCCGGCACCAGCGGTTCCAGCACGGCCGTCATTCGCTCTCCCCCTGCTCGCGTTCCCGCCCCCGCCGCCGCGCCCGGATCGCCGCCGCCAGCGGCGAGTCCGGCCCCGCGGCCAGGATCAGCTCCTCCTGCAGCCGCCTGCGCGCCGCCGGCGTCAGCCGGTGGAACTGCGGCCCCGGCACGAAACCGCCCGCCTGCGCCGGGTCGGCCGGGTCGGCGCCCGCCTTCACCTGCGCCACCAGCCCGGCCAGCCGCAGCCGCCGCAGCGCCGCCTCGAGCTCCCCGACGGGCAGCTGCGTCCGCCGCCTCAGCTCCTCCACCGGCGTCGGGTACGGCGACAGCCACGAGTCGTCCTCCAGCAGCCCCGCCGCGCGCGGGATCGCCACCGAATGGATCAGCACCAGCGTCAGCACCGCCCGCTCCTGCAGCGGCGGCACGCACTCCTCGTCCTTCGCCAGCTCCGCCGCGACGTCGTCCCGGTACCCCGAGATCCACGACGTCTGCTCCGACCGGACCAGCGTCCGGCCGCTCAGCGCCAGCATCTCCTCGACCGTCCGCCGCAGCGCCGGCTCCCGCAGCGCCGGGAACCGCACCTCCGGCACCGGCTCGGCGGCGTGTTCCACCGCCATGTACGCCGCGACCAGCTCCGCCCGCCGCCGCTCGTCATAGCCGCGCAGCAGGCCCTCGAACAGCTCACTCACCGCCGCTCCCCGGACCTTCCTCACGCGACGCGTCCTCGCGTGCAGCCCGTGGGCCGTCTTCCGGGTCCGGCTCGGCCTCGTCGGGGCCGGTCGGCGGCGAGTTATCCACAGAAAGAGATTTCTCCGCCGCCGGTGCCGGGGGCGCGGCAGGCTCGTTCACGGAAGGTGACCTGAACACCACAGGAGGCGCGGATGACGCACGTTCACTACCCGGTGCCGAAGGCTCCGCGGCCGAAGCCGGCTCGTCGTCGGCCGGTTCGGCGGGACGGGGGGACGGGACGGCCGGAGGCTCGTCGAGCGGGTCCTGGGCGTGCGATTCCGCCGGAGGCGGGGGTTCGGGCAGGCGGTGCAGAAGGGAGCGCAGCGACGACAGCGTGTGCTCCGCCCACAGGGAGACCCGCGGACCGGGACGGACGGTACCGCTCTTCGCGGCGGTGCCCTCGTCCAGGAGGAGCCACCCGGTGTCGGCCAGGCGGCGCAGCTCGCCGGTGGCCCAGCGGCGCGCCAGGTCCGCGTCCCCCCGGGACATGCCCGCGTAGACGTCCAGGACGGCCGCGACCGTCGCCGGCGCTCCCGGCCACGGGGCGTCGTCCAGCCGCGTCCAGCAGCACCGCAGCGCGGCGGCGAGCACCCGGCGCGCCTGACCCGCGCGGTCCAGCGGCATGGGCGCGGTCTCGTACTCCTCCAGAAGCGCGGGCGTCGCGCCGTCCGGCCAGACCGGCAGCAGCCACACCCGGTCGCCGTCCGTGGCCGCGGCCGTCCCCGCCGGGACCGGATCGGCCGCCGCGACCGACGGGGCGCCGAGCACGCGGGCGCGGGCCCGCGCGAGAACCTGCGGGTCCACGGTCACGTCCTCTCGAACCATCCCGGCGTCACCCAGGTGGGCGCGCCGTCCGGGCGGACGTCCAGGCCGTCCGACCAGACGAGCCGGTACGGGAGCTCGGGGTGCAGATGGGCCGACGACAGGTCAGCCAGCGTCCGGCGCGCGGTCACCCAGTCCTGCGCGAGGACGTCGTGCACGGCGACCCGGTCCCGCCCGCGCAGGACCTCCTCCGCCATGGCGCGCAGCCGCTCCATCGCCGTGATGTCGGAGCCCGTCTCCGACGACAGCCCGGTGTCGGGCACGGACGGTCGCGGCGGCGCCGGCCGCGGCGGGGTCGCGCGCGGCCCGTCCTCGACGGCGGTCACCACCGCGGACGGCTCGTGCCACGGCGCGGCGGCGTCGAACACGAAACCGTCCAGGACCGCCGCGAGCTCCTCGCGGCCCGCGGTACGGGCGAAGGTGCGCCACGTCTCGGGCGGAAGGAGGGTCAGGTTGCGGGTCGTGCCCGCGGAGTCCGTCAGGCGCGCGGCCGCCCGCCGCGACGCGTCGCCGTAGGCGTAGATGGCGGCGCGCAGGTCCGTGCAGGTGCGGTCGAGCTGCGGCCACCGCCGCAGGATCGCCCCGTGCAGCCGCTCGGCGCGCAGCAGGATCTCCTCGGTGCCCCACAGCTTCGGCGCCTGCTCCCGCAGCTCCTCGATCGTCCCGTTGGTGAGCGTGACGAGCTCGACGCTCCACAGCCGGAACGCCCGGGCCAGGCCCTCCGCGCCGTCGCGCGCCTGCTCGGGCGTCATCCGCGGGTCGGCGACGTTGAGCTGCTCCAGCGCGAGGAGCCGGTGCATCTCGCTCTGCCCGCCGTCCAGCATCATCCGCCGCACGAACATCAGCCCGACCACGCTGGTGAACGACGCCCGGTACCGCAGCTGGTTCGGCTTGGGGAACACCTCCCGGACGGCGCCGAGCCCCTTCAGCACCCGCAGCCGGTTCTCGAACACCTCGGACGGGTACCGGCGGCACACGTACCGCATCTGCTCCCGGCTCAGCCCGTCCTCGCCCGCGTCGGCGAACGCGGCGAGCAGCGTCTCGGCGACGTCCACCAGCTCGGGATCGTCCACCACGGCGCCGCTGTCGCGCGCCAGCGCCGCGAACATCTGCCGGTACACGCCCAGCACGGCCTCGCCGACCAGCACGTCGTCGAGGCTGGCGGCCGCGTTCTCGGAGGCGGTGGACACGGCGCACTACGGTACGGCCCCGCGGCGCCCAAGGTGGAATCGGCGGCGGGACCGCCCGCGAGAAAGGGCCCCCGAAACCGCAGACGGGGCACGCACAGCGATGACACACTCACAGAGCGACCCGGACTTCGCGGGCCGCAGGCCGCACCAGGGCACGGAGCGCAACGGGCCGGGCCCTTCGGACACGGCAGGAGGGGCATGAGCGACCCGAGATCTCCCCTGAGGACGAACCTCCCCGCCGAACCCAACGCCTTCGTCGGCCGCGAGCGCGACGTGGCCGACCTGCGCCGCCTCCTGGAGGGCATGCGGGCGGTCACGCTGTGCGGAGCGGGCGGCATCGGCAAGACGCGGCTGGCCCTGCACGTCGCGCGGACGATGCTGGACGCCCACCCCGACGGCGTCTGGCTCGTGGAACTCGCCGGCGTCCGCGCCGACGGCACGCCCGAGCCGGTCGCGCGGCGCGTCGCGGCGGTGCTGGACGTGGCGGAGGAGGAGGGCCGCCGGACCGCCGACACGCTCGCCGACGCGCTGCGCGGGCCGTCGGTCCTGATCGTCCTGGACAACTGCGAGCACGTCATCGAGGAGTGCGCGGAACTGACCGGCCTGCTGCTGGCCCGCTGCCCGCGGATGCGGGTGCTGGCGACCAGCCGCGAGCCGCTGCGGATGGCGGGCGAGAACGTCTGGCGGGTCCCGCCGCTCGAACCGCACGAGGCGGTGCGCCTGTTCGCCGACCGGGCCCGCGCCGCCCGCCCCGGCTTCGACGTCACCGGCGGCGTCGAGGAGGTCACGCGGGCGCTGGACGGCATGCCGCTGGCCCTGGAACTGGCGGCCGCGCGCGTCCGGGTGCTGTCGGTCGAGCAGATGGCCGGCCGCCTCGCCGACCGGTTCCGGCTGCTCAGCGCCGGCGACCGGACCGCGCCGCCCCGGCAGCGGACGCTCCGCGCGGCGATCGACTGGAGCCACGACCTGCTCGACGAGCGGGAGCGGACGCTGCTGCGCCGGCTGTCGGTGTTCGCCGGCTGGACCCTCGAACAGGCCGAGCACGTCTGCGCCGACGCCGCGCTCCCCGCCGAGGACGTCCTAGACCTGCTGACCGCGCTGGTCGACAAGTCCCTGGTGGCCGTCGCGGGGGAGATGGCGGGGCAGGTCCGGTTCCACCAGCTCGACAGCATCCGCGAGTACGCCGCCGAACGCCTCGCGGAGGCGGGCGAGGACGCGGAGTTCCGGAACCGGCACCGCGACGCGGTACTGGAGGACGCCGAGCGCCACGGGAGGCTCGGCATGGCGGAGGTGCCCGGCGCCTGGGCCGACCGGGTCGCGCTGTTCCGCCGGTACGACGCCGAACTCGGCAACGTCCAGGCCGCGCTCACCTGGTCGCTGGACCGCGGCGACATCGGCAAGGGCCTGCGGCTGTGCACCGCGCTGCGCACCTTCTGGATCGTCCGGGGACGCGTCGCCGAATGGGCCGACTGGACGGACCGGTTCCTCGCCCGCTCGCACGGCACCGACCCGCGCATCCTGGGCGCGGCGCTCGCGGGGCGCGCGCAGCTGGCCGTCGGCGGCCGCGACTTCGCCCAGGCCGCCCGGTACGCCGAGGAGGCCCTCGGCCCCTGCCGGGCCGCCGGGGACACGTTCGCCACCGCGTCCGCTATGGTCACGCTGGCCGAGTCGCTCGCCCGCGCGGGCCGGTTCACGGACGCCGCGCAGCGGCTGGACGAGGCCGACGCGATCGCCGCCGGGCCCGGCCTGGACTGGGTCCGCGCCTACGCCCGGATCACCCGCGGCTACCTGCTGATCCGCCGGGTCCGCCTCCGCGAGGCCCGCGAACACCTCGACGCGGGCGCGAGGCTGATGCGGGAGATCGGGCAGCTCTGGGGCGCCGCGCACGCCATCATCGGCCTCGGCCGGCTCGCCGAGCTGCGCGGCGACCCCGGCGCGGCCCGCGCCCATTACGCGGACGTCCTGCCGATCCTGGCGGAGATCGGGGCGCGTCCGGAGATGGCGCGGGCGCTCGCCGGCATCGGCCGGGTCGCGCTGGAGCAGCGGGACATGGCGTCCGCGCGTGAGGCGCTGGCGGAGAGCCTGTCGCTGAGCCGCTCGTCCGGCATCCGCCTCGACGTCGCCCGCGCCCTGGAGACCTTCGCCGAACTGGTCGCCGTCGAGGGCGACGCGCGCGGCGCGGTGACACTCGCCGGCGCCGCGTCCGCGCTCCGCGAGGCCACCGGCCGCCACCCCGCCGCCGGCGCCCGCCGCGAACGGATGCTGGAACCGATCCGCCGCCGCCTCGGCGAGCCCCTCGTCGCCCAGTTCTGGGGCGAGGGCCGCGCGATGCCTCCCGACGACGCGGTCGACTACGCCCTCCACGCCCACAACGCCGCACCCACCCCCGTCCCCCCTCCACGCCCCAGCCAAGAACGACCCCGGCCCCCCGTACCACCGACCTGGGAACACCCGACACCCCGTCCCACCCGCGAACCAAGGACGGAACACGAACCGAACGCAGCCCAGGCGGCCGCGCGCCGCCCACCCATCAGCAGCCAGGCAAGCGCAACACAGCACTCAACCCATCCCGGCGGGGCACCAGAGCCGAGCGCACTGCGGAGCCAGGAAAGCGTCGGTAAGGAGCCAGGCGCGCAGCGGCCCACCGTGGCGCAACTACCGGCCAACGCGCGCGAACCAGAGACGCCCCTCATCCCTGCTGCGCAGTCCGTCCCACGCAAGCCGGACGGCGCCCCAGCACGTGCAGCGCAGCCTCCATCAAGCGCGATGAGTTCCGAAGCCACCCCAGAGTCGCCCACGGCCCGACGATCCGAAGCCGACCGCCAGAGACCTAACGACGACCCGGCAGACCTGTCGCAAGGCGCAACAGTGACGCGGCAGAAGGCCGTGCAAGAGCCAAGCCCGGCTCACGTACAGGAACTCGCCCGGCAGAAGACCGCCGGACAAGAGTCACGTGTTGAGCAGAACAACACGCCAGGACCAGCGGCGACTCGGGATGAGGACAAGCCGGGCCAGGGTGCGATACCTGCCCAGCGGAGCAGCGCTCAGGACGGCAGTCGACGACGCTCCACAAGCGACCCGACGAGCACGAAGCAAGGACCGGCGGCAGAACGGTTCCGGAACGAGCGAGAGATAGGCGCGGTCTGGGCACAGGGGCTCGGCTGGCACGAGGAGAGCGGGCGCCAAGCCGGAAGCGGCGAGTCGGCGGGCAGGTCGCGGGGACCGTCAGCAACGCGGTTCGAGGGCGAGCAGGAGCCAAGCGCGAATCAGGAACAGCAGCCCGGCCAACAGGAGACCGGGAGACGGGTGACAAGTGCTGGTCAGCACCAGCAGCCCGGCGCGCGGGAGGCCGGGCGACAAGTGAGAGGTTCCGAGCAGCCAGGCGTGTCGCAGGGATCGGCCGCATTGCCCTCCGAGGAGGAGCCACGTCCGGGCGCGGTCGGGGCTCAAGGCCCTGGCTGGCAGGAGCAGAGCGAGGACCGAGTCCGGAGCGGTCGGCAGGAGACCGGCGGACAAGTGCCGAGTGTGGAGCAGACGGATACGTCGCCGGGGTCGGCGGCAGGGCGGTATGGGGACGAGCGGGGGTCGGGTGTGGCGCCAAGCCTGCGGAGCGGCGGCCAGGTGCCGAGTGTGGAGCAGGCAGATGTGTCGTTGGGGTCGGTGGCGGCGCGGTTTGGGGACGGACGGGGGGCGGGAGCGGTGCCTGGTTGGCAGAGCGGCGGGCAGCAGGGTGGTGGGCAGGTGTCGAGTGTGGAGCAGGCAGGTGCGTCGCCGGGGTCGGCGGCTGCGCGGTTTGGGGACGAGCCGGGGCCGGGTGTGGCGCCCGGTCGGCAGAGCGGCGGACGACAGGGGGGAGGGCGGCTGTCGAGTGGGGAGCGGGCGGATGTTTCGTCGGGGTCGGTGGCGGGGCGGTTTTGGGGCGAGCGGGGGCTGGGTGCGGCGCCTAGCCGGCGGCGCGGCGAGGGGCTGAGCGGTGAGCGGAAGGGTGGTGAGCGGCAAGGCGGCGGGCAGGAGGGCGGCGGGCAGGAGGGCGGCGGGCGGCAGATCGCCGCCGACCTGTTCAACGCCGGCGCGGGTGGCGGGCGGCAGGGTGGTGAGCAGGTGGGTGGCGGGCAGGTGGGCGGTCGACGGGTTTCCAGCGGCGAGCCGGTGGACGAGTCGCAGGGATCAGCAGCGGTGACGCGGTTGGGAGCGCAAGGAGCAGCGGCGTGGGGTGGGGGCGAACCGGAGGTGGGGGCAGGAGAAGGACGCGTCGGCGGTGAGATGGCGGCTGGTGAGCGGTTCGGGGTGATGCACGGGTCGGAAAAGGCGGGGCAGGTCTGGGGCGGACGTGCGTCGGGCGCCAGCGAGGAGTGGGAGGCCGGACGGGACCTTCTGGGTGGTGAGCAAAGGGGCGAGGCGCGGGATGCGCGTCCTCGGAGCGGCCCAGGTGGGGGGCGGGCGGTGGAGGGGCGGGCTCGGCCGTTCACGCCGCCGAGCACCTTGACAGGGCGGGAGCGGGAGGTCGCACGGCTCGTCGCGCGCGGGTTGACCAACCGCGGGATCGCGGACGAGCTGGTGATCAGCCCGGCGACCGTCGCGCGGCACGTGACGAACATCCTGACCAAGCTGGGCTACTCGTCCCGTGCGCAGATCGCCGCATGGGTCGTGGAGACCCTTTCGCCCGAGGACTGAGGGGGTGTGTACACATCTCGGAGCGGTGAGGGGGTGCTGAATACGACCATGCCTGCGTAGTCCGGTGCATGTGCTGACGCGGCGTCCAACATAGCGTCGGCGCATGATCTCCCAGGGTGTGGACGTGGCCGCCGCGTACCCCGGCGCGACGGTGACGCGTGCCGTGCTCGGAGGGGCCGGTTCCGGACCGGAGAAGACCGCGCGGCCCGCCGTGGCCGACGCGTCGTCCGGCCGGTCGCTGACGTACGGCGAGCTGGCCGCGCGGACTGGCGCAGCGGCGGCCGGGCTCGTGCGGGAGGGGATCCGGCCGGGGGACGTGGTGGGCCTGCACCTGCCGGGCGGCCCCGAGTTCGCCCTCGCGCTGCACGCGGTCACCGCCGCAGGCGCCGTCCCGTTCCCCGTGGGCGGGCCGTCCGCCGCCGAAACCGCGCGGCTGCTGGAGTCCGCCGGAGCCCGGACGGTGATCACCTGGCCGGGGCTCGCCGATGACGTCCGGGGGCAGGAGCGGCGGCTGTTCTGCTTCGGGGAGGAACCCGGTACCGAGCCGTTCTCGGCATTGCTCACCGGTGCCGCGGCGCCGGCGGCGCCCGTGGATCCGGCCCGCGACTCCGGCGACGCGGAACCTGCTACCGAAGCGTTCTCTGCGCTCGGTGTCACTGCATCGGAGGTTGCTGTCGACCCGGGCGATCCCGGCGGCGCGGAAGCCGGTACCGAGCCGTTCTCGGCGCGGTCGACCGGTGTCGCGGCGCCGGTGGTCCCCGTCGACCCGGCGCGCGATCTCGCGCTCATCGTCTGCGCCGGTGGTCCGCCCGGACCGGGTCGGACGGTCCGGCTCACCCACGCGGAGATGGTCGCCGCCCTGGTGCGGGTCGCCGAGGCCGGCATGATCGGCGCTGCCGACACCGTGCTGACCGCGCTGCCGCTCACCGGGGTCCTCGGCCTGAACGGCGTCCTCAACCCGGGCCTGCGTCTCGGCGCCACGATCGTCGCCTTCACCGGCGGCCGCCACGACCTGCTGCGCGCGTTGCAGCGGTGGCGCGCGACCGTGGCGGTGCTGCCGCCGTCCATGGCCGAGGCGCTCGGCCGCGATCGCACGGTCGGCCGCTACGACCTGCGGACGCTGCGCGCCGTCGTCACCCTGGGCGGGCCGCTCGCCGCCGAGGACGCGCGCGCCGCCGCGGCCCGGCTCGGCTGCCCGGTCAGGCAGGCGTACGGTCTCGCCGAGGCCGCCGGCATCACGCACCTCAACCTGCGCGCCGCCGAGGAGGGCACGCTGGACTCCGTCGGACGCGGCCTGCCCGGCGTGAAGTGGTGCGTCGTCCATCCGCGGACCGGCGCCGGCCAGCCGTCCTACCAGCCGGGCGAACTGTGCGTGCGGCTGCCGGTGGCCCGGACCGCCGCCGTCCCCGTCCGCTGGCTGCCGACCGGCGACTCCGCGTTCGCCGACGACCACGGTCGCGTGTTCGTGCTCGGCCGGGTGGGACGTGCCAGGCCCGAGCCGCCCGGCGAACCCGAGGCGGTGCTCGCCGCGCATCCCGCGGTGTCCGACGCCGCCGTCGCGCCCGTCCCCGACGAGGACCTCGGCCTGGCGCCGCACGCGTTCGCCGTCGTCACCGACGAGACCTCCGCCGACGACCTGCTCGCCTACCTCGACACGCACGTCGCAGGGCGCCGCGGGGTCGTCGCCGTTCACCTGGTCGAGGAGATTCCCCGCGATTCTGGCGGGCGTGTCCGGCGCCGGGCCCTCCTCGACCGCGCCGGCCTCGGCCGACTCCCGTGATTCACCTGGGCGGCTACACATGTGTCTACATAGGTCTTCGGATGTGGCGGCGCTGGAGCCGGGCATACGGTCGCCGCATGCTGGACGGAGAGACCGGCGCGGTGGGCGTCGCCGACGCGACGGTGACGCGGACGGTGCTGGCGGCGATGGGCGGCGGCGACCGGACCGCGGTTGTCGACCGGGGGCGGTCGCTGGGCCGCGCCTGGTTCGCAGAGGTGGTGCCCGCGGCGGCCCGGGGCCTGCGGTGGCACGGGGTGCGCGCCGGCGACGTCGGCGCGATCCACCTCGCGGACGCCTGCGACCTGGCACTCGCCGTGCACGCGGTCGGTGCGGCCGGAGCCGTGCCCGCGCCGCTGCCGCCGGACGCGCCCGCGGACGAGCTCGCCGCGATGATGAACGAGGTGGGCGCGCGGTTCCTGATGACGGGGGAGGTGACCGCCGCGCGGTCGATGGCCGCAGCGGACGACTCGTACGTGCGGCAGGTCTTCGCGTTCGGGGACGTGCCGGGCGCCACCCCGTTCGACCGGCTGCTGGAGGCGGGGACCGGGTCCGGCGAGGCGCCGTCCCCCGATCCGCTGCGCGACGCGGCGCTGCGGCTCACGGGTCCGCTCGAAGACGTCACGCATGCCGATCGGCTCGCGGACCTCTACCGGCTGGCCGGGGCCGTCGCGCTCGGAGAGGACGACGTGCTGGTCTGCTGCGGTTCGGACGTGCCGGTGCGGACGTGGGTCGGGCTCATCGACCTGTGCCTGGTTCAGGGCGCGGTGTTCGCCGGAGTGCCGGAGCCGGGCGCCCGCGAGCTGCTGGAAGCGGTCCTGCGGTACGGGGCGACCGCCTTGGTCGTCGGCCCCGCGAAGCTGCGCGCGCTGGCGTTCGACCACGGCGCGGTCCCGACGTGCGGGCTTCGGGTGCTGGTGGCGGGCACGCCATCGGTGGAAGCGGCGCGCGCCTGCCGGATCCGGCACGGCTGGACGGTGTCGCCGCTGCCCTGAGCAGCCCGTTTAGGGGAGGGCGGTGTTTTGAGCGGCGGCCGCTTCAGGAGGGGGCGGTGTCTTGAGCGGCCCGTTCAGGTAGGGCCGGTGTTCTGGGTGGCTCGTCAGTAAGGCGCGCCCGTGAGGTGAGGTTGTTCGGTGTCCTGAGCGGTTCGTCTGGAGGGTGAGTTCGTCAGGAGGATGCGGAGCCGGGCTGGAGAAGGCCGCGGTCGAATGCCGCGGCGACCGCGGCGGCGCGGTCGTTCACGCCGAGCTTGCCGTAGATGTGCAGCAGGTGGGTCTTCACCGTGGCCTCGCTGATGAACAGGCGGGCGGCGGCCTCCCGGTTGGTGCTGCCACGCGCGATCAGGCCGAGGACCTCCAGCTCGCGGGGGCTGAGCGACTCCTCACCCCGCGGCGAGGACGGGCGGGCGGCGGCGGTGCGCATCCGGCTCATCAGCCGCGCCGCCACCGACGGCGACAGCACGGACTCGCCGCGGGCCGCGGCGCGGACCGCGCGGAACAGCTCGTCCTGCAGCGCGTCCTTGAGCAGGTAGCCGGTGGCGCCCGCCTCGATCGCAGGAAGCACGTCGCTGTCGGTGTCGTAGGTGGTCAGCACCAGCACCCGGGCGGGCAGGCCGCGCTCCGCCATCCGGGTGATGGCGGTGACGCCGTCGGTGCCGGGCATCCGCAGGTCCATCAGCACGACGTCCGGGCGGAGGGCCTCGGCGAGCCGCACCGCCTCCGCGCCGTCGGCGGCCTCGGCGAGCACCTCGAAGCCGGGCTCCCCGGTGAACATGCCGCGCAGCCCGTCGCGCACTACGGGATGGTCGTCGGCGATGAGCAGGGTGATCGTGTCACCGGTCATCCGGCGTCGCCCATCGGGACGGCGGGGACGCTCGCGGAGATCGCGGTGCCCGCGCCCGGCTCCGACTCGATCTCCAGCGTCCCGGCGACGCGGGCGACGCGGCGGCGCATCGCGGTGAGGCCGTAGCCGCCGTCCGCGGTCGGCGTGACGCGGTCGGGGGCGAATCCGGCGCCGTCGTCGCGGACGTCCAGGGTGATCAGGTCGCCCATGTACGACAGGGTCACCGCGACGCGGGACGCGCCGGCGTGCTTGGCGACGTTCGCCAGCGCCTCCTGCGCGGTGCGCAGCAGCGTCCCCTCGACCTCCGGGTGCATGGTCCGTACGGTACCGGTGGTCCTGACTTCGGCGGGAACGCCGTGCAGGGCCGTCCAGCGGCCGGCGACCTCGGTGAGCGCCTCGGGCAGTGCGGACTCCTCCAGCGACTGCGGCCGCAGCGCCTGGACGGACCGGCGGGCCTCGGCGAGGCTGTCGCGCGCCATCCGCTGCGCGACGTCCACGTGCCGTTCCCAGTCGCGGCCGCGCTCGCGGGCCTGCCGGGCGGCCTGGAGCTGGGTGACGACGCCGGCGAGGCCCTGCGCGATGGTGTCGTGGATCTCGCCCGCCATCCGCTGCCGCTCGTCGTGCACGCCGGCCTCGCGGGCCTGCGCGAGGAGCTGGGCGTGCAGGCCGGCGTTCTCCTCCAGGGCCGCCTCCAGTCGCGCGTTCGCCTCGGCGAGCTCGGCGATGACGTCGCGGCGCCGGTCGGACTCCTCGCTGATGCGCCAGGCGAACAGGGTGATCCCGCCCGCCAGCAGCACGTTCACCGCGAAGACCAGCAGGTAGACGAGCAGGTTCCCCCGGTCGATGCTCCCGATCCCGCCCAGCTGCGCCGCGGCGCCGAGCGCGGCGCAGACGATCACGGCGAGGGTCCGCCAGCGGGGGCCGAGCCAGAACGCGTGCATGTACCCGGTGATGATTGCGAACCCGTACATCCCGTTCATCGAGATCAGCGCGCCGATCAGGCCGATCAGGACGACGTAGTAGGCGCCCGCGGCGCGGGGGCGTTCCAGCCGGTCGGGGTGGAGGACGGCGATCCATGTCACCCACGCGACCGCCGCCGTGCTCAGTCCCAGCTGGAGGGCGATCCTGCCGGGCGTCCCATGGTCGACCAGCAGCCCGAGCGCCGTCGCCAGCCCCAGCGAGACGTACGGGACGACGCCCAGGGCGAGCCGCTCGCGGCGTTCCCAGGCGTCGACGCCGTACTCGTGTTCTGGCACGTCACTCCCACCGGAAGAGCCGGGCGGCGGCCAGGGTCGCGACCACCGCGTACGCGGCCATTATCGCCAGATGGAGGGGATGCGGCGCGTGGCCCATCCAGGCGTCCCGCATGGAGCGGATGCCGGCGCCGAGAGGGGTGACGTCGCAGATCCGCTGCAGGGTGCGCGGCATCTGGTCGTAGGGGATGTACACACCGGCGAGGAACATGCTGGGGAAGAACAGCAGCGACCCGACGGCGTTGCCGGCCCGGCCGGTCGGCACGACGGCGCTGACGAGCGAGCCGAGCGCCAGCAGCGCGAGCAGGCACAGGACCGCGGCGAGCAGGAACCAGCCGAAGCCGCGCGGCACGGGGGTGCCGAACGCCGCCGCACCGGCGACGATCATGACGGCGGCGGTCACCGCGCCCGCCCCCGCGTTGATCAGCAGCTGGGCGCCGAGCAGCGCCGACGGCCGGACGGGGGTGGCGCGCATGCGGCGCAGCACGCCGCGCTCGCGGTAGTCGGACAGCACGCCGGGCAGCATGATGAGGCTGAGGATCGCGAACGCGACGCCGGTGCCGAGGACGGCCATGTACTCGGTGGTGGTCTGCCCGCCGAGGTTCTCGGACGGCTTGGTGGCGTCCGGCATCAGCCCGAAGCCGAACAGCAGGGCGAGCGGGAGCACGACCGCGAACACGGGGGTGAGGGCCTCGCGCATCCGCATCCGGAACTCGACGGCCAGGATCTTGCCGAACATTCTGCGGCTCCTTCAGTCGCGGGCGGACGGCCCGCCGGTCAGGGCGAGGTAGGCGTCGTCGAGGGTGCGCTGGTCGATGCGCAGGTCGGCGACCACCACGCGGCTGCGGGCGAGCGCGGAGGTGACCGCGGTGGCGAAGTCGCCGCGGCCGGTGACGGTCACGTACGCGCCGGACCGCCGGACGTCGGTGACGCCGGGCACGCCGGCCAGCAGGGCGAGGTCCAGTTCGTCGACGGGCCGGAACCGCATCCGGCCGCCGCCCCCGGTGGTCTCCTCGATGAGCCGCCCGGGGGTGCCGGTGGCGACGATGCGGCTGGCGTCGAAGACGGCGAGCCGGTCGCACAGCTCCTCCGCCTCGTCCATGAAGTGGCTGATCAGCACGACGGTGACGCCCTCGTCGCGGATCCGGCGGATCAGCTCCCAGGTGGCGCGGCGTGCGTGCGGGTCCAGGCCGGTGGTCAGCTCGTCGAGGAACGCGACGCGGGGCGCGCCGACGAGCGCGAGCGCGATGTACAGCCGCTGCGCCTGCCCGCCGGACAGCTTGCGGACCCGGGCGTCCCGCTCGCCCTCCAGGCCCCATTGGGCGATCAGCTCGCCGGGGTCGCGCGGGGAGGCGTAGAAGGAGGCGTACAGCTCGAGCGCCTCCCGCACCCGGATCGATCCGGGCAGGCCGGTCTGCTGGAGCTGGACGCCGATCAGCTCGTGCAGCCGGCGTCCGTCGGTCCACGGGTCGAGGCCGACGACGCGGGCGGTGCCGCCGTCGGGGCGGCGCAGGCCCTCCAGGCACTCGACCGCCGTGGTCTTCCCGGCGCCGTTCGGGCCGAGGATGCCGAAGATCTCGCCCTCCTCGACGGAGAAGGACACCTCGTCCAGGGCGGTGCGGCCGCCGTACCGCTTGCTGAGGCCGTTCACCTCGATGATCGCCAACGCGGGCTCCTCTGGTCGTCTCCCAACGACCACAAGGCTCCCGGGGCGGGCCTCACCGGGACATCGACCGACCGGCCACGCGGCGGCTGATCCGCCGCATCAACCGATCGGTGGAGGGGGCTGAGACGTCGCGTGCCGTCCCGTGCAGGCGCTCACGGGACGGCACGCGGGTTCTGGAGGCGTCAGGCGGGACGCGGGATGGACTTGTGCTCCAGGTAGGCGTTCAGGCCCTCCGGGCCGAGCTCGCGGCCGAGGCCGCTGTTCTTGAAGCCGCCGAACGGGGTGTTGGGGTCGAGGCTGTAGAGGTTCACGCCGCAGCTGCCGGTGCGGATGCGGCGGGCGACCTCGACGCCGTGGTCGACGTCGCCGGTCCAGACCGAGCCGCCGAGGCCGTAGTCGCTGTCGTTGGCGATCCGGACGGCGTCCTCCTCGTCCTCGTAGGGGATCAGGACGAGCACCGGGCCGAAGATCTCCTCGCGGGCGATCCGCATGTCGTTGCGGACGTCGCCGAACACGGTCGGCGCGACGTACCAGCCGCGGTCGTGCGGCCGGTTCAGCCCGCCGGTGATGACCTTGGCGCCCTCGTCCTGGCCGATCCGGATGTAGTTCTCCACGCGCTCCTGCTGCCGCTTGGCGACGAGCGGGCCGATCTCGCTGGAGTAGTCGGCCGGGTCGCCGACGGTGAGGCCGCCGACCATGGTCGCCAGGGCGTCGGCGACCTCGTCGTAGCGGCGGCGGGACGCCAGGATGCGGGTCTGCGCGGCGCACGCCTCGCCGTTGTTCATCAGCGAGGCCATCTTGAAGCCCTCGATGGTGGAGGCGAGGTCGGCGTCGTCCAGCACGATCGCGGCGGACTTGCCGCCGAGCTCCAGGGTGACCCGCTTGAGCTGCTCGCCGCAGACCGCGCCGATCTTGCGTCCGGCGGCGGTGGAGCCGGTGAAGGACACCTTGTCGACGCCGGGGTGCGCGACCAGGTAGGCGCCGACCTCGCGGCCCGCCGGGACGATGTTGACGACGCCGTCCGGGATGCCCGCCTCCTTGATCCACTCGGCCAGCAGGTAGCTGTCGAGCGGCGTCTCGGGGGACGGCTTGGCGACGACGGTGCAGCCGGCGATCAGCGCGGGCGCGAGCTTGAGCATCAGCGTGAACTGCGGCACGTTCCACGGGACGATCGCGGCGACGACGCCGACCGGCTCGCGGGTGACGGTGACGGGGCCGAGCATGCCGGGCCGCTCGTCCTCCCAGGCGTAGGTGCCGGCGAGGTCGACGTAGTACTGCAGCACCATCTGCGGGATCGCGGCCTGCCCGAACACCGAGAACAGGATCGGCGAGCCCATCTCCGCGGTGACGAGGTCGGCCATCTGCTGCTGCCGCTCGGCGTAGATCGCCGACAGCCTGCCGACCTTCTCGGCGCGCTCGGCGGGCGTCATCCGCGGCCAGGGGCCCTGGTCGAAGGCGCGCCGGGCGGCGGCGACCGCGGCGTCCATGTCCGCCTCGGTGCCGTCCGGCACCCGGCCGATGACCTCCTCGGTGTGCGGGGAGATGACCTCGATGGTGCCGGTGCCGGCCGGTGCCGTCCACTCGCCGCCGATGAACAGCCGATCGTGCTCGAGCATGCTGATGTGCCTCCTGCCGGGGGGTCCGCGGAGAGTCCGGAGCGCATCCGCTGACCGAATGCTTGCTTGGCTCAGCATTGCACGCGGTCGAGGGGGGTTGGCAAGAGAAATGAGACTAGAGTCTCACCGAGTCAGCAGGTGCGCGTTCGGCGCCCGCGCCGGCCCGGCGAGCTCGGGCAGTTCGACCAGCTCCACGCCCGCCGCCTCGAGGATCTCCGCGCCCGTGCCCGCGACGAACACCGACGGCTCGCGCCAGGCGAACACCACCCGCCGCGCCCCCGACGCGACGATCAGCTCGGCGCACGGCCGCGGCCGGGACGCGCGGTTCCCGCACGGCTCCAGCGAGCTGTAGACGGTCGCGCCGCGCAGCACCCCGCCGGTCTTGGCGATGGCCGCCTCCTCGGCGTGGTCGTGCGGGTCGGCCTCCCGCGAGTGCCCGCGCGCGATCTCCCGGCCGTCCGCGCCGACGATCACCGCGCCCACCGAGAACGCCGTCGAGGACGGCGGGCACAGCGTCGCCAGGTCGCAGGCCAGCGCCAGCCACCCGGCGTCGTCCATGATCGCGTCAGCCACGCTCGCCTCCCGGCAGGTAGCGCAGCAGCGCGAGGTCGCCGATCCGGGTGATCTCCGCCAGCCGCATCGGCCGCTCCGGCGACTGCGGGAACACCCCCGACCGGACGAACCGCGGCGCCGACGGGTCGCCGACGAAGAACGGCGCCACGACCAGCTGCAGCTCGTCCACCAGCCCCGACGTGAGGAACAGCGTGTGAACGGCGCCGCCGCCCTCCACCATCAGCCGCCGCACGCCGCGCGCCGACAGGTCCGCCAGGACGGCCGGGAGCTCCAGCGGCTCGCCCGCGTCGACGACCTCGCCCAGCCCGCCGAGCCGCTCCGCCAGCTCCGCGGCCGCGCCGGACGGCGCGTACACCAGCTTCGGCGACTCGCCCGTGGTGAAGAACCGCGCGCCAGGATCCAGGTCGCCGCTCCAGGTCAGCGTCACCTTGGTGAGGTCGGGCGGGAGCCCGCGAGAGACCCGCTGCTCCCGCCGCGCCTGCGAGCGGATCAGCAGCTTCGGGTCGTCGGCCCGGACGGTCCCGGCGCCGACGAGGATCGCGTCGCAGCCGGCCCGCACCGCGTCGACGCGGTCGAAGTCCGCGGCGCTGGACAGCCGCAGCCGTTCCGGCGCCGCGTCGTCGATGTACCCGTCGACCGACATCGCGCAGCTCAGCAGCACGTAAGGACGATCACCCACCACCCCAGCCTAAAACCTGCCGCACCACCCCCAAGCCACCAGTGCACCTTGACCGCCGAGTGGAGCCTTCACCTTGAGCGACCAGGCCGATCCGACCGGCCGGGGCGAAGCCGAAGGCGAGCCCGGCAGGGCCCCGCGCCAAGCCGAGCCGTCACGCGAGCGCGCCATCTGACCGGTGGGGGCGATGCCGAAGGCGAGCCCCCACCGGGAAGCTCGCGAAGCGAGTTCGCGCTCGCCCAATCACGGTCAAGGGCCGAGCCGCCAGGCGAGGCCCTTGGGCCGGGATTGAAGCCAACACGGCGTTTCTGCGCCGGATGTGTCGGACGGGGTGCCTATGGTTGCTGCGACATGCGAATCCTGCACACTTCCGACTGGCATCTCGGCAGATCGTTCCACCGCGAGGACCTGCTGGCCGCGCAGGCGGCGTTCGTCGACGACCTCGTCGCGACCGTGCGAGAGCAGCGGGTCGACTGTGTGCTCGTCTCGGGCGACGTCTACGACCGGGCGCTGCCCGCCGTGGACGCGGTGCGGTTGTGCGACGAGGCGCTCGCGCGGCTCGCGGAGCTGACGCGGGTCGTGCTGATCGCCGGGAACCACGATTCGGCGCGGCGGCTCGGGTTCGGGTCCGCGCTGATGGACGGGGCGGGCGTGCACGTCCGGACCGATTTCGCGCGGGTGGGGGAGCCGGTCGTGGTCGGTGACGCGGCGATCTACGGCGTCCCGTATCTGGAGCCGGAGCTCGTGCGGCATCCGTGGGAGCTGGAGGAGCGCACGCATGCGGCGGCGCTGACCGAGGCGATGCGGCGGGTCCGCGCGGACGCGGCGCGGCGTCCGGGCCTGCGCTCGGTCGTGCTCGCGCACGCGTTCGTGACCGGCGGCGAGAGCAGCGAGAGCGAGCGCGACATCTCGGTCGGCGGGTCGGCGCAGGTGTCGGCGTCGGTGTTCGACGGCGTGGACTACGCGGCGCTCGGGCATCTGCACGGCCGCTGGGCCATCACGGACCGGGTCCGCTATTCGGGGTCGCCGCTGGCGTACTCGTTCTCCGAGGAGCACCACGTCAAGGGGTCCTGGCTCGTCGATCTGCGCGAGGACGGCGTGGCCGCGGAGTTCGTGGAGGCGCCCGTGCCGCGCCGGCTGGCGCGCGTCCGCGGCCGCATCGACGACCTGCTGTCCGGTTCGGAGTACGAGAAGTACGAGGACCGCTGGCTGCAGATCACGCTGACCGACGAACGCCGCCCGTCGGCCGCGATGGAGCGGCTGCGCCGCCGCTTCCCGCACGCGCTGGTCCTCGGCTTCGAGCCGGAGGGCGGCGGCACCGACGGCGCGCGCACCTGGACGGAGCGGGTCCGCGAGCGGTCGGAACTCGACATCGCCGGCGACTTCGTGGCGGAGGTCACCGACGGTCCCGCGACGGAGGCGGAGCGCGCGCTGCTGGACGAGGCGTTCGAGCACTGCCGCCGGAAGGAGGCGCTGGCGTGAGGCTCCACCGGCTGGAGGTCGCCGCGTTCGGCCCGTTCTCCGGGACGGAGGAGATCGACTTCGACGCGCTGTCGGACGCGGGGCTGTTCCTCATCCAGGGCCGGACGGGCGCGGGGAAGACGAGCATCCTGGACGCGGTGTGCTTCGCGCTGTACGGGCAGGTCCCGGGGGTCCGGAACGCGGTGAAGGGGCTGCGCAGCGACCACGCGGCGCCGGGCGCGGGCCCGCGCGTGGTGCTGGAGACGACGATCCGGGGCCGCCGGCTGCGGGTGACGCGGTCGCCGGCGTGGGAGCGGCCGAAGCTGCGCGGGTCCGGGACGACGACCGAGCACGCCAAGGTGATCCTGGAGGAGTTCGAGCGCGGCGGCTGGACGGGGCTGACCACGCGCCTGGACGAGGCGGGGGACCTGATCTCCCGGCTGCTCGGGATGAACGCGGCGCAGTTCTGCCAGGTCGCGCTGCTGCCGCAGGGCGAGTTCGCGGGCTTCCTGCGCGCGGGCGCCGACGAGCGCCGCAAGGTGCTGGAGCGGCTGTTCGCGACCGAGGTGTTCACGCAGGTGGAGAAGTGGCTGGCCGACCGGCGCGCGGCGACGGGCCGGGAGGCGGCGGAGCTCGCCGCCGCCGCGTCCTCGATCGCGGACCGGATCGCGGAGGCGACGGGCGCCGCGCCGCCGCGCGGCGAGCGCCTGCCGGTCCCGGCGCCGCGCCGCGGCGAGCAGGTGCCGGAGCCGGCCGCGGACGTGGAGGTGCTTCCGGCGTGGGCGGCGGAGCTGGCGGGCGAGCACGCCGACGTCCGCGCGGCCGCCGACGGGCTGCGCGACGAGGCGGACGCGGCGGTGCGGGCCGCGCGCGAGGCGCTGGAGGCCGGGCGGGAGGTGGCGGAGCGGCGCCGGCGGCGCGCCGACGCGCTGGCGCGCCGTGACGCGCTGGCCGAGCGCGCCGAGGAGCGGTCGCGGCTGGCGTCGGGGCTCGACGCAGCCGCGCGCGCCGACCGGGTCGTGCCGCTGGTGCGCGCCGTGCAGGACCGGCATGTCCGCGCGGGCCAGGCGCGCCGGTGGGCCGAGGAGACCCGTTCCCGGGTCGGGACGCTGCTGCCGCCCAGCGCGTCCGAGGACGTCCTGGCGAAGGCGGAGCGCGCGCGCCGCGACGAGATGGCGAAGCTGGCGGACCGCCGGCAGGAGGCGGCGCGGCTGACCGAGTTGGAGGCCGAGCGGGCGGAGCTGGACCGCGAGATGGCGCGCCTCGAACCCGAGGAGGCGCGGATCGCCGCGGCGCTCGCCGACCTCCCCGGCATCGTCGAGGCGCGCCGCGCCGAACTGGACGCGGCGCGGATCGCCGCGGCCGGGCGTCCGGGCGCCGAGGCGGCGGTGGCCGACGCGCGGCGCCGGCTCGACGCGGCGCACCGCCGCGACCAGGTCGGGCACCTGCTCGGCGAGGCGGAGGCGGCGCATCGCGACGCGGTCGACGCCGCGCAGGACGCCCGGCAGCACGTCCTCGACCTGCGGCAGGCGCGGCTGGACGGGATGGCGGCCGTCCTCGCCGAGGAGCTGGAGGACGGCGAGCCCTGCCGGGTCTGCGGGTCTACCGAGCACCCGGCCCCGGTCACCTCGCTCGCGCTGATCCCGACCGAGGAGCAGGTCGACGAGGCGCAGGCCGCCGCCGACCGTGCCCAGCACGGCCGGGAGGACGCGGCCCGCCAGGTGGAGGCGCTGCGCACCGAGCGCGACGGCCTGCTGGAGGCGGTCGGCGAGGCGGCCGCCGAGGCACTCGCCGCCGATCTGGCCGAGGCGGAGGAGGCGCTCGCCGCGGCGGCGGCGCGGGCTGCGGAGGCCGACCGGCTGGAGAGCGTCCTGCACCGCGACGAGCAGGAGCTGGAGCGGGTCCGCGACGCCCGGGACGGAAACGTCCGGGCGCTCACCGCGAACCGCACCCGGCGCGCGGAGCTCGACGCCGAGGAGAAGCGGCTGCGCGCGGCGCTGGACGAGGCGCGCGGCACCGACGCGACCCTGGAGGCGCGCATCGACCGGCTCGGCCGCGAGGCCGACGCGCTGGCCGAGGCCATGGACGCGCTGAGGGAGGCCGGCCGCGCCGCCGAGGAACTCGCCGCCGCTCGCGCGCGCGCCAAGGCCACCGCCGAAGAGGAGGGCTTCCGCACGCCGGACGAGGTGCTCGCCGCCGCGATGCCGGACGAGGACCAGGCCGCGCTGCGCGACCGGCTCCGCCGCTTCGACGACGAGGAGGCCCTCGTCCGCGACCTGCTCGCCGACCGCGCGCTGGCCGAGGCGGCGGCGGCCCCCGCCCCCGACCTGGACGCGCTGGAGGCGGCGCTCGCCTCGGCGGAGGACGCCCGGACCGGCGCGGCGTCCGCCGCCGACCGGGCCCGGCACCGCTGCGAGCGGCTCGCGCGGCTGCGCGCCGACCTCGGCGCCGCCGTCCGCGACTGGCGCCCGGCGGCGGACCGGTACCGGACCGCCGAGCGGCTCGCCGGGCTCACCTCGGGCAAGCACGCCGCGAACCGGCGCTCGATGTCGCTGTCGGCGTACGTGCTCGCCGCGCGGCTGGAGCAGGTCGTGGCCGCCGCGAACGAGCGGCTCGGCCGGATGTCGGGCGGCCGGTACGCGCTCGTCCACACCACCGACAAGGCGGCGGGCGACCGCAGCCACGGCGCGGGCGGGCTCGGGCTGCGCGTCGCCGACGCGTGGACGGGCCTGGAACGCGACCCGGTGACGCTGTCGGGCGGCGAGTCGTTCATCAGCTCGCTGTCGCTGGCGCTCGGCCTCGCCGACGTCGTCACCGCGGAGGCGGGCGGCGCGGAGATCAGCACGCTGTTCGTCGACGAGGGCTTCGGCACCCTCGACGAGGACACCCTCGACGAGGTGATGGACGTGCTGGACGGCCTGCGCGACGGCGGCCGCGCCGTCGGCATCGTCAGCCATGTCGCGGAGCTGCGGGCCCGGATCCCGGCGCAGCTCCGCGTCACCAAGGAGCGCACCGGCTCCACCGCCCGCATCGTCGTCTGAACCGCCGGCCGCCGCCTGGCTCAAGGCCTGCCGCGGCCGCCGGAGTCAGGGCTTGCGGCCGACGCCCGCCACCAGCCAGCCCGTCGCGGGCTCGTGCGGGCGGTCGGGGCGCCACTCCGGCGCGGGGACGAGACCGGGGTCGACCAGGTCCAGGCCGTCGAAGAACGCGGCGATCCGGGACCGGGGCCGCGCGGTGAACACCAGCCCGTTCTCGGTGAGGATCCGGTCCTGCAGGGCGCGCTCGCAGGACGTCATCGCGTCGTCGGCGAAGTCGCAGATCGCCAGGTGCGAGCCCGGCGCCATCGCGTCGGTGAACGCGCGGACGATGCCCTCCGGGTCCTCCTCGTCGAGGATCGCGTCGAGCGTCGCGGTCATCAGCACACCGACCGGGCGGCTCAGGTCGATGAGCGCGGTGACCTCCGCGTCGGCGAGGATCGCGTGCGGCTTGCGCGCGTCGCCGTGCACCGCCGTCGCGTTCGGCACGGCGTGCAGCAGCGCCTGGTAGTGGACGACGGCGACGCGGTCGATGTCGATGTACACGACCCGGCCGGCGGCGTCGCGGGCGTGCACGACCTCGTGCACGTTGCCCTTGCCGGGCAGGCCGCAGCCCACGTCGAGGAACTGGCGGACGCCCTCGTCCAGCATGTGGCGGACGGCGCGGCGCAGGAACTTGCGGTTCTCGCGGGGCAGCAGCCGGGCGGCCTGGAAGGAGCCGAACGCCTCGATGGCGACGGCGCGGTCGGCGCAGTAGTTGTCCTTGCCGCCGAGAGAGTAGTCGTAGATGCGGTTGAGGGCGGCGCCGGAGAAGCCGGGGCCGGGGGAAGGACGCTCTGTCATGGTGTCCCCTCGACTGGGAGCGGGGGTGGGTCGAGGAGCCTCCAGTCTAGTGGATCGCGATCACCGTACGCAGGTCCGACGTCGCGGAAAGCCACCATCGATCCGGGCGGCGGAGGCCGGCGCGCGGCCCGGGCGGGACCGGGCACCGGCTCCGGCGCGGAGGCGGTCAGCGGGAGATGAAGTCCAGGA
Organism: Spirillospora sp. NPDC000708; assembly: GCF_040299565.1. Taxonomy (NCBI): domain Bacteria; kingdom Bacillati; phylum Actinomycetota; class Actinomycetes; order Streptosporangiales; family Thermomonosporaceae; genus Spirillospora; species Spirillospora sp. NPDC000708. The sequence continues at coordinate 134,597 of NZ_JBEPCJ010000015.1, forward strand.
TGACGTTGTGCACGTGGTGGCTCTTGTCGGCGCCGCGGAACTCGACCTCGTAGGAGATCGTCCCGACGTTGATCGCGATCGAGCCGGAGGAGAAGTAGGGCCCCGCCCACGACCTGTTGCTGACCACGCTGACCGAGGTGATCTTGGAGTACGGGATGCTGGTGATCGCGTACTTCTTGCCCGCGAAGCTCTTGTCCTGGATGATCACCCGCCGGTCGGTGAGGCCGACGAACCCGGTGCCGGTGCCGATCGCGTCGTAGACCGCGATGACCTGCTCGCCGGGCAGCAGCCCGCTCTCGATCTGCTTGAGCTGGCCCGACCTGTCGTGCTCGACGTCGTCGCCCATGTCCGTCCTCCGTGCTCGTGGGTGGTCCGACACGTTTCGACGAGCGTAGACCGCCGCCCGTTCCCGCCGCCCGCCGTTCCCCGCGCCCGCGCGGCCGCTCGCCGTCCGGTCCGCCGCATGCCCGGAACGGTGCGGAAGGCGGCACATTCCGGACCGGGGCGTTAGGTCCGGTTCCGAATGGGCACACCACACACACCCCCGGCCGCCGATCATGACCCGACCAGGAGAGCGCGGCGGCCCCGTCCCCCCGGAGGCAGCCGTGCGCGTCGGAACCGCCATCGTCCTGATCTGGCTGGTCATCGGTGCCATCGCCGCCGGCCAGCGGCACTACTACGACGACCGGAAGGCCAGCTGCGCCAAGGTCGGCACGGTCCTCGTGACGATCGTGGCCGGCCCGCTCAACTACGTGGGAGCGAACCCGAAGGTCCACTGCAAGACGCCTCAGCCGAGCAAGTGATCCGGCGCGCCCGCCGGCCCCGCCGCGATCTCCATGGTCACGGGGCGTCTCCGCGACGGCGTCACCGACGCCGGTGGCGCCGATCGGCACCGCCCTGAGCACCGGGATGCGGGTGTCCCTGCGCAACGACTCGCTGGTCACCCCCGAGAACCCGCTGCACAACGTCGCCGTCGCCGAGATCCCCTGGGTGACGGCGGCCGGAGTAGGGTGCGCGCCATGAGCGGGTATCGCAGGACGACCGTCGCCGTCCCCGGCGGCGACCTCACCGTGGGGATCTGGGGCGAGGGGACGCCGTCGGTCCTCGCCGTCCACGGCATCACCGGGTCGCACCTGGCGTGGGGCCCGGCCGCCGGCCGGTTCGCCGCCGCGGGCGGCGCCCTCGCCGCCGTCGACCTGCGCGGCCGCGGCCGCAGCGGCGCGCTGCCCGGCCCGTACGGCATGGCCGCGCACGCCCGCGACTGCGCGGCCGTCCTCGACGCGCTCGGGATGGACCGGGCGGTCGTCGCCGGTCACTCGATGGGCGGGTTCGTCTCCCTCGTCCTCGGCGACCTGTATCCGGACCGGGTGGAGCGGATCGTGCTGGTCGACGGCGGGCCGCCGCTGCCCGTCGCGCCGGGCAGGACGCCCGCGGAGCAGGTCGCGGACACCATCGGCCCCGCCGCCGCCCGGCTGCGGATGCGGTTCGCCGACCTGGAGGCCAACCGCGACTTCTGGCGCGCGCACCCCGCCTTCACGGTCTGGACGCCCGCGATCGAAGCGTACGTCGACTACGACATGACCGGCGAGGAGCCGGAGCTGCGCAGCCGCGTCTCGCTGGACGCGGTCACCGAGGACTCCGCCGACCTGCTCACCGGGGACGCGCTTGCGGGCGCGTGGCGGCGGCTGCGCCGTCCCGCGGAGATGCTGCGGGCCGGGCGCGGGATGCTCGACCAGCCGGTGCCGTTGTACCCCGATCCCGCGCCGATCGCCGAGCGGATCCCCGTCCGCACGATTGACGACGCCAACCACTACACGATCCTTCTCGCCGACGGCCCGGCCGCCGAGGTCGCCGCGGCCCTGTCCCGGCCCGCGTGATCCGGCCCGCCTGATCCGGCCCGCGCGATCCCGGCGGCGCCGGGTTCCGCGATGACCCTCCTGACATACCGACCGGTCGGTATTAGGGTGGCGGTGATCGTGGCATCGCGGGGCGGACGCCTCCGCCGTCGAGGGAAGGCGCGCATGACGGAACCGCACGAGCTCACCGCACTCGACCAGGCCGCGGCGGTACGGGCGGGCGAGGTCTCCCCGGCGGAACTGGTCCGCCACTACCTGGACCGCGTCGAGCGCCTGAACGATCGCTACGGCGCGTTCATCACCGTCACCGCCGACCAGGCGATCGCGCGGGCCGAGGCGCTCGCGAACGGAGCGGCGGCGAGCGGGCACACCATGCCGCTGTTCGGAGTGCCCACCGCGATCAAGGACCTGACGCCGACCGCCGGCGTCCGCACCACCTACGGCTCCCGGGCCTACGCCGACCACGTCCCGGACCGCGACGCGCACCTCGTGACGCTGCTGCGCCGCGGCGGCATGATCAGCCTCGGCAAGACCAACACCCCCGAGTTCGGGCTCTGCTGCTACACCGACAACGACCTGGCGGGCCCGGCGCGCAACCCGTGGGACCGCGCACGCGCCGCGGGCGGCTCCAGCGGCGGCGCGGCCGCCGCCGTGGCGCTCGGCCGCGCCCCGGAGGCGCCCGGGAGCGCCGGCGGCGGCACCAACCCGTACCCCCCCACCTCCGGCGGGCGGTTGGGGGTCTAGACGACCCCGG